>NZ_JAHKRK010000200.1 GCF_019396355.1 Pseudonocardia nigra
GTCGACGCGGTGGCCCAGTTCGCGCAGGAGGCGCGCTTCTCCGGCGTCACCAGACCGGTGCGCAACCACCTGCTCGGCGTGGCCCGCGCCGACATGCCGGGCCTCGCCGCCGAGTGGGAGCAGGCGCTGCGCCCGCGGCTGCGCTCGCTCGACGACGACCTGGCCAACATCGGCCGGCACCGCTCGGGCATCGTCACGCGCCTGCACGGCATGGTGGGGGAGGCCCTGCGCACGCTGCGGCTCGCGCAGCGGCTGTCGGAGCTGCCCGAGGGCCTGTCGGACTGGTCGGGCCAGCAGTTCCTGCGCATCCGCTTCGACGAGGTCACCGACGCGGTCCTGCTCCACGAGCTCGGCGAGGTGGTCGACCGCACCGCCGGGGAACGGGCCGGGGCCGCCCGCGGGCAGCGCGACGGGATGTCGCTGCTGCTGCGCGGCGTGCGCGCGGCGATGCCCAAGGGCGTGCGGGTGGAGATGCTCAAGCCCGACGCGGTGCTGCGCACCGAGCGGCTGCGGGTCTCGGAGATCCGCGACGTGTTCTCCGGCGGGCAGCAGCTGACGGCCGCGATCGTCCTGTACTGCACGATGGCCGCGCTGCGCGCCCACCAGCGGGGGCAGGGCAGGCGCCCGCACGCCGGCGTGCTGTTCCTGGACAACCCGATCGGGCGGGCGTCGGCGGGGTACCTGCTGGAGCTGCAGTTCGGCGTCGCCCGGGCCCTGGGCGTGCAGCTGATCTACACGACCGGCCTGTTCGACGCGGGCGCGCTGAGCGCGTTCCCGCTGATCATCCGGCTGCGCAACGACGCCGATCTGCGCGCGGGGCGCAAGTACCTGTCGGTCGACGACCGCATCGCCCGCCACCTCGCCGAGCTCGACGCCCCGGACGGCACCGGGCAGGTCGCGGCCGCGCGGGTGTTCCGGCGCCCGGATCCCGTGGCCTCGTGACGGGGGTGAGCCGAGATCGCGTTCCGCGGAACGCACCCCCACCCGGACGCGGTTCCCGCTGATCGGGTGTTGCGGTACTACGCGGCCGGTCGGGTGCGTCGCATCGCGGTCGGCGTGTTCGTCGATTTCGCCCCGACGTGTGACTGCCCGCGGCCGCTGATCGCTCCTAGCCTCGGATCATGACGGGGACGCGCTCGGCCGGTGACGCCGGTGTCGCGCTGGTCGCGGTCGGTGTGGTGGTGCTCGCCGCCTGCGCCGCGGTCCCGTCGGCGGGGGGCGCCGTCGAGGGGGTCGCCGTGCCGGTGCCGGCGCGCGTGGTCCGGGTGATCGTCTCGGGGGACGTGCTGCTGCACCAGAGCGGCTGGCTGGTCCGGGGCGCGGCCCAGGCCGGTGGGGCGACGGGAGCCGGTTACGACTTCACCGACGTGTTCGCCGACGTCGCTCCGTTGATCCGGGACGCGGACCTCGCCATCTGCCATCTCGAGACGCCGCTGGCGGGGCCGGACGGCCCGTTCGCCGGCTACCCCTCGTTCGACGTGCAGCCGCAGATCGTCGACGCGCTGGCGGGTGCGGGCTACGACACGTGTTCCACGGCGTCGAACCACTCGCTCGACGCCGGGTTCGACGGCCTGGTCCGCACGCTGGACACCCTGGACGCCGGCGGGATCGGCCACGCCGGCACGTTCGCCAGCGCGGAGGGGAGCCGCACGCCGCACATCGTCGAGGTGCAGGGCGTCCGCGTCGGGCACACCTCCTGGACCTTCGGACTCAACGGGATCCCCGAGCCTGCGGGGCGGGCGTGGGCGGTCAACGACTTCGACGCGACCGTGCCGGAGCTCGACGCGATGCTGGAGGACGCGTCCCTGGCCCGCCGGGCGGGCGCCGAGCTGGTGATCGCGAGCGTGCACTGCTGCACCGAGTACAACTCCGCGCCGACCGAGGCGCAGCGGGAGATCGCAGCCGGGTTGCTCGCCTCACCCGACGTCGACCTGGTGGTCGGCCACCACGCCCACGTCGTGCAGCCGTTCGAGCGGATCGACGGCGAGTGGGTGGCCTACGGGCTGGGCAACCACGTCGCGGAGCAGAAGCCGCAGGCCACGCGGGACTCGGTGATCGCCCGATTCACCTTCACCCGCACCGCGGACGGTCGCTTCTCCGTCACCGACGCCGAGGCGTTCCCCACGCGCATCGTCAGTGGTCCGGCCGGGCTCAGCGTGGAGCGCACCGTGCCGGGCGACCCGGCCTACGAGAGGGTGGCCGAGGTGCTGCGCAGCCGGGACGCCGAGGCGCACGGCCTCGTCGTCGCCGCCGGGTGACGCGGCGTGGACCGCGAGAAGACCAGCCTGACCGGTGCGCAGGAGACCCTCCTCGCCACGCTGTACGGGCGCGCGCTCGACAGCCGGTCCGCCCGCCCGATCCTGGGCGACGACGCCGCAGCGGCCGCCGTCCGCCGGATCGACTACGACTTCCGCCGGACGGGCATGACGGCCACGACCGCGGCGGGCGTGGCGCTGCGGGCGCGGCAGCTCGACAACTGGACCAGGGCCTTCCTGGCCGCCCACCCGGAGGCCACCGTGCTGCATCTCGCCTGCGGCCTCGACACGCGGGTGCAGCGTCTCGAACCGCCGCCGTCGGTCTGCTGGGTCGACCTCGACCACCCCGAGGTGATCGGCCTGCGCGAGCGGCTGCTCCCGGCGCCTTCCGGGGACTACCGCGCGGTCGGGGCCTCGGTCACCGACGACACCTGGCCGGACGCCGTCCCCGCCGACCGTCCGACCGTGGCCGTCTTCGAGGGCCTCACGATGTACCTCCGCAAGGAGGACGGCAGGCGGCTGATCCAACGGATCGCGGGGCGGTTCCCGGAAGGCGAGCTCCTCTTCGACTGCTACGGCTCGCTCGGCATCCGCCTCCAGAAGCTGGTGCCCGCGGTCAGAACCTCCGGGGCGAGACTGCACTGGGCGATCGACGACCCGCACGAGATCGAGACGTGGCACGAGGGGCTGGAGTGCCTCGATGCGATCCGCAGCGTGGACATGCCGGGCCTGAACCGGATGCCGCTGACCGGCCGCGTCCAGATGCGGGTGCTCGCCCGGCTGCCGGGCTTCCGCGACGTCGGCCGCATCCTGCGCTACCGGTTCGGGCGCCGCCTCCCGTAGGGCACCGCGCCGCCGCCGCTTGCATCCCGTACCACGGTACGGGCCTACCGTGGCTTGGACGGGTCACGGCGGAAGGACGTGCGATGGGTGCACAGGGAGTTGGCGACGCGCAGGCATGGGTGCCCATGGATGCGTGCACGCTGCCGACGGCGGAGCGGCCGCTGCGGGTGGCGGAGTTCGACGCGCTGTTCGCGGACGCGCTGCTCGGGCACGACCGCCCGGCGCCGGGGTTGCTGCGGCTGCGCCTGGACCCAGGTCCGCGGACGGAGGCGACCGTGCGGGAGCTGACCGCGCGGGAGTCGGCCTGCTGCGCGTTCTTCGACTTCCAGCTGACGAGGAACGGCGGGGTGCTCGTGCTGGACGTGCGCGTGCCGGATGCCCGGGCCGAGGTGCTCGACGGGATCGTCCGGCGGGCCGCCGCGGTGCGGGCGGGGACGGCGTCGTGAGCGAGGGCCTGCGGTCGGGGCAACTAGCCCGCGCGGCCGGGGTGAACGTGCAGACGCTGCGCTACTACGAGCGCCGAGGCCTGCTGCCGGACCCGGGCCGGTCGCCGGGCGGGCACCGCGAGTACGGGCCGGACGCGGTCACGGCGCTGCGGTCCATCCGCGGGCTGCAGCGGCTCGGGTTCACCCTCACCGAGATCGGGGAGCTGGTCGAGGTCGCCGGCCACCGCGGTCCCCGGCCGGGGCTGCGGGAGGCGGCAGCGGCCAAGGTCGCCGAGGTGGAGGCACGGATCGGACACCTGCAGCAGATCCGCGCCACCCTGCTCGACGTCGTCGCCGCCGAGTGCGCCGACCTCGCCACGTGCTCCTGCGACTCGGCCTGCCCGATCCCGTTCGCCCCTCAGGGTTCAGCGGCATGACCGTCGTGCGCTCGATCGTCCTGTTCGTCCTCGCCGCGCTCGCGGAGATCGGTGGCGCCTGGCTGGTCTGGCAGGGCGTCCGCGAGCACCGCGGAATCGCCTGGATCGGCGCGGGGGTGCTCGCCCTGGGAGTCTACGGATTCGTCGCCACAATGCAGCCCGACGCCCATTTCGGGCGCATTCTCGCCGCGTACGGCGGCGTGTTCGTCGCCGGGTCGCTGATGTGGGGAATGGTGGTCGACGGATTCCGGCCGGACCGCTACGACATCGCTGGCGCGCTCATCTGCCTCGCCGGCGTCGCCGTGATCATGTATGCGCCCCGGCCGGTCTGACCGTGCCTCCCGGGTCGGGCCCGCGGGCCCGAGCCGGTCAGAACATCGAGGTGATGAACGTCGACATCCCCTCGGCGGCGTTCTGCATCATGTTCCCCATGCCGTGCACCGTGCCGGCGGCGCCGGAGGGTTGGGCCACGACGAACCAGACCAGGAAGGCCATCGCGGTCCAGCCGGCAGCTTTCTTGACGTTCACGGCCACCACCATTTCTTGCGATCCGGGTGAAGGTTGTTCCGCAAGGCACGTTACGGCTCGGCGACCGGGAATGCATCGGGTACGCACCCGTGTGGGTCGGCCGAACAACTGGAAGTGGGTACGAGTGGCGCGCCGAGCGCAATGTGTGATCACCCGCAGCAGCTTTCACGGATGTGATTCACCCGGTCCCGGAGGAGTGTGTGCGACGGCGCGCCGGATGGTTGGACGGCGCCGGAAACGGTCATCCCGCGCGTGGCACGGCGACGGTGGAGCGACAGGGAGGGCCATCACCATGAGTGCGGGTGCGAGGCGAGGCGACGACGAGGCGGTGTCCGCTGACAGGGCGGCGACCGACGACACCACGGCCCCACTGGCGCCCGAGCGGCCCGTCGTGGACGGGCGCGCGAAGACCCCGGAGGAGCTGCGCGCCGACGTCGACGAGCTCGGTGACGAGCTCGACGACGAGCGCAGGCAGCACATCGAGGAGCTGCGGGCCGAGGTCGGCGAGACGGTGGAGCAGCTGGCCGCGCGGCTCGACGCCCCGGCGCGGGTGGCGGCCGCGAAGGACGAGGTCGTGGCGACCGTGCAGGACCGGGCCGTCGGCCTGAAGGACCGGGTGCGGGAGCGGCCGGCGCCGATCGCGGGCGTCGCCGTCCTGCTGCTTCTGCTGCTCGCCCTGCGCCGCCGGCGCGCCCGACGGGCGGCCGGGGAGCGCTAGCGATCGCGGCACCCGCGCGGCCCGCACGCATGCGCCGACGTCTATTTGAAAATCATGTTCAAGATGGGTTGAGTGTTCGGCGAGTACCGCCATCCCTCGACCCACGGAGACGTCATGATCGACGAGCGCATCCCGGTGACCGTGCTGACCGGGTTCCTCGGCTCCGGCAAGACCACCCTGCTCAACCGGATCCTCACCGAGCGCCACGGCAGGCGCATCGCCGTCATCGAGAACGAGTTCGGTGAGGTCGGGGTGGACGACGCGCTCGTCCTCGACGCGGAGGAGGAGGTGTTCGAGATGAACAACGGCTGCATCTGCTGCACGGTGCGCGGCGACCTCATCCGCATCCTCGGGTCCCTGCTCCGCCGCCGCGACCGATTCGACGCCATCCTCGTCGAGACCACCGGGCTCGCCGACCCGGCGCCCGTCGCACAGACGTTCTTCATGGACGACACCCTGCGGGCCCAGCTGCGGCTCGACGCCATCGTCACCGTCGTCGACGCGAAGCACGTCCGCGCGCACCTCGACGAGACCAAGCCCGACGGCGTCGAGAACGAGGCCGTGGAGCAGATCGCCTTCGCCGACCGGGTGGTGCTGAACAAGATCGACCTCGTGAGCCCCCTCGAGGTCGACGAGGTGACCCGCGCGATCCGGCAGATCAACGGCCACGTCGCGGTGCTGCCGGCCGTCCGTGGCGGCGTCGACCTCGCCGAGGTCCTCGACGTGCGCGCGTTCGACCTGGACGCGGTGCTGGTCACCGAGCCCGACTTCCTTGACCCGGACGCCGAGCACCAGCACGACCGGTCCGTGACCAGCGTCGGCATCGCCACCGACGGCACGGTGGACACCGCACGGCTCGAGACCTGGCTCGGCGGGCTGCTCGCCACCCGCGGCCAGGACCTGTTCCGCAGCAAGGGCGTGCTCCAGCTCGCCGACACCGACCGCCGGTACGTGTTCCAGGGCGTGCACATGCTCCACGACGGCGAGCTCGGCGCGCCGTGGCGGCCGGGGGAGTCGCGGCGCAACCGCATGGTGTTCATCGGCCGCAACCTCGACCGTGCGGAGCTCGAGGCAGGCTTCCGCTCCTGCCTCACCGGTGCGGCCGTCGGGGCGGGTCGATGACCGCCGCCCCCGCCGCCCTGCCCTGGACGGTCGACGTCGGCGAGCCGGTCGTCGCCTGCGACGCCGTGCCCGGCGGGATCGCCGCCGGCGGTTCCGAGGGCACGATCGCGGTGGTCGACCTCGACGGCACCCGGCGGCTGCGGCTCGACCTCGGCGACTTCCTGCTCGGGCTGGCCGTGAGCCCGGACGGCACCCGGCTCGCCGCGGGCGGCGGCGGGCGCATCGCCATCTGGGACCTTGACGACGGCAGGCGCCTGGCCGAGCACAGTGCCCGCTGGTGCGCCACGCTCGCCTGGACCGCGCGATCGGACCGGCTCGCGGTGGGCGACGGGAAGCGGGTCCGGGTGCTGGACCGCGACGGGGCGCCCCGCTCCGTGTCGGCGCCGCTGGCGTCCACCGTCACCGGCCTGGCGTGGATGCGCCGGGACGGCCGCCGGGTCGCCGCGGCCGCCTACCAGGGCGTGACGATCCTCGAACCGGAGAGCGACCGGGTGGTGGAGCGGCTGCCAGCGCCCGGGGCCATCGCCGGGCTCGCCGTGGCCCCGAACGGGCGCTGGGTCGTGGGCGGCAGCCAGGACGCCACGCTGCACGGCTGGAAGGTCCCCGGCGGCGACGACTTCGCATGAGCGGGTTCCCCACGACCGTCGCCCGGCTCGCGTTCGAACCGGGTGGGCGGTGGATGGCCTGCGACGGCGGGGCGGCGGTCGCGTTCTGGGACTTCTCCGGCGCCGGGCCCACGGGGCGCGAGGCCGTGCTCGGGGAGGGCTACGACGACGCCGTCACCGCGCTCGGCTGGTCGGGGGACGACTCCCGGACGCTGCTCACCGGGGACGCCACCGGGACGGTCGCGACCTGGCGCCTGGGTCGGGCCACTCGGCCGGGCGACCGCATCCGCCCGATCGCGAGCCGTGCCACCGGGGACCCCGTCACCGCGCTCGCCGTGGCCTCCGGCCAGGTGCTCGCCGGGCACCACTCCGGCGCGCTGAGCTGCGGGCCGGTGCCGTGAGTGCTTCGCCGAACTCGGCGGAACATCTTCTTCTCGCCCGTCCGGCCGCGCATACTGGACGAACAGCCCGTAGCCGGGCGGGAGGACGCGCATGGACGTCTGGGTCATCTGGTTGGTCCTCGCGGTGCTGCTCGGCGCCGCGGAGATCTTCACGTTGACGGCGGCACTGGGCCTGCTCGGCGGCGCGGCCGGGGTCACGGCGCTCGCCGCGGCGGTCGGGCTGCCGGTGCCGTTGCAGTTCGTGGTGTTCGCCGCGGCGTCCGTGGCCGGCATCGTGCTCCTGCGTCCCATCGCGCACCGGCACCTCACGGCCCCGCGGTCCGGCGAGTTCGGGATCGACGCGCTCGTCGGGAAGCCGGGCTACGTGCTGCAGGAGGTCACCGGGCGCGCCGGCCGGGTGCGCATCGGCGGCGAGGAATGGACGGCGCGCGCCATGGACGACAGCCTCGTGATCCCGGCCGGGGCGCGGGTGGACGTCCTGCAGATCGACGGCGCCACCGCCGTCGTCTACCCCAGGGAGTGATCATGGAAGGCGTTGCGCTGCTGATCGCCGGGCTGGTGGTCGCACTGTTCGTCGTCATCACGGTGATGCGGGCGGTGCGCATCGTGCCGCAGGCCAGGGCCCGCAACGTCGAACGGCTCGGCCGGTACCAGCGCACCCTGCAGCCGGGCCTGAACTTCGTGATCCCCTACATCGACCGCGTGTACCCGGTCATCGACCTGCGGGAACAGGTCGTGTCGTTCAAACCGCAGCCGGTCATCACCGAGGACAACCTGGTCGTCGAGATCGACACCGTGCTCTACTTCCAGGTCACCGACCCCCGCGCAGCGGCCTACGAGATCGCGAGCTATCTGCAGGCCGTCGAGCAGCTCACCGTCACCACGCTGCGGAACGTCGTCGGCTCGATGGACCTGGAGCGCACCCTGACCTCACGCGACACGATCAACAGCCTGCTCCGTGGCGTGTTGGACGACGCCACCGGCAAGTGGGGCCTGCGGGTCAACCGGGTGGAGATCAAGGCCATCGACCCGCCGAAGACCATCAAGGACGCCATGGAGAAGCAGATGCGGGCCGAGCGCGACAAGCGCGCGGCGATCCTGTCCGCCGAGGGCCATCGGCAGTCCCAGATCCTCACCGCCCAGGGCGACAAGCAGGGCGCGATCCTGCGTGCGGAGGGCAACCGGGCCGCCGCGATCCTCCAGGCCGAGGGGCAGTCGCGGGCGATCGACGAGGTGTTCCAGGCCGTGCACCGCAACGACCCCGACCCCAAGCTGCTCGCCTACCAGTACCTGCAGGTGCTGCCCCAGCTCGCGCAAGGGGAGGGGAACACGTTCTGGGTGATCCCCAGCGAGGTGACCTCGGCGCTGCAGGGCGTCTCTCGCGCGTTCACCGAGGCCGTGCCGCCCTCGCCCGCCACCCGGGACCGGGGCGCGTCCGACGCGCTCGCGGCCCGGGCCGCGGAGGACGTGGCCCAGGCGGCCGAGGCCGCGGCGGAGGCGGTGGCCGACGCCGCCGAGCCCGACGGCATCGGCCCGCTCGCCGCCGCAGCCGAGCCCGAGGTACGCAGCAACGGCGACCAGCCGCGACCGTCCGGCGTCGGCGACTGACGGTGGCCGGGGCGGGGAGCAACGGGGCCGGCTCCGGGGGTGGCGGACGGCGGGGGCCGGCGCGGCGGATGCTGGCCCGCCTCGTCCGCAAGGCGTGGGACGACGACGTCCTCGGCGAGTCGGCTTCCGTGACGTTCTGGCAGACACTGTCGCTGCCGCCGCTGCTGCTGGGGCTCTTCGGCATCCTCGGCTACGTCGGCGGCTGGTTCGGCCCGAACACGGTCACCGCCGTCCAGAGCTGGATCATCGACATCACCAGCGGTGTGTTCAGCCGCAACGCCGTCGACGAGATCATCGTCCCCACCGTGGCGGAGATCCTCACGACCGCGCGGGGCGAGGTCGTCTCGATCGGGTTCATCCTCAGCTTCTGGTCGGGCTCGTCGGCCATGGCGGCGTACATCGACGCGATCACCCGGGCGCACGACCAGTACCCGGTGCGCGGCTGGCTCTGGCAGCGCAGCCTCGCGATCCTGCTGTACCTGGTCGGCCTGGCGATCGGGATCGTGCTGCTCCCGATCGCCGCGCTGGGACCGGACCGGATGCTGCAGCTGCTGCCCGACGCCGTCGAACCCGCGGCTCACGCCGTCGTGGCCGCTGTGTACTACCCCGTCGTCGGGCTCGCGCTGGTGCTCGCCCTCACCACGCTCTACCACATCGCGCTGCCGTTCAAGATGCCCTGGCACCGGGGGCTGCCCGGGGCGTTCCTCGCCGCCGTGGTGTTCCTCGCCGGCGCCACCGGGCTGCGGCTCTACCTCGACTGGATCACCGGCACCGGGTACACCTATGGTGCGCTGGCCGCGCCGATCGCGTTCCTGCTCGCCATGTTCTTCTTCGCCCTCGCCATCATCCTCGGCGCACAGCTCAACGCCGCGGTGCAGGCGGTGTGGCCGGCGCCCCTGCGCAGGCGCGGGCAGCTCGTCGAGCGGGAGGAGGACGTCGAGCGCCCGGGGCCCGACGAGGTGGCGTCGGCGGTGTGCCACCACCCCGACGCGGCCGCGGCGGCCCTGGAGTCGCTCGGCTACCGCGTCATGTCCCCGGGGGTGCGGGCCCCGCAGAACGGCGCGCGGCCCGACCGCGTGCCGGGTCAGCCCGCGAGGTGACCCCAGCGGTCGGCGAGCTGCGACCAGGTCCCGGTGGCCGCGACCCGACCGTCCTCGAGCACGACGACGCAGTCGGCGCGCGCGAGCGCCGAGCGCTTGGAGCTGCATCCCACCACCGTCACGCCTCGCCGGCGCAGCGCCTCCCACAGCTCCACCTCGGTGCGCGCGTCCAGCGCGGAGGAGACGTCGTCGGCCACCAGCAGCTCGGCGCCGGTGGCCAGGGCGCGGGCGAGCGCCAGGCGCTGCACCTGCCCGCCGGAGAGCCGCACGCCGCGGTGGCCGACGAGCGCGTCGTGACCGCCCGCCTCCTCCACGTCGACGTGCATCCGGGCGTCGGACAGGGCGTCGGTCAGCTCGCGGTCGTGGTCGAGGGCGACGTTGTCGACGAAGGATCCCGACAGCACCCGCGGCACCTGCCCCACGTACGCGACCTGGCCGGGGCGCAGGAACAGCTGCGGGTCGTCGACCTCCGTCTCGTTCCAGCGGATGCTGCCCTCGTGGTCGACCAGCCCGGCCAGGCTGGCGAGCAGGCTGGACTTCCCCGAGCCGACCCGCCCGGTGAGCAGCACCAGCGAGCCGGCGTCCACCTCGAGGCTGACGCCCTCGGCGCCCACCGTGCCGTCGTCGTGCACGGCGGTGACCTCGTCGAGGCGCAGCCGCTTGAGCGGCACCCGGCCGACCGACGGCGGTGCGGGCGCCGCGCCGGCGGTGAGGTCCACCCCGGGCGGCACCGCGACCAGGTCGATGCCGCCCGACAGGTCCGAGGTGGCCTGCAGCCAGCGCCGGGCGATGGGAACCTCGGTCACGGCGGCGCCGAACACCACCCCGAACCAGCCGGAACCGGCGACGGCCGTGCTCACCAGCAGCGCGGTGGCCAGGTCCCAGACGCCGGCCAGGTGGGCGGCCCACGCCGCCACCACGCCGAGCTGGACGAGCAGCCCCGGCACGCCCTCGAGCAGCATGCGCACCCGCTGCTCCCGGATCGCGGCAGCCACCCGGTGGGCGTCGACGCGGCCCAGGTGGGCCTGCACCGCGTCGGTCGCGGCGGCCAGCTTGACGGTGCGCGCGGCGTCGAGGGCCGACACCAGCGCGCTGCCGAACCGGGCCCTGGCGTCCCCGGCCTCGCGGCCCGCCGCCCCGGCGAGCGGGGCGCCCACGGCCGACGCGGCGGCGGACAGGACCAGCACGCCGCCCACCACCGCCCCGGCCAGCAGGCTCTGCCCGGCCACGGCCGTCACCACCACCACGACCACGCCTGCGGCCACGTCGACCCAGCGGTCGACGTACCAGACCAGTCGGTCGGAGTCGAGCGCGCGGGCCACGACCTCGCCGGCGGGGGTGCGCGCGAGCCGCCGCTGCATCGTCTGCCCACGCAGCACGGCCAGCCGCATGCGCAGGGTCACCGCCGACCACCACAGCGGGTAGAGCCGGAACGCCAGCCCGACGGCGAGCGGCGCGAGCAGCAGGGCCACGGTGAGCGCCGCCGCAGCGCCCCACGGGGTGGCGCCGCGCTCCAGCGCGGCGACCAGCATCCCCCACAGCCATCCGGTGACTGCGCCGTGCGCGCCGGCCAGCGCCGCGGTGAGGAACGCGAGCGCGCCGACCACACCCCACCGCGGGTGCGCGAACAGCGTGCGCACCACGGTGCGCGCCAGCCGGATCCGCGTCGGCGCGGGCGCGGGCTTGGCCGTGCGGCGCTCGCTGCGGCTGACCAGCGCGCCGGTCTCCGCGGCGGGCTCGGTGTCCCCGGCGGCGAGGAGCAGCTCCCGGAACGGTCCGGGTTCGGCGGCCAGGCGCGCCCGCTCGCCGTGCTGCACGACCCGGCCGCGGTCGAGCACCGCGACGGTGTCGCACCGCCGCGTGGTGGACAGCCGGTGGGCGACGACGACGCCGGTGCGCCCGGCGAGCAGCCGTTCGGCGGCCCGGGTGACCCGGCGCTCGGTCTGCGGGTCCATCCGCGCGGTGGCCTCGTCGAGCACGACGACGGAGACGTCGCGGATCAGCAGCCGGGCGAACGCCACGAGCTGCTCCTCGCCCGCCGACAGCGTGGTGCCGCCGGTGCCCAGGCGGGTCTGCAGCCCCTGCGGCAGCGACGCCACCCACTCGGTCAGCCCGAGCGCCTCGACGGCGTCCTCGACCGCGTCGCGGGGGGCATGGCCGAACAGCGTGATGTTGTCCTCGAGCGTCGCGGCGAGGATCTCGGTGCGCTGCGTGACCACGCCGACGGCGCGGCGCAGATCGTCCACGGCGGTGGCGGTGACGTCCTGCCCGGCCACGAACACCGTGCCCGGTGGGGGCTCGACCGCGCGCGACATGAGCTTGGCCAGGGTCGACTTGCCGGCGCCGGTACGTCCCACGAGCGCGCAGGTCGTGCCGGCCGGGATGGTGAAGTGCACCGACTGCAGCGCGAAGCCACCGGGGTAGCCGAAGCTGAGATCACGGAACTCCACGTCGGCCGCGCCCGGCGGGACGGGTGCGCCGCCCACCGGCTCCTGCGGCGCGGTCAGCAGCCCCCGGATCCGCTGCAGCGCACCCAGCCCGGCCTGCACCTCGGGGAGCTGGTTGGTGACCTGGTTGAGCTGCCCGACGAACGCGGTGACCAGCAGCCACAGGGTGACCAGCTCTGCCACCCCGAGGCCGCCGCCGACGAGCGCCACCCCGGCCACCGCCACCGCGGCGAGCATCGCGTGCAGGACCAGCCCGGTGCGCAGCCCGACCTTCGTGGACGTGGAGCAGGTGGCCGCGACGCGCCGCAGCACCTCCCGCGCGAGCAGGGCGTAGCGGCGCACGACGTGCGGCTGGCCGAGCGAGGCCCGGACGTCGTCGCGGCCCGCGACGGCCTCCTCCAGCTGCGCGGAGTGGTCGGACCAGGCCGCCTCCTCGGCGAGCTTGCGCTCGGCGAGGACCCGGGTGAGCGGGCGCACCAGCACCACCGCGAGCAGCGCCACCAGGGGGAACGCGATCCAGGCCGGCCACCAGGTGAACCCGGCGACGATTCAGGCGAGCACCGAGCGCGTCGCGGCCCGGCCCAACCCCCAGCCGCTGCGGCGCAGCAGCACACCGACCTGGCGGGCGTCGTCGTCGACGCGGTCGAGGACCTCGCCGACGGCCTGTTCCTCGAGCGCGGGCAGCGGCTGGTGGAGCGCGGCGTGCAGGAGATCGGCGCGCAGCGTGCCCTCGGCGCGCCCGACGACGCCCGAGAACGTGGTGCGGGCGGCGGTGTCGAGCAGGGTGCCGCCCACCAGCAGGGCGGCGAGCAGCCCGACCAGCCCGGCGGTGAGGTGTTCGGCCACCTGCCCGGCCGCCACGGTGGCGAGCGTCTCGGCGACGGCGGCCACGACGGCCACGACGACGGCGGCGGCCGAGGCCCGCTCGGTCAGCCGCCGCCAGGTGAGCGGCTGCGCGCGCACGGGTCCTCCTCCTGCGCCCCCGGCGGTCGCCGGAAGGACGGTCACGATCATGCGGTGCCGCCCACGCTAGCCGCCGGGGGCGACAGGCCGCCTCGGGTTTTCGTCCGGTGGCACCCGCCGTGGACCACGGTCCTCACCCCGGGAGGAGTGATCGTCGTGAGTGTGCGGTTTGCGCGGTCGGGACCGCAGCGACGGCCCGCTCGCGGTGATCGCGGCCGGGAGCGGCGTGGTGATCGTCGTGAGTGTGCGGGTTCCGCGGTGGGGGCCGCAGCGACGGCCATCTCGCGGTGATCACGGGTCCGGGGTGGGGTGATCGTCGTGAGTGTGCGGTTTTCGCGGTCGGGACCGCGACGGCGGCGATGTCGCGGCGATCACGGGCGGGGGCGGCGTGGTGATCGTCGTGAGTGTGCGGTTTCCGCGGTCGGGACGGCGATGACGGCCATCTCACGGCGATCACGGGTCCAGGGTGGGGGTGATCGTCGCGAGTGTGTGGTTCCGCGGTGGGGATCGCAGCGACGGCCCTCTCGTGGTGATCGCGGCCGGGGGCGGCGTGGTGATCGTCGTGAGTGTGCGGTTTCCGCGGTCGGGACCGCGACGGCGGCGATGTCGCGGCGATCACGGGTCCGGGGTGGAGTGATCGTCGTGAGTGTGCGGGTTCCGGGGTCGGGATCGCAGCGACGGCCCTCTCGCGGTGATCACGGCCGGGGGTGTGGTGATCGTTGCGAGTGTGTGGTTTGCGCGGTCGGGACTGCAGCGACGGGCATGTCTCGGTGATCACTGGTCGCGTGCGGGTTCGTGATCGCCGCGAGTGGGCCGGTTGCGCGCTTCGAACCGCAGCGAGGGCTATGTCGAGGCGATCACGGGTCGGGCCGGTCCGACCGCGCCTCAGACCAGCGGGCTCGCCGCCAGCACCCGGACGGCCTCGGCCACCGCGGCGCGGCGGGCCACGCGCACCGCCATCTCGATCGGGCGCAGGGCCTCGCGGCGGGCGGTGGCCGCCGGCGCCGACAGCGCGCCGCCGGGCTCGTCGACGGACGCCGCGGCGAGGATGGCCTCCACCTCGTCGGCCTGCTGTAGCACCCGCAGGGCCTGCGCGGGCATCCCGGCCGGCCAGAGGGCGGTGGGCCGGGCGCGCAGGGCGGCGGCGATCTCCTCACGCACGCCGGGGCGGTGCCGGGCCACGCCGAGCGAGGTGAGCACGGACGTGGACTGCCGCACCGCGTCGCGCAGGTCCCGCTCGGCCTGGTTCAGCGCCACGAACTCCGGCGGCGGGCCGGGCTCGGGCACCCGGTAGACGGTCCAGCGCAGCACGCCGTCGGCGATCGGGGTGGGCACGACGCCCAGGCCGGCGTCGGGGAACAGCACGCCCTCGCCAGCCGCCGTCGCCTCGCGGCTGAACACCCCGGGGCCGGGGAGGCCGCGGACGTCGCCGGGCGCGGGGAGGACCAGGCGCGCCGGTCCGGCGGCCCCGCGGCCCCCGGTGGCGCGGCGCAGCGCGGCGAGCAGGAACGTCACCGACGACACAGGCGCTCCGGGGGCCGGCAGCGTGGTCGCGTCGGCGGAGTCCGGGTCGGCGGCCTGGACGTCGTGGGCCCCGGCTCGACAGCATGCTCCGGGCCCGTGCCGCGGCCCGTCGCCCCCGGCAA
>NZ_JAHKRK010000201.1 GCF_019396355.1 Pseudonocardia nigra
TCAAGGGCGGCGCGGTGCTGTTCTCCTATCCCGGCTGGCCACCTCCACCCAGTCCGCGCTGCGGCGCCCCGGCACGTACGCCGAGTCCGCGCGCTTCGCGACGACGTGCGGGAGCCCCTGCTGCTCCGCGGCGGCGACCACCTCGGGACCGCCGCCGGGGAACACCGGGGCGAGCTTCCAGTGCGGCCCGTCCAGCGGCAGCCCCTCCAGCAGCGCCCGCCGCTCCCGGAACGGCAGCGCGCAGGCGTCGTGGCCGTCGAGGTGCAGCAGATCCCCGATCCAGAGGTCGGCCCGGTCCGGGGGACCCACCAGCTCACCGTCCAGCAGCACGGCCGTGGCCCCCAGCGACGGCCCCAGCTCCCGCAGCCGCGGCACGGCCGGCTGCTCGCCGTCGGCGTCGGTCACCCGGGCCCGGCCGCCCTCCACCCGCACGATCACGCGGCGCCCGCCGAACCCGACCTGCAACCACCAGTCGTCCCCCTCCGGCAGCGGACCCGGGGTCGGCAGCATCGGCAGGGTGTCGTGGGGGAGCGGCGCGCGGTCCGGCACGGGATCCGACCGCCGCAGCAACCAGTTGTCCTTGCCGCCCGTGTCGCGGCCCCGGCCGCGGTCGGTCCGGATGAACACGAACCGTCCGACGGCGCGCTCACCTCGCAGCCGGACGATCACCTCGCGGGCGTTCCACTTCTCGGTCTCGTAGGTGCCGGCGTCCCAGATCGTCATGGCGCCACCGCCGTACTCGCCCGCCGGGATCTCCCCGGAGAACTCCAGGTACTCGATCGGATGGTCCTCGGTGCGCACGGCCAGCCGCACGGTCTCCGGATCGGTCGGCAGCCCCTTCGGCACCGCCCACGAGGCGAGCACGCCGTCCCTCTCGAGTCGCACGTCCCAGTGCAGCCGCCGCGCGTGGTGCTCCTGGATGACGAACCGGTCGTCGCGGCCGGGCACCGGGTCGGCCTCGGGGACGGGCTCCGGGGTGCGCCGCGCGTCGCGCTTGCGGCGGTACTCCTCGAGCGGCACGAAGCCAGATTAGGCGCCTCGGATCCGGCTGCGGGGCTTGCGATCATGAACCACTGGATGTCAGCCTAGCCTTACCTGAGAAGAGGAGTGCCTGGTGTACGTCTGCATCTGCGCAGCGGTGCCCGACACCGAGATCCGGTCCTGCATCGCCCGCGGGGCCCGCACGGTCGAGGAAGTCGGCGACGCCTGCGGGGCCGGCACCGGGTGCGGCTCCTGCCACGACCACATCGACGTCTTCCTCGCGGCCGCGCACGCGCCGTCCGAGCTCGCCGGGCTGCCGGCCACGGCCTGACCCCGCACCGCCTCCGACGCTGCACCGTCCTTGAGGCTGGGCTCTCCTGAGGATGTCCTGACCTGCAGAAAGGCGATCCTGCGTCGATCGGCTGCAACGCCCGTCGCTACCGTTTCCGTTCCGAGGAGCCGACGGAGCGAGGAGCGAACCATGCGCGGCGACGCCGAGATCATCGCACTGCTGAACGACCAGCTGACCAGCGAGCTGACCGCGATCAACCAGTACTTCCTGCACGCGAAGATGCAGCAGAACTGGGGTCTGACCAAGCTGGCCACCTACACGCGCAACGAGTCGATCGAGGAGATGCGCCACGCCGAGCGGCTGACCGACCGCATCCTGTTCCTCGAGGGGCTGCCGAACTACCAGCGGCTCGGCACGCTGCGCATCGGGCAGACCATCCGGGAGCAGTTCGAGGCCGACCTCGCCATCGAGGTGGGCGTGGTCGAGCGGCTCCGCCCCGGGATCGCCATGTGCGGGGAGAAGGGCGACCACACCTCGGCGAACCTGTTCGAGGAGATCCTCGCCGACGAGGAGCACCACATCGACTACATCGAGACCAACCTCGAGCTCCTGGACCGGCTCGGCGAGCCGCTGTTCCTCGCGCAGCTGGTGGACCAGCCCCCGACGGCGGGCTGATCGACCGCACGCCACCGAGGCGACCCGGGGTGGCGTGCGCCCCGCCCGCCACGTTATGACAGGAACGAGGCGGGTGGTGCGACTGCCTCGAGCTGCGCGCGGGGGAGGTCGAAGATACGTTCGACGCATGACCGACGACCGACGCACCGACGAGCCCGACCCGGCCGGTCCTGCGGCGAAGGACCCGGACCAGTGGACGACCGGCGAGGAGCCGATGACGGGCCCGCAGAAGTCCTACCTGCACACGCTCGCGCAGCAGGCCGGCGAGGACCCGCCGCCGGACGACCTGTCCAAGGCCGACGCGTCCAAGCTCATCGACGAGCTGCAGGAACGCACCGGCCGCGGGCAGTGACGCGGGCAGTGACGCCGGCGGCCGTCGGCGGCGACGGGCTCAGGGGCGGCGCAGCGCTGCCTTGACGGCGACCTCCTCGAGTGCGGCGGCTGCGGAACCGGCCGGCACCGGTCCGCCGTCGGCGAGCGCGTCGAGATTCTCCAGCGCTGCCGCCGGCGCCGCGGCGGGGTCGAGCAGCCGCTGCAGAGCGGTGTGGGCCACCAGGAGGCCGCGGTGGCCACCGCCGTGGTCGAGCTGGTGCTCGGCATGCTCCAGGAGGATCGTGGCCATCAGCGTTCGCGCGAGCTCCCCGGCGTAACGCCCGATGCCGATCTCCTGCCACTCCCGCGGATCGTCCAGCAGCCGCTCACCTGCGGCGTCCAGTGCGGCCCACCGCTCGACGAGCAGCACGCTCGCATCGCGGATGTCCGGGTGCGCCAGGGCCTCGACCCGGCCGCGGTAGACCTCGGCCAGCCGCCGGTGCGCCGCCTCCCGGCGCATGCACCGCAGCACGTCGAGGGCGATCACGTTCGACGAGCCCTCCCAGATCGACCCCAGATGCGCGTCGCGCAGGAGCCGCGGGTCGACCCAGTCCTCGATGTAGCCGTTCCCGCCGCGGACCTCCATCGCTTCACCGGTGACCTGCCGGGCCTGCTTGCAGACCGTGTACTTGGCCAGCGGCGTGAGGACCCGGACGAGCGCGCGCGCACCCTCGTCGCCGGCGTCGGCCTCGTCGAGCCGCGCCGCGCACTCCAGGACGAACCCGAGCGCGGCCTCGGCGTCCAGCAGCAGGGGCAGCAGCGTGGCCCGCATCAACGGCTGCTCGAACAGCGGCCTGCCGAACACGACCCGGGTCCGCGTGTGGTCCACCGCCTCCCGCACGGCACGGCGCATCAGCGCGGCCGAGCGCATCGCGTTCGACAGGCGCGAGACGTTGACCATCTCGGCCATCTGCCGGAACCCCCGGCCGAGGTCGCCGACCGGCTGCGCGTAGGCGTCCTCCAGCGTGACCTCCCCGCTGGCCATCGACCGCGTCCCGAGCTTGTCCTTGAGCCGGTCGATCCGCACCCCGTTGCGGGAGCCGTCCGGCCGGACCCGCGGCACCAGGAACATCCCGAGCCCGCGCGTCCCGTCGCCCTGGCCCGGCACCCTCGCCAGGGTCAGGACCAGGTCCGCCGACACGTTCGAGGCGAACCACTTGCGGCCGCGCAGCGTCCAGTGCGTGCCGTGGTCGGTCGCCTCGGTGGCGGTACGGCCGACGTCGGAGCCGCCGTCGATCTCGGTCATGAACATCGCGCCGGTGGCGAGCCGGTCGGCGTCGGTGGCCGACAGCGCCGCGATCTCGGAGGCGAACCGCTCGCCGTCGAACAGACGCAGGACCCGCGCGGCCGAGTCGGTCATCGACAGCGGGCACGCCAGTCCGAACTCGGCCTGCACGAACAGGTACGACAGTGCGTACTTGACCACGTGCGGGGTCACCGTGGGCCACCCGTGCACCCCGGGGCGGTGCGACATCGCCGCCAGCCCGAACCGGCCGAACGCGATTTCCTTCATCCGGTCGTAGGCGGGGTGGAACCGCACCTCGTCGATGCGTTCCCCGGTGGCCGAGTACTGCACCAACTGCGGGGGATTGCGGTCGGCGACACGCGCGAGCTCGTCGAGCTCGCCCGCTGCGACCTCGCCCATCTCGTCCAACAGCGGCTCGATCCGCCGCCGGTCGTCGACTGCCAGGACCCGGTCGAGCATCGGGCGCAGCGCCGGATCGCGATCGGCGAAGTTCATCGCGCCCGCCTCGTGGCGGCGGCGTAGGACTCGACCGCCTCGACGGTCGCGGGATCGGCGAACAGGTCGCCGAACACGTCGACGCTCGTGCTGACGCTGGTGCTGATGCCGGTGTCGAGCCAGGTCTCGAACAGCGACTTCTGCGCGGCGATCACCTGCCGGGTCGGCAGCGTGAGCTTCGCCAGCATCGCAGCGGTCTCGGCCCGCAGCCCGTCCGGTTCGACGACCCGGTTGGCGAAACCCGGGCCGAGGGCCTCGAGGTCGTACAGGTCGCCGGTCAGGATCATCTCGCGCGCCCGGGACAGCCCGACGAACGCCGGCAGCAGGGCGGCATCGGCCACCGAGGGGATCCCGAGCTTCACCTCGGGAAGGCCCACCCGGACGCCCGGCTGCGCGATCCGGATGTCGCACGCCAGCGCCAGCTCGAACGCGGCGCCCAGACACACCCCGTTGAGCACCGCGACCGTCGGGACCGGGGCGCGGCGCACCGCCCGCAGGAAGTCGCCGACCCGGCCGATCAGCCGGCGCGCGGTGACCGGCGTGGCGGACCGGAACGTGTCGAGGTGCATCCCGGCCGAGAAGGCACGGTCGCCGGCCCCCGTGAGGACGACGGCGCGGACGTCGTCGTCGATGCCGCGGACGGCGTCGGCGATCAGGCCGAGATCCTCGATGCGCAGCGCATTGGCGATCTCGGGACGGTTGATGGTGATCCAGCGAACGTGATCCTCGTCGGTGACGATCGGCGCGCCCAAAGCGTTCCTCCGGAGTCGGTGTGGGGCCAGGGGAGGCCCGTTCGCAGGCTAGGCGAGCCCACGGGGTGGCGGGGGCGCGGACGAGCTTCGGAAGACGGAGTCGGCTCCGGGGCCGGCACCCGGGTGCAACTCCGGCTCGACGTGGCACGATCTCGCAGGTGACCAGCAGACCCGCTGCGGCGCAGCACCTGCACGACCTCGCGCGGCTGCGCCGCGTCCGCGACCGGATCGACCGGGAGTACGCGCAGCCGCTGGACGTCGAGGCGCTCGCCCGCGGCGTGCACATGTCGGCCGGACACCTCAGCCGCGAGTTCCGGCGCGCCTACGGCGAATCGCCGTACAGCTACCTGATGACGCGGCGCATCGAGCGCGCGATGGCGCTGCTGCGCCGTGGCGACCTCAGCGTCACCGAGGTCTGTTTCGCGGTCGGCTGCTCGTCGCTGGGCACCTTCAGCACCCGCTTCACCGAGTTGGTCGGCATGCCGCCCAGCACCTATCGGCGCCGTGCGGCGCAGGCGACGGCGGAAATGCCGCCGTGCATCACGAAACAGGTGACCAGACCGGTCAGGAATCGAGAAGCGCGGGTCACGGAGCCGCACCTAGCGTGATCGACATGGACATCACCATCCATTACGCCTTCCTCCCGCACACCGACCCGGACGCCGCCCTGGCCTTCTATCGCGACACCCTCGGCTTCGAGGTCCGCAACGACGTCGGATACAACGGGATGCGCTGGATCACGGTCGGCCCCGCCAACCAGCCCGGCACGTCCGTCGTGCTGCACCCGCCGGCCGCCGACCCCGGCATCACCGACGACGAGCGCCGCACGATCGCCGAGATGATGGCCAAGGGCACCTACGGCGCCCTCCCCCTGGCCACCAAGGACCTCGACGTCGTCTTCGAGCGGCTGTAGGCCGGCGACACCGAGGTCGTCCAGGAGCCGACCGAGCAGCCGTACGGCGTTCGCGACTGCGCCTTCCGCGATCCCGCGGGCAATCTGATCCGCATCAACGAGCTGCGCTGAGCCGTCCGGCGATCAGCGACATCAACCCGGCTCGATCCATCCGCACATCCTCGTCACGGCCGCGGCGTGCCGGCCGCGACTCCGACGACACGTCCAGACCGCCCGGTCCGGGGCTCGTACGACGCCGCCGTAGCCCCAGAACGACGGGCGACGTGCCCTCGCCAAGCAGGCCGGCGTCTCCCCGGACGGCACCGGATCGCACCGGATCGCACCGGATCGTCTTTGGCAGCGATGCCGGGCCCTTCACCGACCCGGACGGGTTCGCCTGGGAGGCCACACCAGTCTGAGGCGGGCGGCCGGGGGCCCAGAGGCTCCACGGGCCGAAGTGACAGAAATACTGCTCGAGGCTGGTCTGATCGAGCCAGGCGACGCCGACGGGGACCGCGACGGCGGCCCCGCCCCACAGATGGAGACAGAATGAGCATGGCCACGAGGACGGACACGCAGTCGCCTGCGCTGCACGCTGCCGACAGCCACGATCTGATCCGCGTGCACGGCGCACGCGAGAACAACCTCAAGAACGTCAGCGTCGAGCTGCCGAAGCGCCGGCTGACGGTGTTCACCGGCGTCTCCGGCTCGGGCAAGAGCTCGCTGGTGTTCGCCACGATCGCCGCGGAGTCGCAGCGGCTGATCAACGAGACCTACAGCGCGTTCGTGCAGGGCTTCATGCCGACACTGGGCCGGCCCGACGTCGACGTCCTCGACGGCCTGACGACCGCGATCATCGTCGACCAGGAGCGGATGGGTGCCAACTCCCGCTCCACGGTCGGCACCGTGACCGACGCCAACGCGATGCTGCGGATCCTGTTCAGCCGGCTCGGGCAGCCGCACATCGGCTCGCCCCAGGCGTTCTCCTTCAACGTCGCCTCGATCAGTGGCGCGGGTGCGGTCACCCTGGAGCGCGGCGGTCAGAAGGTGAAGGAGCGTCGCGACTTCAGCATCACCGGCGGCATGTGTCCGCGCTGCGAGGGCTGGGGCTCGGTCAACGACATCGATCTCACCCAACTGTACGACGCGAGCAAGTCGCTCAACGCGGGAGCGGTCACGATCCCCGGTTACAGCATGGATGGCTGGTACGGCCGCATCTACCGCGGGTGCGGGTACTTCGACCCGGACAAGCCGATCGCGAAGTTCACCAAGAAGGAACTGCACGACCTGCTCTACCGGGAGCCGACCAAGATCAAGGTCGAGGGCATCAACCTGACGTACACCGGGCTGGTCCCGCAGATCCAGAAGTCCTACCTGTCGAAGGACGTCGACGCGCTGCAGCCGCACATCCGCGCCTTCGTGGAGCGGGCGGCCACCTTCAGCACCTGCCCCGAGTGCGAGGGCACCCGCCTCACCGAGGCGGCCCGGTCGTCGAAGATCGAGGGCATCAGCATCGCCGACGCCTGCGCGATGCAGATCAGCGACCTCGCCGCGTGGGTGCGTGGTCTCGACGAGCCGTCGGTGGTGCCGCTGCTCGGCACGCTGCGGCACACCCTCGACTCGTTCGTGGAGATCGGGCTGGGCTACCTCTCGCTCGACCGGCCGTCGGGCACGCTGTCGGGTGGCGAGGCGCAGCGCACCAAGATGATCCGCCACCTCGGGTCGTCGCTCACCGACGTCACCTACGTCTTCGACGAGCCGACGATCGGGCTGCACCCCCACGACATCCAGCGGATGAACAACCTCCTGCTGCAGCTGCGGGACAAGGGCAACACCGTGCTGGTCGTGGAACACAAGCCGGAGGCGATCGCGATCGCCGACCACGTCGTCGACCTCGGTCCGCATGCCGGCACCAAGGGCGGCGAGGTGGTGTTCGAGGGCACCGTCGAGGGACTACGGGCCAGTGGCACGCTCACCGGGCGCCACCTCGACGACCGCGCGTCGGTGAAGCCGTCGGTGCGGACGCCATCAGGCGCACTGGAGGTGCGCGGCGCCGACACCCACAACCTCAGGGGAGTCGACGTCGACATCCCGCTCGGCGTGCTGGTCGTGGTGACCGGCGTGGCCGGGTCGGGCAAGAGCTCGCTGATCCACGGCTCGGTGGCCGACCGGGACGGGGTGGTGGCGATCGACCAGGGTGCGATCCGCGGCTCGCGGCGGAGCAACCCGGCCACGCACACCGGCCTGCTCGACCCGATCCGCAAGGCGTTCGCGAAGGCCAACGGCGTGAAGCCGGCGCTGTTCAGCGCCAACTCCGAGGGCGCCTGCCCCACCTGCAACGGCGCCGGCGTCATCTACACGGACCTGGGGATGATGGCCGGCGTCGCCACCACCTGCGAGCTGTGCGAGGGCAAGCGGTTCGACGCGGCGGTGCTGGAGTATCACCTCGGCGGCCGCGACATCAGCGAGGTGCTCGCGATGTCGGTGGCCGAGGCCGAGGAGTTCTTCGGCACCGGCGAGGCGCGCACCCCGGCCGCGCACAAGATCCTCGAGCGGCTCGCCGACGTCGGGCTCGGCTACCTCACCATCGGCCAGCCGCTCACCACGCTGTCCGGCGGCGAGCGGCAGCGGCTCAAGCTGGCCACCCACATGGCCGAGAAGGGCGGCGTCTACGTCCTCGACGAGCCCACCACCGGCCTGCACCTCGCCGACGTCGAGCAACTGCTCGGCCTGCTCGACCGGCTCGTCGACTCCGGCAAGTCGGTCATCGTCATCGAGCACCACCAGGCGGTCATGGCGCACGCCGACTGGATCATCGACCTCGGACCCGGCGCCGGCCACGACGGCGGCCGGCTCGTCTTCGAGGGCACACCCGCCGACCTCGTCGCCGCCCGCTCCACCCTCACCGGCGAGCACCTCGCGGCCTACGTCGGCACCTGACCGAGGCCCTCGCGGACACCTGGGACGAGTTCGCTCATCTGTTCCGACTCGTCCCAGGTGTGATCCGATAATCGACGTTATGACAGTTATCGGCGGCAGCCCTTCCCTCCCCCCTCCGTCGGCACCCCGCGTAGGTCGGGCCGTCGACCCTTCCGGCCCTGACCCGACGGTCCGGCCTCACCGTGCACGCCGGCCCTTGTCTTCCGGGCCGGGCGTCCGCGGCCGGCCGGAGAACGCACAACCGTGCCGCACTCCGGCCGCAGCGCCTAGCACCCGGCCCGGCGGCCGGGCCGGCAAACGGTCCGGCCGCCGCTTCCCCGTCGTTGGTCGCTCTTCTCATCGATGGATCGACGACATGTATGCGTCAATCGTTGGTTGACAACGAAGATGCCGGCCCCGGCCCCTGGGCTCCGCCGGCGTGCAGACGCGCATCGCCGCGCCTCCGCATCGGCCCTCGTCGGCCTGCTCAAGCATCTGGCTCGCGTGGGCAGCCGGCGGGCGTTTCCGAGGCCGGGTTCCGCGCGGTGAGCCATCCGTCCACGCGGCGGGTGGTCGTTCGGAGCGACTTCTGAGCGCTCCGGCCGGCTCCTCCCGCCCGCGCTCCCGTCCCCGATCCGGCTCCCGCTCCCCTGGTCTCTGCTGGTCGTTGTCGTCGATTGATTGGCGATCCGTCACGTCATTCGTTCGTTGACACAAGAGATCGCGCGGTCGTCTCCGGGCCGGGATGCGCGGCTATGGCACCACCTGGCGCACGGCGTCGGCGAAGGCGCGGATCCGGGCGTTCTCGTGGTCGCGGTGCCACACGAGGCCGAGTGCCGTCTCCGGAAGGCCGGTGACCGGGATGTCGACGACGTCGATGCGCCGGTGGTACTCCGCGGTCGGGCGGCACAGCAACATCGCCCCCTGGTTGGCCGCGATGCGCCACACCCCCTCCTGCAGCGTGCCGGCGGCCGGGCCGCGCGGGACGGCCGTCCGGGGTCTCGGTCGGAGCGTGGGCCCGGCGCCAGTACTCCGCGGCGGGCTCCCCGGGCGCGATCAGCGGGACCTCGGCGAGCTCCTCGGCGGAGACCGAGTCGCGGTGGGCGAACGGGTGCCGGACCGAGATCGCGAGGCACTGCGGTTGCCGGGAGAACACCGGGCCGAGGACGAGGTCGTCCTCCTGCACCGGGAGCAGCACGACCGCGGCGTCGACCTCCCCGCGCTGCACCGGCCCGAACGGGTCGGACAGCGGGATCTCCGTGATCTCGGTGCGTCAGTCCGGGTGCCGGTCGGTGACGGCCGCCATGAGCCGGTCGTCGGCCGTGCCCTGGAAACCGATGCGCAGCCGGCCCGCGACCGTGCGTGCCGCGGTGCGGACGTCGTCGACGGTGGCGCGGAGCGCGTCGTACGCCGGGCGCAGCGCCGCCCGGAACTCCTCGCCCAGCGGGGTGAGCCGGACGCGCCGGCTCGTGCGTTCCACCAGGCGGGCGCCCACGCGGCGCTCCAGGGACCGGACGAGCTGGCTGACGCGGCTCTGTGACACGAACAGCCGCTCCCCCGTGCGGCCGAAGTGCAGTTCGTCGGCGAGCACGAGGAAGCACTCCAGCTCCCGGATCTCCAGTCCGCCCACGCGCTCCCGCCCCCGCCGTCGATCGAGAAGCCCCCCTCATGGAAGCGTGAGCGCTTCGCCGTTGTTCCGCCGCCCCCGTGGCGGTGGGCTCGGGGCATGGCAGAAGTGCATGACAAGGTTCGCCCGGCGCCGGTCGGTGCCCCGGCGAGCAGCGGGTGGTGGGCGGTCGCCGCCGTGTCGACCGGGATCTTCACCGTCGTCACGTCGGAGATGCTGCCCGTCGGGCTCCTCACCCCGATCGGCGACGCGCTGCAGGTCAGTGAGGGGACGGCCGGCCTGACTTTGATGGTCACCGGGCTGGTCGCCGCCATCTCCGCACCGCTGGTCACGCCCGCACTCGGCACGCTGGACCGGCGCATCGCCCTGTGCGGGCTGATGGCCCTGCTCGCCGGCGCGAACCTGCTGGCCGCGTGGGCGCCGGGGTTCGCGGTGATGGTCGTGGCCCGGGTGCTGGTCGGCATCGCGATGGGCGGGATCTGGTCGCTCGCAGCAGGGATCGCGGTGCGCCTGGTGCCGGCGGGGTCCGTCGGGCGGGGCACCGCACTGATCTTCAGCGGGATCGCGGTGGCATCGGTGCTGGGTGTCCCGGCCGGGACGTTCCTCGGCGAGCTCCTCGGGTGGCGGTCGACCTTCGCCGTGATCGCGGGGCTGGCGGCGGTCGTCGCGGTCGCGATGGCGGTGCTGCTCCCGCCGCTGCCCGCCGAGCGGGCCGCCGGGCTGGGCGGCATCGCGCGGCTGCTCGGCAACGCGCGCGTGGCCACGGGGCTCGCGGTCGTGGTACTGCTGGTCACCGGGCACTTCGGCGCCTACACCTACGTGCGCCCGGTCCTCGAGCAGCTGGGCCGACTCGACGCGGCGCTGGTCGGGACGCTGCTGCTGGTCTATGGGATCGCCGGGGTCGTGGGCAACTTCGTCGCCGGCGCGGCCGCGCAGCGGTCGGTGCGCGCCACCCTGCAGGTGCTGTGCGGACTCGTCGCCTGCGCGGTGCTGCTGCTGGCGCTGCTCGGCACATCGGCGGCGGGCTCCGCCGTCGCGCTCGTCGTGTGGGGGCTCGCGTACGGCGGGGTGTCGGTGGGTGTGCAGACCTGGCTGATGGCAGCGGCTCCGGACGCCCGCGAGATGGCGTCGTCGCTCTTCGCCGGGGTGTTCAACGCGGCGATCGCACTCGGTGCGCTCGCCGGCGGCCGGGTCGTCGACGGGTTCGGCGCCCCGGCGGTGCTGGCCTGGGCCGGCGCGCTCGCGGTCGGCGCGCTGGTGGTGGTGGCTCTCGGCCGCGCACCCGCCCGCCGCTGAGCGGCCCGCCCCGGTGCCGCAGCAAATTTCCCGCAGCCCCGGTGGCCCGCGCGCAACTCGTTGATCAAGGCGCTGACGTCGCTTCGGATCGATCCACCAGCGACGTTTGCGCCTTGATCGCCGGGCTCCCGGCCCGTTCGCACCCGGTGGCTGCCACCTCCGCTGCCCCGCTACCGCTGTCATCGATCGATTGATGATCCGTCGCGTCAATGCTCGATTGACATCTGGACGAGCGAGGTGTCGGTCACGCCTGATCCGGGAGGCAAACATGGGATGTTAGGTTCTTTTCGTGGGTCTGTCGGCGGTGCGCACCGGGCGGGTGTGCGACGAGGTCATGGCGCAGCTCGAGCAGCTGATCGCCGGCGGCGAGTGGCCGGTGGGGTCGAAGATCCCACCGGAGCCGGAGCTCGTCGCCGCCCTGGGTGTCGGCCGCAACACCGTGCGCGAGGCCGTCCGCGCCCTGGAACACGCCGGGCTCCTCGAGCCGCGGCGCGGCGACGGCACGTACGTGCGTGCCACGAGCGACCTGGGGGCCGCGCTGCTGCGTCGGGCCCGCCGGTCGTCGGTGCTCGACGTGCTCGCCGTCCGCGCCAGCCTCGAGCGCGACGCCGCGGCTGCGGCCGCCACCCAGCGCACCGACGCCGACGTCGCCGCGATCGACGAGGCCGTGCGCGCCCGCCGCGCCGCCTGCACGGGGGGCGACCGCGCCGCCTTCGTCGCCGCCGACCTGGCGTTCCACCAGGCCGTGATCGCCGCGACCGGCAACCCGGTGCTGATCGACCTCTACGCCGGCCTCACCGAGGCCATGCAGCGCACCGTCACCGCGCTCGACGAGGCCGACGACGACCCCGGTGGCTTCCCCGGCCACGAGGAGCTCGCCGCGGCGATCGCGGCGGGCGATCCCGTTGCCGCGCGGGCCGCCGCCGACAGCTACCTAGACGCCGCCCGCACCATCGCCGAGGCGGTCCGATGACCGCGGTGACGGCGGACGCGACCACCACGCGGGCGACGCGGTCGTCCGTCTGGTGGGTCGGGGTCGCGATCGTGCTGGTCGCGGCGAACCTGCGGCCCGCGGTGGTCGGCGTCGCGCCGATGCTGGCCGAGATCCAGGCGAGCGAGGGACTCTCAGGCACTGCGGCGGGCGTGTTGACGGCCCTTCCGGTGCTCTGCTTCGGGCTGCTGGCCCCGGCCGCGCCGCGGCTGGCCCGCCGGTTCGGCATCGAACGCGCCCTGCTCGGTGCGCTGCTGCTGCTCTGCGTCGGGTTCGCGGTGCGCGGCATCGGCCCGGTGTCCACGCTGTTCGCCGGCACCGTGCTCGTCGGATCGGCCATCGCGATCGGCAACGTCCTGCTGCCGAGCCTGATCAAGCGCGACTTCGCCCACCGGACCGGCGTGATGACCGGGCTGTACACGATGGCGATCTCCGCGGGTGGCGCACTGTCGGCCGGCGTCACGGTGCCGCTGGCCCGGGCGGCGGGCGTCGACTGGCGCGGTGGGCTCGGCGTGTGGGGTCTGTTCGCGCTGGTCGCGGTGGCGTTCTGGGTGCCCCAGCTGCGGCGGGTGGACCGGCGCACCGGAACGGGCGGCGCGCGCGTCACCGGCCTGTCCCGGGACCCCGTCGCGTGGCAGGTCACCGCATTCATGGGACTGCAGTCGCTCGGGTTCTACGCCGCGGCGGCCTGGCTGCCCGCCGTGTTCGTCGACCGTGGCTTCACGCCGGCGGCCGCGGGCTGGCTGCTGTCGCTTGCGAGCCTCGTCGGCATCGTGGGGGCGATGAGCGCGCCGATGCTGGCCACGCGGTTCCGCAGGCAGCGGCTGCTGGCCGTCGGGCAGACGACCCTCGCGGGCCTCGGCCTGCTCGGCGTGCTCGCACTGCCCGGCGCGGAGGTGGCGGCCATGACGGCGCTGGGCATCGGGCAGGGCGCCGCGCTCGGGCTCGCCCTGACCCTGATGGCCCTGCGTGCCCCGGACGCCCCGCACGCCGCGGCGCTGTCGGGCATGGCCCAGAGCATCGGGTACGTCGTGGCGGCTGCGGGGCCGTTCACCGTCGGGGCGCTGCACGACGTCACCGGCACCTGGACCTGGCCGCTGGCGCTCCTGCTCGCGCTGCTCGTGCCGCAGGCGATCGTCGGCGCCCTCGCCGGCCGCGACCGGTTCGTCCGGTCCCGGCCCGCCTGACGCGCCGACGATCACCGTCCGCGTCCCCCGCTCCCCCGTTCGCCGCCCCTTCCGGGGTCGCGAGGGGGTGGAATTGTCGGCCCCGGGTTCTACGCTCGCCCCCGAACGCGCAGGAAGCACCCTGCGCGCCGTCCCATCCGGGGGGAACCAGCCATGACCGACGTCGCCACCACCGTCGCCGCGCCACCCAGCACGTGGGAGCAGTACCGGGTCGAGCTCACCGCGTACTGCTACCGCATGCTCGGCTCGGCCGCCGACGCCGAGGACGCCGTCCAGGACACGATGGTGCGCGCCTGGCGGGCGTTCGACCAGTTCGAAGGCCGCTCGTCGGTGCGGTCCTGGCTCTACCGCATCGCCACCAACGTCTGTCTCACGATGCTCGACGGCAGGCAGCGCCGGGCCCGCCCGATGGACTTCGGCCCGGCGGGCACGGCCGAGGGGCCGCTCGGCCCGCCGCTGCCGGAGGCCACCTGGCTCACCCCGATCCCCGACGCCCGCGTCCTGCCCGCGGTCGCCGACCCGGCCGACCTGGCCGTCTCCCGGGAGTCCGTGCGGCTCGCGTTCGTCGCGGCCCTGCAGCACCTCCCGGCGCGCCAGCGGGCCGTGCTGATCCTGCGCGAGGTGCTGCAGTGGAAGGCCTCGGAGGTCGCCGAGCTGCTCGACACCTCCGTCGCCTCGGTCAACAGCGCGCTGCAGCGGGCCAGGGCCACGCTCGCCGAGCACCAGCTCGAGCCCACCGAGCCGGTCGACGCGATCGACGACGAGCACCGTGAGCTCGTGGCCCGCTACGCCGAGGCCTTCGAGCGGTACGACGTGGCCGCGCTCGTCGCGCTGCTGCACGAGGACGCCACGCTGTCCATGCCGCCGTTCGACCTGTGGCTGCGTGGGCCGGAGCAGATCCAGCAGTGGTGGATCGGCTGCGGCGCCGGTTGTGCGGGCTCGCGGCTCGTCCCGCTGCAGGCCAACGGCCTGCCGGCGTTCGGGCAGTACCGGCCCGACCCCGACGGGGGCTACGCCGCCTGGGCCATCCAGGTGCTGGAGATCTCCGGCGGCAGGATCACCGGCTGCAACTCCTACCTCGACACCGAGGTCCTGTTCCCGATGTTCGGGCTGACGCTGCGCCTCGACGCCGACGGCACGCCGGTCCCCGACCCCGCCATCGGCCCCGTGGCCGAGCCCGCCGCGGGGTCGACGGCCTAGAGCGTGTCCCGTGGATCATGCGGGTCGGCTGCGGTAGATCTCTTCTGTGCTTGATCGCCACGACTTGACCGACGCGGAGTGGGCACGGCTGGAGCCGTTGCTGCCCGACCGGACACCGC
>NZ_JAHKRK010000202.1 GCF_019396355.1 Pseudonocardia nigra
GGGCCGGACCTCGAGCCGCCGCGGCTCCTCGGCCGCGGCGACGGCGTCGTTCAGCAGCTCCGCGAGCGGCCGCGCCGCGGTGGCGCGGACGGCGGCCTCCTGCCCGCACAGCAGCAACAGGCTCTCGGTGTCGCGGCGCATCCGACGGGTGGTGTCGACCATTTCCGGCATCCCCGGCGGGTCCGGGTAGAGCGGATCGGCGCGCAGCCGGTCCAGCAGCCAGAGGTGCCGGTCCAGGCGGCTCTGCAGCCGGCGGGCCACGCCTGCCGCCGCGTCGAACATCCTGTCGGCCACCAGTCGGTCCTCTCGAACGAGTCGCTGCCCCACGAGTCGCTGCCCACGAGTCTCTGCCATCGCGCCGTCGCACGTCCCGGCGTTGCAGGCTACCGGGCGTCCGGGCCGATCCGACAGGCGCTGCCGGGAGTGCGCTCAGGGCGCGTTCCCGTGCGGCGGGCGGCCGGGATAATCGAGCCATGACTGTGGCGGGCCAGGTGGAGCTCACGTTCACCGGCGAGGTGGTGCAGACCGGCAACCACATCAACCTGTCGGCCGTGCGCACGGAGGGCGAGCACCTGTGGCTCGCGGGCGACGAGACGGCGACGATCGAGCGCCTCGTGCTCGACTCGGCGTCGGCCCCGACCTGCGGCGGGCAGCAGCGCAGCTTCGCGCTGGCCGACCTCGTCGACCTGCCCGGCCCACCCGACGAGGAGGCCGACATCGAGGGCATCGCGCGGGCCGGGGACTGGCTGTGGGCCACCGGTTCGCACAGCCTGGCCCGCCGCCGGGTCAAGCCGCACCACAGCGAGGCGAAGGCCGTGAGGCGGCTGGCGAAGGTCCGGCGGCAGGCCAACCGCTTCGTGATCGCGCGCCTCGCCGTCGAGATCGGTGCGGACGGCAGGCCGGAGCCGGTCCGGAAGGCCGCCGACGGGAGGCGGTCGGCCGTGCTCGGCGACCTCGCCGATCTGCTGGCCGACGACGAGCACCTGGCCCCGTTCCTCGCGATCCCGTCGAAGGACAACGGGCTCGACGTCGAAGGGCTCGCCGCGCACGGCGAGTCGATCTACGTGGGCATGCGCGGACCGGTGCTGCGCGGCTGGGCGGTGGTGCTGGAGATCCGGCCGGTGCCAGATTCCGCCGATCCCGGCAGGCTGGTGGTCGGCGACCACCGCAAGCACTTCCTCGACCTCGGCGGGCTGGGCGTGCGCGACCTGTGCCCCGACGGCGACGACCTGCTGGTGCTCGCCGGGCCGACGATGGCGCTGTCCGGGCCGGTCCGCGTGTACCGCTGGCACGGCGCCGCGACCGCGGAGACCGGGCGCGTCGTGCGGGACCCGGAGCTCACCGTCGCGGCGACGCTCCCCCACGGCGACGGCGAGGACCACCCCGAGGGCATCGCGCTGCTGGCCGAGCCCGCGGACGCGCGACTGCTGGTCGTGCACGACAGCCCGTCGCCGCGGCGGCGGCCCACCGCGCACTCGGTGCTCGCCGATCGGGTGGTCATTCCGGGCTGAGCGGAGCTTGCGGAGCGAAAATCGGCGCTGAGCGGAGCTTGCGGAGCGAAAATCGGCGCTGAGCGATGAGTTCCGAGCGCGGCGGGAGTCACATCGTCCGCGCGCCGCGCTGGGCGGCGCCGGCGGAAGGAGCTCGCGGTGACAGGCGTACGGGTACTGGTGGGCACCCGCAAGGGCGCGTTCGTCCTGACCTCGGACGGCACGCGCGCGGACTGGAAGGTCAGCGGCCCCCACTTCGCGGGTTGGGAGATCTACCACGTGGCCGGCTCCGCCGCCGACCCCGACCGGCTCTACGCCTCGCAGTCGGGCGGCTGGTTCGGGCAGGTGATCCAGCGCTCCGACGACGGCGGCGCGACGTGGCAGCCGGTGGGCAACGAGTTCGCCTACGCGGGTGTGCCCGGCACGCACCAGTGGTACGACGGCACGCCGCACCCGTGGGAGTTCGCGCGGGTCTGGCACCTGGAGCCGTCGGCCGACGACCCGGACACGGTGCTCGCCGGTGTGGAGGACGCCGCGCTGTTCCGTTCGACCGACGGCGGGCAGAGCTGGGCGGAGCTGCGCGGCCTGCGCGAGCACGGCTCGGGCCCGCAGTGGCAGCCGGGCGCGGGCGGGATGTGCCTGCACACGATCGTCGTCGACCCGCGCGACCCGGCCCGGATGCACGTGGCGATCTCCGCGGCCGGGGTGTTCCGCACCGAGGACGCCGGCGCGACCTGGACCGCGGCGAACCGCGGGCTGCGGTCCGAGGGCATCCCCGACTCCGACGCCGAGGTCGGCCACTGCGTGCACAACCTCGCCGTGCACCCGTCGCGGCCGGACACGCTGTTCATGCAGAAGCACTGGGACGTGATGCGCAGCGACGACGGCGGCGGGCACTGGTACGACATCGGCGGCGACCTGCCCACCGACTTCGGCTTCCCCATCGACGTGCACGCCCACGAGCCCGACACCGTGTACGTCGTGCCGATCACCAGCGACTCCGTGCACGTCCCGCCGGAGGGCAGGCTGCGGGTCTACCGCAGCCGCACCGGCGGCAACGAGTGGGAGCCGCTCACGAAGGGGCTCCCGCAGGAGCACTGCTACGTCAACGTGCTGCGCGACGCGATGGCCGTCGACTCCCTCGACTCCTGCGGCGTCTACTTCGGCACCACGGGCGGGCAGGTCTATGCCTCGGCCGACGCCGGCGACACGTGGGCGCCGATCGTGCGGGACCTGCCGGCGGTGCTGTCGGTGGAGGTGCAGACGCTGCCATGAGCGAGTCGTCGGAGCCGCGCGTCAGGGTCAAGCTGCCCGCGCACCTGCGGAAGCTCGCGCAGGTGGACGGCGAGGTGACGCTGGAGGTGACCGGGCCGGTCACCCAACGAACGGTGCTGGACGCGCTGGAGGCCCGCCATCCGGTGCTGCGGGGCACGATCCGCGACCACGGCACGCTGAAGCGGCGGGCGTTCGTGCGGTTCTTCGCCTGCGAGGAGGACCTGTCGCACTCCGCCCCCGACGAGCCGCTCCCGGACGCCGTGGCGTCGGGAAAGGAGCCGTTCCTGGTGGTCGGGGCGATGGCGGGCGGTTGAGCCCTGCTCGAACCGCCCTACTCGAACCGGGCGGGGTCGCCCGCGCCCCGGCGCACGATCTCCGGTTCCGGCCCGGAGAAGTCGACCACCGTGGTCGGCTCGGTGCCGCAGTCGCCCGAGTCGATCACGGCGTCCACGGCGTTGTCGAGCCGCTCCTTGATCTCCCAGCCCTGGGTGAGCGGCTCCAGCTCGTCCGGCAGCAGGAGGGTGGACGAGAGCAGCGGCTCCCCCAGCTCGGTGAGCAGGGCCTGTACCACGGGGTGCTCGGGGATCCGCACGCCGACGGTCTTCTTCTTCGGGTGCAGCAACCTGCGCGGCACCTCCTTGGTGGCCGGGAGGATGAACGTGTAGCTGCCGGGCGTCGCCGCCTTGATCGTGCGGAACAGCGTGTTGCTCACGTGCACGAACTGCCCGAGCTGGGCGAAGTCGCGGCAGACGAGCGTGAAGTGGTGCTTGTCGTCGAGACGGCGGATCTCGCGGATGCGCTCGAGGCCGCCGCGGTCGCCGACGTGGCAGCCGAGGGCGAAGCAGGAGTCGGTGGGGTAGGCGATCAGCCCGCCGGAGCGGACGATGTCGGCGACCTGACCGATCGCGCGTCGTTGGGGGTCGACCGGGTGCACATCGAAGTACCGCGCCATGCGCAGAGCTTAGGGAGAAACGCCCCGATTGCGAGAGATGGACGGCCGCGCTCGTCCGGGTCGGCGCCACGCGGGTGTGGCACGACGCACACTCCTGTACCCACCGTGTCGGAGGGGCCCGATAGGGTGACGCCCCTGGTCGAGGGGCCGGGTCCGGACGCAGTCAGGAGGCACTGTGGTGGTCGGGGGGCGGCACGCTGCCGAAGCGCAGCTCAACGTGCACGGCGGCGGGCTTCGGCTCGAGAGCAACGGCATCAACGTGATCGGCGACGGGGAGCGCAAGGGCAGGCCGCGCGACCTGTTCTGGCCGTGGTTCGGCGCCAACATCTCGGTGTTCGGGCTGAGCTACGGCGCGTTCGCACTGGGCTTCGGGATCTCGTTCGCACAGGCGATCGTCGCGGGCCTGTTCGGCACCGTGTTCTCGTTCCTGCTGTGCGGCTTCGTGGCGCTGGCGGGCAAGCGGGGCTCGGCCCCGACGATGGTGCTGAGCCGGGCGGCTTTCGGCGTCCGGGGCAACCGCCTGCCCGCGGTGATCTCCTGGTTGCTCACCGTGGGCTGGGAGACGGTACTGACGATCCTCGCCACGCTGGCCACGGCCACCGTGTTCGAGCAGCTCGGCTGGGGCGGCGGCGCCGGCACGCAGGTCGTCGCGCTCATCGTGGTCGCGGCGCTGGTGATGGGCGCAGGCGTGCTCGGGTTCGACTTCATCATGCGGCTGCAGACCGTGATCACCGTGATCACGGCCGTCCTCACGGTCGTGTACATCGCGCTGGTGGCCGGCACGATCGACTGGTCGGCGATCTCGGCCGTGCCGAGCGGGTCCCCGCAGCAGGTGATCGGCGCGGTGGTGTTCCTGGTGACCGGGTTCGGTCTCGGCTGGGTGAACTTGGCCGCCGACTACTCGCGGTACCTGCCGCGCAGCTCCTCGAGCGGCGGGGTGATCGGCTGGACGACCTTCGGCGGGGCGCTCGCCCCGGTCGTGCTGCTCACCTTCGGCCTGCTGCTCGCCGGCTCGTCGGCCGAGCTGAGCGAGGCCATCGCGGCCGATCCGATCGGGGCGCTGGCCGCGGCGCTGCCCACCTGGTTCCTGGTGCCGTTCGCGCTCGTCGCCGTGCTCGGCCTGGTCGGCGGCGCGGTGCTGGACATCTACTCGTCGGGGCTCGCGCTGCTGGCCACCGGGGTCCGGGTGCCGCGCTACGTGGCGGCCCTCATCGACGGCGTCATCATGGTGCTCGGCACCGCGTACGTCGTCTTCGTCGCCGAGGACTTCCTGAGCCAGTTCAACGGCTTCCTGATCACGCTCGGGGTCCCCGTCGCGGCGTGGTGCGGCGTCGTCCTCGCCGACATCACCCTGCGGAAGCGCGACTACGACGAGGCCGACCTCTACCGGCCTGCCGGTCGCTACGGCGACGTCCGGGTCGTTCCCATCGCCATCGTCGTCGGCTGCACGGTGCTGGGCTGGGGCCTCGTCACCAACACGTACGCGAGCTGGCTGTCCTGGCAGGGCTACCTGCTCGGGCCGCTCGGCCTGGGCGGCCGCGAGGGCGACTGGGCGTTCGCGAACCTCGGGGTGCTGCTGGCGCTCGTGCTCGCCTTCGCGGTGGGGCTCGTCGCCACCCGCGCGCAGGTCCGGGCGCAGGAGTCGCAGCTCCTGTGAGCATCACGGAGGCCCCCGCCCACCTCGCGGTGATCGACATGCAGGAGGTCTTCGCCGATCCGCGCAGCGCGTGGGCCGCCCCGCGGTTCGGCGAGATCCTGCCCCGGGTCCGGCAGCTGGTCACGGCGCTGGCGCCGCAGGTGACGTTCACGCGGTTCGTGGCGCCGGCCGAGCCTGCGGGCGCGTGGGTGGACTACTACGCGCAATGGCCGTTCGCCCTGCAGCCACCGGACGCACCGCTCTACGACGTGGTCGACGCCCTCCCGGCGGGCCCGACGGTCAGCGCCACGACGTTCTCGAAGTGGGGGCCGGAGCTCGCCGCCGCGGTCGGGTCCGGCACCTTGCTGCTCGCGGGCGTGTCCACCGACTGCTGCGTGCTGTCCACCGCGGTCGCCGCCGCCGACGCCGGGGTGCGCGTGCGGGTGGTCGAGGACGCGTGCGCGGGCGCCGACGACGGCAGCCACGCCCAGGCCCTCGCCGTCCTCGCGCTCTACGCGCCGCTGATCGAGGTGATCGACACCGAGTCGGTGCTCGCAGCGCAGCGAGGGTGATCGCATGGTCCAGGACACGCTCGCGGAACGGGTCTTCCTGATCCTGCACGACCCGTTCACCGGCAAGCCCGCGGTGCGCGCGAGCGCGCTCAAGCGCGCCGTCACGGGGGCCGAGCTGGCCGAGCTCATCCTGGAGCACCGGATCGGCATGGAGAACGACCGGATCGTCCTCGCCGACGCCCGGGTGCAGAAGACCGACTACATCTCGTCGTTCGTCCTCACCAGCATTCGCGGCCAGAAGGACGTGCACAGCGTCCCGGTGTGGGTCGCGGCGCTCGCCGAGCGGCTCTTCGACCTGGTCGCGGGCCGCCTGACCAACGCCGGGATCGTGCACCGCACCGGTGGCCCGGGGCTGCTGCGCCGGTCGGCCCAGCGCTTCGCGGCCACCGACCTCCTCGCGGCCGCCCGGCCCCGGCTCCGGCTCGAGCACATGCTGCGCACCCCCCAGGAGCTGGACGTGCCCTCGGCGGCCTGCGCGGCCGTCCTCGCCGCCGTCGGTGCCGACCGTGTGCTCGACGTCGACGGCGACCGGGCCGCCATCCGCCAGGTCATCGCCGCCGCCCGGACGTCGCTCCCCGTCGACCTGCGCAACCTCGTCACCGGGCTCGAGGTCGCGCACGCCTCCGCGGAGCTCCCGCCGTCCCTGCGGCTGCGCACGAGCGACCGGTGACGGACGGGCGCCCTCAGGCTGCGGTGGCGTACTTGTCGATCTCGGTCAGCTCCTCGTCGGAGAACTCCAGGTTGCCCACGGCGGCGACGTTGTCCTCCAGCTGCCGCACGCTGCTGGCGCCGATCAGCGCGGAGGTGACGCGCCCGCGGCGCAGGATCCACGCGATCGCGGTCTGGGCGAGCGTCTGTCCGCGGCGCCGCGCGATCTCGTTCAGCGCGCGCACCTTGCCGAGGGTGTCCTCGGTGATCCGCTCGGAGGACAGGAACGGGCTCGCGCCGGCCGCGCGGGAGTCGGCCGGGATCCCGTCGAGGTAGCGGTCGGTGAGCAGCCCCTGCGCGAGCGGGGAGAAGGCGATCGAGCCGGCGCCCACCTCGTCGAGGACGTCGAGCAGGCCGTCCTCGACCCAGCGGTTGAACATCGAGTAGGACGGCTGGTGGATCAGCAGCGGCGTCCCGAGACCGGCGAGGATGCGGGCGGCCTCGCGGGTCTGCTCCGGCGAGTAGTTGGACACGCCCACGTAGAGCGCCTTGCCCTGCTGCACCGCGGTGTGCAGCGCGCCCATCGTCTCCTCGAGCGGGGTGTCGGGGTCGGGGCGGTGGGAGTAGAAGATGTCGACGTACCCGAGGCGCATCCGGCGCAGGCTCTGGTCCAGGCTCGACAGCAGGTTCTTGCGCGAGCCCCACTCCCCGTACGGACCGGGCCACATGTGGTAGCCGGCCTTCGTCGACACGAGGATCTCGTCGCGGTACCGGCGCAGGTCGGCCGCGAAGTGCCGGCCGAAGTTCTCCTCGGCGGAGCCGGGGGGCGGCCCGTAGTTGTTGGCGAGGTCGAAGTGCGTGACGCCCAGGTCGAAGGCCCGGCGCAGGATGGTGCGCTGCGTCTCCTGCGGCTTGTCGTGGCCGAAGTTGTGCTACAGCCCCAGCGACACCGCGGGCAGCTTGAGGCCGCTGCGGCCGGTGCGGCGGTAGGGCATGGCGTCGTAGCGGTCGTCGGCGGCGGTGTGGGTCACGCTTCTCCTCGTTCGGGGCGTCCATTGTCGCGGGTGGTCATGGCCCGGTCGCCGCGACCCGCACGCCCAGGCCGACGAGCACGGTGCCGCTGACCGCCTCCAGGCGCCTGCGCACCCGGGGGCGGCGGAACCATCCGCCCGCCCGCGCCACTCCCGCGGCGAGCGCCAGGTAGAGCACCGTCTCCAGGGCCACCTGCACCAGCGCGAGCACGGCCGTCGTCGCGAACAGGGGCCGGTCGGCCGGGACGAACTGCGGGTAGAACGCCACCATGAACACCGCGGCCTTCGGGTTGGCGAGCTGGACGATCGCGCCCTCGGCGAACGCCGTCCACCAGCCCTGGCGTCCCGACTCCCGGACCGCGACCGGGCCGGTGACCACCTGGCCGCGCTCCCGCCAGGCGGTCCGCCAGGCGCGGATCCCGAGCACGATCAGGAACGCGGCCCCGACCACCCGCAGCACGAGGAACGCGACCTCCGACGCCGCGACCAGCGCCGCGAACCCCGCCGCCGCCAGCAGCGCCCACACGTAGAGGCCGGCCTCGAGCCCGAGGACCGTCGGCACGGCGCCGCGGAACCCGCGCAGCGCGGCCCGCCGGAGGATGAGCGCCATCGCGGGACCGGGGGACGCGGAGATCAGCAGGACGGCGGCGACGAAGGTCAGCACGGAGGGCAGGAGGTCCACGGCCGGATCGTGTCAGGAAGCGGGCGTCGACAGCACCTCGGCGTCGGAGAACGGGCGTGATCACGCCGACCGGCGGTGGGCGCGTCGGTGTCCGGGTGGTGTGCCGCCCGCCGCCCCGGTCAGTCGGTGCCGGACTCCATCGCAGCGCGGTCGAGCATCTGGTCGTCCTCGCCCTCGACCTTGCCGCGGGAGGCGATGACCTCGGCGCCGCCTTGCGGCATCGCGCCGATCAGCCCCGTCGAGGCGGCCTGGGCGGCACCGAGGAGCGTCGCGTGCGTATTGCCGACGATGCCGAGACCGGCGTACTGCTCCAGCTTGGCGCGGGAGTCGGCGATGTCGAGGTTGCGCATGGTGAGCTGGCCGATCCGGTCCACCGGGCCGAACGCCGAGTCCTCGGTGCGCTCCATGGACAGCTTGTCCGGGTGGTAGCTGAACGCCGGGCCGGAGGTGTCCATGACCGAGTAGTCCTCGCCGCGCCGCAGCCGCAGCGTCACCTCTCCGGTGACCGCCGTGCCCACCCAGCGCTGCAGCGACTCGCGGATCATCAGCGCCTGCGGGTCGAGCCAGCGGCCCTCGTACATGAGGCGACCGAGGCGACGGCCCTCGTTGTGGTACTGCGCGAGGGTGTCCTCGTTGTGGATCGCGTTGACCAGGCGCTCGTACGCGGCGTGCAGCAGCGCCATGCCCGGGGCCTCGTAGATGCCGCGGCTCTTGGCCTCGATCACCCGGTTCTCGATCTGGTCGGACATACCCATGCCGTGGCGGCCGCCGATGGCGTTCGCCTCCATCACGAGGTCGACCGGGGTGGCGAACTCCTTGCCGTTGATCGTCGCCGGGCGGCCCTGGTCGAAGCCGATCGTCACGTCCTCGGCCGCGATCTCGACCTCGGAGTCCCAGAACCGCACGCCCATGATCGGTTCGACGGTCTCGACGCCGGTGTCGAGGTGCTCCAGGGTCTTGGCCTCGTGGGTGGCCCCCCAGATGTTGGCGTCGGTGGAGTAGGCCTTCTCCGTGCTGTCGCGGTAGGGGAGGTCGTGGGCCAGCAGCCACTCCGACATCTCCTTGCGGCCGCCGAGCTCGGAGACGAAGTCCGCGTCGAGCCACGGCTTGTAGATGCGCAGGTGCGGGTTGGCGAGCAGGCCGTAGCGGTAGAACCGCTCGATGTCGTTGCCCTTGAACGTCGAGCCGTCGCCCCAGATCTGCACGTCGTCCTCGAGCATCGCCCGGACCAGCAGGGTGCCGGTGACGGCACGACCGAGCGGCGTCGTGTTGAAGTAGGAGCGTCCGCCCGAGCGGATGTGGAACGCGCCGCACGCGAGCGCGGCCAGGCCCTCCTCGACCAGCGCCGCGCGGCAGTCGACCAGGCGCGCGATCTCGGCGCCGTACGCCGCCGCACGGCCGGGCACCGACGCGATGTCGGGCTCGTCGTACTGGCCGATGTCGGCGGTGTAGGTGCACGGGACGGCACCCTTGTCGCGCATCCACGCGACCGCGACGGAGGTGTCGAGCCCGCCGGAGAAGGCGATGCCGACGCGCTCGCCGGTGGGCAGGGAGGTGAGAACCTTGGACATAGGAAGAGTATGCGTCACCATGCATGATCATGCATTAGCCGGTGGTATGCATGGGGGGCCGAGGGCGAACGTTGCCCGGGACGGAACCGCTCAGCCCTCGCCGTCCCGGTCGGCCCGGTCGGCGCGGGCGAGCAGGTAGCGCTGCTCGGGCAGGCTGTCGGTCCGGCGGGCGGCGATGCGGTAGTGCTCGGCGGCGCCGGCGTGGTCGCCCGTCATCTCCAGCAGGTGGGCCCGCACGGCGTCGAGCCGGTGGTGCCCCGCGAGGCGCCCGTCGGCGGCGACCCGCGCGAGCAGCGTGAGCCCGGCGGCGGGCCCGTAGGCCATCGCGACGGCGACCGCGCGGTTCACCGTGACCATCGGGTTGTGCGACATCTGCTCGAGCAGCCCGTAGAGCCCGACGATCTGCTTCCAGTCGGTGTCCTCGGCCCGCGTCGCCTCCGCGTGCACGGCCGCGATCGCCGCCTGCATCTGGTAGGGGCCGAGCGCGGTGCGCGACATCGCGTCGGTCACCAGCGCCTCCCCCTCGGCGATCGCGTCGCGGTTCCACAGCGTGCGGTCCTGCTCGGCCATCGGCACCAGTGCCCCGTCCGGGGCCGTGCGGGCGGGGCGGCGGGCGTCGGTGAGCAGCATCAGCGCGAGCAGCCCGGCGACCTCGCCCTCGTCGGGGAGCACGCGGTGCACCATGCGGGTCAGCCGGACGGCCTCGTCCGACAGCTCGACCCGCGCGACCTCGGTGCCGGATGCGCTCGTGTAGCCCTCGTTGAACACGAGGTAGAGCACCTGCAGCACGGCGTGCAGCCGCGCGGCCCGCTCGGCGGCGGGTGGCAGGGCGAACCCGACACCGGACGCGGCGATCTGCTGCTTGGCCCGGCTGATCCGCCTGCCCATCGTGGGCTCGGGGACCAGCAGGGCCCGCGCGATCTCCCGTGTGGTGAGGCCGCCGACGGCGCGCAGCGTGAGCGCCACCTGTGACGCCTGCGGCAGCGCCGGATGGCAGCACAGGAACAGCAGGACGAGCGAGTCGTCCCGGTCGGCAGCCGACCCGGGCCCGGGCGGCGGCGCGAGGAACTGCTCGGGTGGCACCCGCGCCGCCTCGGCTGCCTCGCGGTCCCGGCGGGCCCGGTCGCTGCGCAGCTGGTCGATCAGCCGCCGCGACGCGACCCGGATCAACCAGGCCCGCGCCCCGTCCGGGACGCCGTCGGCGGGCCACTGCTGCGCCGCGGCCAGGAGTGCCTCCTGCACAGCGTCCTCGGCGGCGTCGAAGTGCCCGTACCGGCGCACGAGCGCGCCGAGGATCTGCGGGGCGAGCTCCCGCAGCAGGTCCTCGACGCGCCGGTCGATCCGCACGGCTACTGCTGACCGGCCGGGTCGCCGCCGATGGGCCGGATCTCGACGGTGTCGCCGATGGCGTCGACGACCCGGGCGGCGATCGCCAGCGCCCGGTCGTGGCTCACACAGTCGAGGATCGCGAAGCTCGCCAGCACCTCCTTCGACTCGGCGTACGGGCCGTCGCTGACCACCGGGCCGCCGTCGGACCTCCGAATGGTGCGGGTGAGCGCCGGCTCGCCCAGTCCCTCGGTGAGCACCAGCTCCCCGGACGCCGTGAGCTCCGTGCCGAGCTCCTCGTAGAACGCGCACATCGCCTGGAACTCCGCGCTGGAATAGTCCACGTCCTCCCAGCCGGCCTTGTTCGTGTACGCCGGCATCATGTACTTCACGGTCCGCTCCTCGTGATCTCCGCGGTGCCGCCCCGGCACCGATCGTCCGGGACGTCGGAGCCGCCCACCGGGCTCGGACACGGTAGCGGCAGCCCGAGCGCAGTTCACTCGAATGCCGCAACGGCGACGTCGGGCCGGCGGTCCCGAGCCCGGTGCTCCCCCCGTCACGATCACGCTACGCTCCGGCACGGGTGGGCACGCGTCGACGAAGGGGAGTCGGACCGGTGGACCAGGGGGCAAGCTCGGCGACGCAGCGCGCCGAGGACGACATGCGTGCGCCGGTCGACGTCGACATCACGAAGGCGTCGATCGCGCGCGTCTACGACTACGTCCTGGGCGGCAAGGAGCACTTCGAGGTCGACCGCCGGGCCGCCGGCGCCTTCCTCGGCGTCGTGCCCGAGGCCGCGCAGATCGCGAAGGACAACCGCAACCTCCTGCGCCGCGGCGTGCGGTACCTGGTGGGCGAGGGGATCCGTCAGATCATCGACATCGGATCCGGGCTGCCGAGCAGCGGCAACGTCCACGAGGTGGCCCAACAGATCGACCCGACCGTCCGCGTGGTGTACGTGGACAAGGACCCGATCGTGCTCGCCCACGGCCGGGCGCTGCTCAGCGACGACCGCACCACCACCGTGATCACCGCCGACCTCCGGACCCCGGAGTCGATCTTCGACCACCCGTCGACCGCCGAGTACATCGACCTCGCGGCGCCGTTCGCGGTGCTGACCTCGGGGATCCTGCACCACCTCTCCGACGCCGACGACCCCTACCGGGTCACGGCCACGATCACCGAGCGGCTCTCGCCGGGGTCGTACCTGCTGGCGTCCAACTTCCTCGACGACGACGAGCCGCGGGCCAAGGAGCTCGAGCGGGCGTTCCTGGAGGGCGGGCTCGGCCACGGGCGCTTCCGCACCTGGACGGAGCTGCGGCGGTTCTTCGACGGGCTCGAGCTGGTCGAGCCGGGCCTGGTCTACGCCAACGACTGGCGGCCCGACGAGCACACTCCGACCGACAGCCCAGTGCACACCCTCTACGCGGGCGGCATCGGTCGCAAGGCAGGGTGACGAGGTGAGCATGACGAGCAACCTGCCGGTGACCCCCGCCGACGTCCGGGACGCGGCCACCCGGATCGCCGGGGTCGCCCACCGCACCCCGGTGCTGCGGTCGCGCACGCTCGACGGCCTCGTCGGCGCGGAGGTCTTCCTCAAGTGCGAGAACTTCCAGCGGGTCGGCGCGTTCAAGTTCCGCGGCGCCTACAACGCGGTCTCCCGGCTGTCGGACGAGCAGCTGGCCAAGGGCGTCGCGGCGTACTCGTCGGGCAACCACGCGCAGGCCGTCGCGCTCGCCGCCCGGGAGCTCGGCAGCACCGCGGTGATCCTCATGCCGGAGGACACCCCGCAGCCGAAGCTGGACGCCACCGCGGGCTACGGCGCGGAGATCATCACCTACGACCGGTACACCGGCGACCGGGTGGCGATCGGAGAGGCGCTCGCCGCCGAGCGCGGGCTCACGCTGATCCCGCCCTACGAGCACCCGCACATCATCGCGGGGCAGGGCACGGCCGCCCTGGAGCTGCTGGAGGAGGTCGGCGAGCTGGACGCGCTGGTCGTCCCGGTCGGCGGCGGCGGGCTGATCGCGGGCAGCGCGCTGGCGGCGAAGGGCACCCAGGAGCGGATCCGGGTCGTGGGCGTCGAGCCAGAGACCGGCGACGACACGAAGCGCTCGCTCGCGGCCGGGACGCGGGTGGCGGTGCCGGTCTCGCGGACCATCGCCGACGGGCAGGCCGCCGACATCCCCGGCGAGCTGACGTTCTCGATCAACCGGCACCTGGTCGACGAGATCGCGCTGGTGTCCGACTACGACATCCGGGCCGCGATGCGGCTCGCGTTCGAACGGCTCAAGATCGTCGTGGAGCCGAGCGGGGCGAGCGCGCTGGCCTCGCTGCTGGCCAGGCGGCTCACGCGGGTGCCGCCGCGCATCGGCGTGATCGTGTCCGGCGGCAACGTCGCACCGCAGCGGTTCGCGGAGCTGCTGGCCGGCTGACCCCGGCCGTCAGTCGTCGTCCTCGTCGTCGTCCTCGTCGCGGTCGTCGAGATCGTCGAGGTCGACGCCGCGGGCGAACTCGCTGCTGCTGTAGACCTCCACGCTGCCGAAGCCGCCACTCGCGTCGACCACCACCTCGCGCCCGCCCGACGTGACCCTGCACGCCTCGGCGCACTCCGTGCCGAAGACGACGAGGCCGTCCTGGCGCACCCGCACGCCGTCGGGCACGACCACCTTGACGCTGCCGAACAGCATGCCGACCTCGACGCGGTCATGACCCTCGGCGACCTGCACGGTGCGGCTGCCGAAGATCGCACCGCCGTCGTCCGCGGTGAATGCCTGGCTGCCCAGGAACAGGGCGGCGCCCGCCGCGGCCACCGCGACGAGTCCGCTGGTCACCCGGCCGGCGAAGGTGGTCGTGCCCTCCTTCGCCGCGACCGGCTGCGCGACGAGCTCGGTGGGCGCCTCCGCCGGCCCCCGGGGACCTGGCAGGTCACGGGTGAGCACGTCCAGGTCGCTGCGGGTGCGCGCGGCCCAGCACTGCGCCACGCGCTCGTCGTACTCCGCCAGCGTCAGGACGCCGTCGGACAACGCCTCCCGCAGGTGGGCCTCGACCTCCTGGCGCTCTCGGTCACCGACGCGCATCTCGGGCAGCGGTTCGTCCACACCGCCGATTGTGGCGTGGATGGGGTGACCGCGGACGCGGGGGCGATCATGTTTCCGGCTCGACGTCGAGCGCGAGCGACAGCAGGTGGTAGCTCAGGGTCTTGCCGTGCCCGTCGAGGGTGGCGCCGTCGGTGACGCCGCCGCCGAGCACGCCGGGGAGCGTGAACACGATCGCGGGCAGCCCCGGCAGCACGGTGCGCCGCACCGGGCCGGTGACCAGCGGCGCGAAGTGCGCCGCCACGGCGTCGGCCGTCAGGTGCGCAACCAGCGTGCGGTGGGCGGCGGCGTCGCGGGGCAGCACGGCGAGCAGGAGCGTGTCGCCCTTGTCGCCCGCCCTGGCGTCGGCGAGCCGGTCCACGGTGATGCGCGGCATCAGGCCTCCGAGACGGTGACGGCGGGCCGGGCGAGCTCCCGGGGCAGGGAGCAGGAGCGCACGAGGACGACCTCGCGCAGGTCACTGCGGGCTCCCCCGCCGCCCGCCGGCCCGTTGGTGTAGAGCGACTCGACCTCCCAGCCGACGGCGAACGCGCGCTCCTCGTCGGGCACCCGCGCCGCCACCCGCAGCCGCACCTCGGTGGGCGCGCCGGTGGCGGCGAGCCCGCGGAACGCCGCCCCGGCCCCGATCACCTCGGCGGCGACGGCGTCCTC
>NZ_JAHKRK010000203.1 GCF_019396355.1 Pseudonocardia nigra
GGCCGGGGCGCGCCCCGCCCCGGCCGCCGTCCCGCGGTCATCCCCCGCGGCCCACGACGCCGCGGCCGACCCCAGGGAGGTGAACGGTGGGGCGCTACGTCCTGCGCCGCCTGCTCCAGCTCGTGCCGGTCTTCCTCGGCACGACGTTCCTGATCTACCTGCTCGTCTGGGCCATCCCGGGAGATCCGTTCGCCGGCAAGTGCGGCGACCGGCAGTGCCCCGACGCCTACATCACGGCGATGCGCGAGGAGTACAACCTCGACGACAACGTCGTCGTCCAGTACGTCAAGTACCTGGGCAACCTCCTGCAGGGCGACTTCGGCGAGACGTTCTCCGGCATCGAGGTGAGCGAGCTCATCGCGAACGCCTACCCGGTCACGCTCAAGCTGGCGCTCGTCGCGCTGGTGATCGAGGCGGTCATCGGGCTCGCGGCGGGCGTGCTCACCGGCCTGCGGTCCGGGGGGTACCTCGACAACCTCGTCCTCGTCTCCACCCTGTTCCTCATCGCGATCCCGGTGTTCGTCACGGGGTACGTGCTGCAGACCTTCCTCGGGCTGCGGCTGGGCATCATCGACCCCACCGTCTCCTCCGAGGCCCGGTGGAGCGAGCTGCTCGTGCCCGGGTTCGTGCTCGGCAGCCTGTCGATGGCCTACGTCGCGCGCCTCACCCGCACCTCGATCGCCGAGAACCGGCGTGCGGACTATGTGCGCACCGCCGTCGCGAAGGGGCTCAGCAGCCGCCGGGTGGTCGGCGTGCACCTGCTGCGCAACTCGGCGATCCCGGTCATCACGTTCCTCGGGGTCGACCTGGGCGCGCTCATGGGCGGCGCCATCGTCACCGAGGGCATCTTCAACATCCGCGGGATCGGCGGGCTGGTGTTCCGCTCGATCCTCACCAAGGAGGGCGCCACGGTCACCGGCGTGGTCGTCCTGCTCGTGATCGTCTACCTGCTGATGAACCTGCTGGTGGACGTCCTCTACGCCGTTCTCGACCCGAGGATCCGCTTTGACTGACCCAGCATCCCTCGGCACCGCGCCTGCCCAGCACGCCCACCACGACCTGACGCCGACCGCGCAGGGGGAACACCCCGAGCGCCCGCGCAGCCTCGCCTCGGACGCCTGGCACGACCTGCGGCGGCGGCCGCTGTTTCTCGTGTCCGTGTCGCTGATCGCGTTCCTGCTGGTGCTGGCCGCGTTCCCCGGGCTGTTCACCTCCGCCGACCCGGGCGCGGGCGACCTCGCGCGCAGCAGGCAGGCGCCGTCCGCCGACGCCTGGTTCGGCTACGACCTGTTGGGCCGCGACGTGTACGCCCGCACGATCTACGGCACCCGGGTGTCGATCATCGTGGGCGTGCTGGCCACGTCGATCACCGTGCTGATCGGCGGCACGATGGGCATCCTCGCCGGCTACTACGGCGGCTGGGTGGACGGCGTGCTGTCCCGGATCGCCGACGTGTTCTTCGGGCTGCCGTTCGTGCTCGGTGCGATCGTGATCCTCTCGACGTTCCGCGAGACGGTCGGCGGAGGGGCCGTCGGCATCACGGCGCTGGTCGTGCTGACGATGTCGATGCTGTCCTGGCCGGTGACGATGCGGATCATGCGGTCGGCGGCGATCGCGGCGCGCGACCAGGACTACGTGCGGGCCGCACGCGGGCTGGGCGCGAGCCCGGGGCGCGTGATCTGGCGGCACATGCTGCCCAACTGCCTGGCCCCGGTGCTCGTGTACGCCACCATCGCGCTCGGGGCGTTCATCGGCGCCGAGGCCACGCTGTCGTTCCTCGGGATCGGGCTGCGCGAGCCCGTCGTCTCGTGGGGCGTGATGATCAGCGAGGCCCGCGACTACGTGCGGGTGGCACCGTTCCTGCTGCTGTTCCCCGCCGCGTTCCTGGCCGTCACCGTGCTCGCGTTCGTGATGCTCGGCGACGCGGTGCGCGAGGCGTTCGACCCGAAGGGCCGCTGATGGAACCCCTCCTCGAGGTGACCGGGCTGCATGTCGAGTTCCGCACCCGCGACGGCGTCGCGAAGGTGCTCAACGGCGTCGACTACGCCGTGGACGCGGGCGAAACGCTCGCCGTGCTCGGCGAGTCGGGCTCGGGCAAGAGCGTCACGGCCAACACGATCATGGGGATCCTGGAGACCCCGCCCGGCGTCGTGACGGCGGGCTCGGTGCGCTACCGCGGCGAGGACCTGCTGACGGCCTCACCGGAGCGCCGCAGGGAGCTGCGTGGCGAGAATATCGCGATGATCTTCCAGGACGCCCTGTCCGCACTGAACCCGGTGTTCACCGTCGGGTTCCAGATCGGTGAGCAGCTGCGCACCCGGCGCGGGATGAGCAGGCGGGACGCGGAGCGGCGGGCCGTCGAGCTGCTCGACCTCGTCGGCATCCCGGCGGCGAAGCAGCGCGTCCGCGACCACCCGCACCAGTTCTCCGGCGGCATGCGCCAGCGCGTCATGATCGCGATGTCGCTGGCGCTGGACCCCGACGTGCTCATCGCCGACGAGCCGACGACCGCGCTCGACGTCACCGTGCAGGCCCAGATCATGGACCTGCTCGCCGAGATCCAGGCCGACCGGCACATGGGCCTGATCCTGATCACGCACGACCTCGGCGTCGTCGCGGAGGTGGCCGACCGGATCGCCGTGATGTACGCGGGCCGGATCGTCGAGAACGCCGACGTGCACGCGCTCTACGCCAACCCGTGCCACCCCTACACGCGGTCGCTGCTCGAGTCGATCCCGCGGGTGGACACGAAGGGCAGCGAGCTGCGTGCGATCAAGGGACTGCCGCCCAACCTCACCCGGATCCCGCCCGGCTGCCCGTTTCACCCCCGCTGTCCAATGGCGCGCGACGTCTGCCACGAGGTGGTGCCGCCGCTGGAGGTCCTGCCCGGGCCGCGGTCGTCGGCCTGCCTGTTCGCCGAGGAGCTGGTGATCCGATGAACCTCGGGAAGACCGAACCGATCCTGGAGGTCGAGAACCTCGTCAAGCACTTCCCGGTACAGGTCGGGATCCTGCTCAAACGGACCGTCGGGCATGTGCGCGCAGTCGACGGGGTCTCGTTCGACCTGCGGCGCGGCGAGACCCTCGGCGTCGTCGGCGAGTCGGGCTGCGGGAAGTCGACGCTCGCGCAGGTGCTGATGCGGCTGGAGCCGCCCACGGCGGGCACGGTGCGCTTCCGGGGCGAGGACATGTTCGCCAAGCGCGGGAAGGCCCTGCGGGCGCTGCGCCGGTCGATCCAGATCGTGCTCCAGGACCCGTACACGTCGCTGAACCCGCGGATGACCGTCGGCGACATCATCGGCGAGCCCTTCGACATCCACCCCGAGGTGGCGCCCAAGGGCGAGCGCCGGCGGAAGGTGCAGGAACTGCTCGACGTCGTCGGGCTCAACCCCGAGCACATCAACCGCTACCCGCACCAGTTCTCCGGCGGGCAGCGCCAGCGCATCGGCATCGCCCGTGCGCTCGCCCTGCGCCCCGAAGTGATCATCTGCGACGAGCCGGTGTCGGCGCTCGACGTCTCGATCCAGGCGCAGGTGATGAACCTCCTGGGCGAGCTGCAACGCGAGTTCGCGCTGTCGTACATCTTCATCGCCCACGACCTGTCCGTGGTGCGACACCTGTCCGACCGGGTGGCCGTGATGTACCTGGGCAAGATCGTGGAGATCGGCACGGAGGACGAGATCTACGCCCGCCCGTCACACCCCTACACGCAGGCCCTGCTCTCGGCCGTCCCGGTGCCGGACCCGGCCGTCCGGGCCCGCCGGCAGCGGATCCGGCTCGCCGGCGACGTACCGAGCCCGGTGAACCCGCCGAGCGGGTGCCGCTTCCGGACGCGGTGCTGGAAGGCGACGGAGATCTGCGCCGACGAGGTGCCGGACCTCGTGGTCAGGGCAGGCGGGCACCACCCGAGCGCGTGCCATCACGCGGAGGAGCAGCACCTGCTGCCGAGCTGAGCGGACTTCCACCCGCTCAGAGCAGGCTCTTGCGCTCCGCGTAGTGGCACGCGGCCGGGTGGCCCTGGCCGCGGTCGATCAGCGCGGGCGGCTCGTCGACGCACTTCGTGCGCTCGGTGTCCGTGAGCTCGTTGGCGAACTTCGGGCACCGGGTGCGGAACCGGCAGCCGCTGGGCGGCGAGATCGGGCTGGGCACATCGCCGACCACGGTGATCCGCTCCCGGGCCCGCTCCTTGCGCGGGTCGGGCAGCGGGATCGCCGAGATCAGGGCCTGCGTGTACGGGTGCGCCGGGCCGTCGAACAGCTCGGACGCCGGGCCGGTCTCGACGATGCTGCCGAGATACATCACCGCGATCCGGTCGGCGATGTGGCGCACCACCGACAGGTCGTGCGAGACGAACAGGTACGACAGCCCCAGCTCTTCCTGCAGCTCCTCGAGCAGGTTGAGCACACCGGCCTGGATGGAGACGTCGAGCGCCGAGACCGGCTCGTCGAGCACGAGCACCTTGGGCCGCAGTGCGAGCGCCCTGGCGATGCCGATGCGCTGCCGCTGCCCGCCGGAGAACTCGTGCGGGAACCGGTTGCCGTGCTCCGGCTTGAGCCCGACGGTGCGCAGCAGGTCGCGCACGACGTTCTTGCCGTCGTCGCCGTAGCGGCCGTGGATCCGCAGCGGTTCGGCGACGATCTCGTTCACCGGCAGCCGCGGGTCGAGCGACGCGTACGGGTCCTGGAAGACGATCTGCAGGTCCTGGCGCAGCGACCGCATGTCCCGGCGCGAGAGCTTCGTGAGCTCCTTGCCCTGGTAGAACACCTCGCCCGACGTCGCGGGCTGCAGGTTGAGCAGCACGCGGGCGGTGGTGCTCTTCCCGCAGCCGGACTCCCCCACCAGCCCGAGCGTCTCCCGCTCGGCCAGGTCGAACGACACCCCGCACACCGCGTGGACCTCGCCGATCTGGCGCCGCAGCAGGCCGGAGGAGCGCACCGGGAAGTGCTTGACGAGATTGCGCACGGAGAGGACGGGTGGCGCCACCGCAGGAGCGGTACTCATTTCGCCTCCGCGGGAAGAAGTACGTCGGCGGTCATGAGTGCTGTCCCTCGGTCTCGCGGACGAACTCGGCGAGCGCGGCCTTGTCGGTGACGCCGACGTCGAACAGCTCACCCGGCGCCATGCCGGCGAGCTCGTCGGAGAAGTGGCAGGCGGCCGTGTGCTCGGGGTTGGTGGTGGGCAGGAGTGCCGGCTCCTTCTCGTGGCACACGTCCCGCGACAGCGGGCAGCGCGGCGTGAACGGGCAGCCGGGCGGCATGTTCACCACCGACGGCGGCGCGCCCGGGATCGGGGTCAGCTTCTCCGCCGGCCGGTCGAGCCGGGGCAGGCTGCCGAGCAGTCCGAATGTGTACGGCATGCGCGGGGTGTAGAAGACCTCGTCGGCGGTGCCGCTCTCCACGAGCTTGCCCGCGTACATGACCATCACCCGGTCGGCCTGTCCGGCGATGACGCCGAGGTCGTGGGTGATGAGCACCATCGCCGCGCCGGTCTCGCGCTTGGCGGTGTCGAGCGCCTCCATGATCTGCGCCTGCACGGTGACGTCCAGGGCGGTGGTGGGCTCGTCGGCGATGATGACGTCCGGGTCGTTGGCGATCGCGATCGCGATGACCACGCGCTGCCGCATACCGCCCGACATCTCGTGCGGGTAGCTCGACAGCCGCTGCCGGGCGTTGGGGATACGCACGATGTCGAGCAGTTCGGCCGCGCGGTCGAGCGCCGCGGACTTGCTGACGTCGTGGTGCGCCCGGATCGTCTCCGCGATCTGGTAGCCGATCGTGTAGACCGGGTTCAGCGACGTCATCGGGTCCTGGAAGATCATCGAGATCCGCCTGCCGCGGATCTTCGTGAGCTCCGCATCGGACGCGCCGAGCAGCTCCTGCCCCGCGAACCGGACCGAGCCGTCGATCTTCGCCGAACCCGGCAGGAGGCCCATGACGGCGAGCGAGGTGACGGACTTGCCCGATCCGGACTCGCCGACGATGCCCAGGACCTCGCCGCGCCGCAGGCGGTAGCTCACGCCACGGACGGCCTGCACCAGCCCGTCGTCGGTGGGGAACCGGACGTTGAGGTCCTCGACCTCCAGCACCACGTCCCCGATGCCGTTCGTGCTCGCGCTCCCACCGAGGGCGAGCGGGTCCTCGGCGGTCATGCGCGCACCTTCGTCTGCTGCGGGTCGAGCGCGTCGCGCAGCCCGTCCCCGATGAAGTTGATCGTCAGGGCGATCAGGATGATGAACAGACCCGGGAAGTAGAACAGCCAGGGCCGCGTGGTCAGCGCCGTCTGGGCCTCGCTGACGAGGATGCCGAGCGAGGTGTCGGGCGGGCGCACGCCGAAGCCGAGGTAGGACAGCGCGGTCTCGAGCAGGATCGCCACCGCGATGAGGATCGTCGCGTTGACGATGATCGCGCCGAGGGCGTTGGGCACGAGATGGCGCAGGATGATCCGGGCGTCGCTGGCCCCGAGCGCCTTGGCGGCCTCGATGAACTCCTTCTCGCGCAGCGACAGCACGACGCCGCGCGACACCCGGGAGACGTAGGCCCAGTACAGGCCGGCGATCACCAGCGAGATCAGCCACCACGAGCCGCCGAAGTTGTGCGCGAGCATCGCCGCGACCGCCAGCAGGGGCAGCGTGAGGATGAGGTCGGCGATCCGCATCATGATGGTGTCGACGATGCCGCCGAAATAGCCCGCCACGGCACCCCACACGGTGCCGACCAGCGTGGAGAACAGGGCCACCAGCAGCGCGATCTGCAGCGAGATCTGGGTGCCGCGCAGCACCTGCGCGAACTGGTCCTTGCCGACGGCGTCCGTTCCGAACGGGTGGTCCAGCGACGGCGGCTGCGACTCGTCGGGGGTGATCTGGCCGTAGTCGTACTTCCACAGGGCGCCGCCGACGTAGGCCAGCAGCACGAGCGCGAAGAACACACCCAGGCTGATCACCGCGAGGCGGTGCTGCAGGAACCGCCGCAGCACGAGCTGGAGCTGGCTGCGCTCGGCGACCGTGAATTCCCGCTCGGGCGCCGGGGTCGTCGGGCCCGCCGCCGGGGCCGAGACAGGTGCTGGGCTCTCAGGCATAGCGGATCCTGGGGTCGAGGACGGCGTAGAGCAGGTCGGCGATCAGGTTGAACAGGATGACCACCGTGGCTGTCACCAACAGCCAGGCCATGACGACGTACGTGTCGTTGGTGCGGATCGCGTTGAGCAGGAGGTCGCCCATCCCCCGCCACTGGAAGACCGTCTCCGTGACGACGGCGCCGCTGATGATCGCGGCGAGGTCGAGCGCTGTGACGGTGGTGAGCGGGATGAGGGCGGTCCGCAGCCCGTGGCGCACCATCACCTGCCGCCGGGACAGGCCCTTGGCCCGCGCCAGCCGCACGTAGTCGCTGTTCATCACTTCGAGCATCGAAGCGCGCTGGTAGCGGCTCCACGCGGCATAGGAGATCAGGGCGAGCGAGATCGTGGGCAGAACCATGTGCCCCGCGGTGTCGACGAACTGGTCCCAAGTGCCCTCGGGAGCAGGGATCGAGGACGCCCCGATCGTGTAGATGACCTGCTCGTCGACGGCGTTGTTGAAGTCGATCCCGGCCTGCTTGAGCAGGATCGCGAGCCAGAACGACGGCATCGCGAGGAACAGGAACCCGAGGAAGGTGGCAGTGTAGTCGGTCTTGGAGTACTGCTTCACCGCACTGATCACGCCGATCACGACGGCGAGCAGTAGCGCGACCAGCATCGCGACCAGGATCAGCCGCATCGTGATGACGAAGCGGCCGGCGACCTCGGCACCGATGTCGAGGTTGGACTGCACGGACGGGCCGAAGTCACCCGTGAACAGGCCGGTGAGCCACAGCCAGTAGCGCTCGAGCAGTGGCTCGTCCAGGCGCAGCCGCTCGGTCTCGAGGGCGATGACTTGGGGGGGAGGCGGCGGGTTGCGGAACAGCAGCTCGTTGAGCGGGTTGCCCGACAGCGACGCGAGGATGAAGACGACGAAGGATGAGATCAGCAGGATCGGGATCGAGACCGCGATCCGCCGCACTGCGAAGGCGAGCATGAAGATCTTCCAGCTGGTCGGATCGACGAGCGCTCGTGGCGCGTTGCCGATGTTCCTGGGCAGGCTACCCCCGGCCCGAGGGTGCCGCCGCGTAGGCGACACCCTCGGGCGGGAGGACCAGCGTCACTCGGTGCGCAGGCCCCACTCGGCGATGTTGTAGGGCGGACCGTCGAGCGAGGAGTTGTTCCGGACGTTCGCCACCGTGTCCTGGACGGCGATGAACGTCGGCTTCTGGTAGAGCGGCAGCACGTACGAGTCCTCGGACAGGATCCGGTCGGCCTCGACGAGCAGCCCGCGCGCGGCCTCCTCGTCCGTGGACGACGCCGCCTCGTTGAGCAGCCGGTCGACCTCAGGGTTGCTGTACCGCCCGAAGTTGCTGCTCGAGGTGCTCAGCCAGGTCTGCTGAGCGTTGGCGAACGGGAACGGCGAGCTGACCCAGGCGAACAGCATGATGTCGTAGTCGCCCGAGCTCAGGGTGCCGCCGAGGTCATCAGTGGGCACGACCTCCACCGTGATGCCCAACGGCCGCATGTAGGAGGCGAACAGCTCCGACGTGTTCTGCCGGATCGCGTTGCCGGTGGTGTAGCGGATCCGCAGCGGCGGGACCGCCTGGCCGTCCGGTGTGGTGAGCTGCTGCCCCTCCTCGGCCCCGGTGTAGCCGGCGTCAGTGAGGATCTGGCGGGCGGCCTCGACGTCACCGCTGCCCTGCCCCTCGGGCAGCACCTCCTCGTAGCCGGGCTGGCCGGGCACGAACATGTGGCTGTTCATCGGCCCGACCTCGTCGTTGAACTGCCCGACGGTCTTGTCGATGATGTCCTGCCGGTTCACTGCCGTGAACATCGCATCGCGCAGCGCCTCGTCGGCCAGGAACGGGTTGACGAGGTTGAAGTCGATGTGCTCCCAGGTGAGGCCCAGCCCCTGGTACTGGGAGACGTTGGCCATGTTCGCCACTTGCTCCACGAGGTCCACCTGCGGCTGCGGGTAGATGACCTGGACCTCGTTGTTCTGCAGGGCGATCGGCTCCTGCGTGGCGTCGGTGATGACGCGGAAGATCAGCTGGTCGAGCGCGGGCTTGGTCGCGCCGTACCACTGCGGGTTCGGCGTCGTCGTCAGCGCGACGTTGTCCTGCCAGTTCTCGATCTGGTACGGCCCGCCGGTGTAGTTCGGCACGGTGGCGCCGAAGTACTCCCAGGCCGCGAGGAGTCCCTCGGGCGTGTTGAGGTCACCCTGCTGGGCGGCGATGTGGGCCGGGTACAGCGGCGAGCCGGAGGCGAACAAGTTCTTCCAGTCGGTGAACGGCTGAGAGAAGACCATCGTGGCCGTCTTGCCGTTGTTCGAGCCCGTGATCGACTCGACCTGGTCGTAACCGGCGTTCGTGGCCGCGGCGCATTCCGGGCAGTCCCGCCCGTTCATCGTCTTCCACTGGAAGATGAGATCCTCGACGGTGATCGGCGTGCCGTCCGACCACACCGCCTCCGGCTTGATCTCGTAGACGATCGTCTGCGGGTCCGCGCTGGTCTGCTCGGCGGACTCCAGCATGGCCTCGTTCATCGCCAGCGTCAGGTCAGGCTGGGTGACGAAGGTGTAGGGCAAGATCCCCTTGAGTGCCATCGCCGATTCGAAGACGTTGCCCTCGGCGGAGTTGAGGTTCCAGTTGGAGACGTTCTTCTCCAGGGCGAACGTGATCGTCCCGCCCTGCTGGAGCTGGTCGACAGGAACGGAGTTGCAGGTGGTCGGGTCGCTCGCGCAGTCCTCGAACACACCGCCCGCGGAGGCGTCGTTGCCCCCGCCTTCGCCGCCACCGCCGCCGCCGCCGCCGCCACAGGCAGCGAGCACCAGCGTCGCCGCCGCGCCCATCGCGACGAGCGATGCAGCCCTCGATCTCCTCATGGACTTCCTGACCTCTCTCTGCTGGACCGTCCGGGTCGGACGCCCTTCTCGTTCGCGGCGATGGGCCTGCCCATGTCGACGAGCGGACGCACCGACCAGGGGCACCGTAGAAACCGATGTGGCACCCGTCATCCGCGGCCCCCCGATCGTGACCAAAGGGTGACCGGAAGAGAACGCGGTGACACAGAGTGATTACCTGCCGGTAACTCCGCCTGGCCGGCGCATCATTTCACTCATTGGGATTGCGCCAGAAAGCGGCCCCCGTCACAGGGCCGGTCAAGATCGGTCCGGGCCCGATGCCCGTCACCGCATCGGAGGTCGGGGTGCTCACCACGAGGGTGACCGGTTGGAAGAGCGGAAGGGCGGGCATCTGCGCCCACAGCACCCGCTCGACCACCTCGGCCACCTCCGGGCGGGGAGTCGTCGCCACGAGCTCGTCGAGCAGCGGCTGCAGTGCCCCGAAGCAGAACCCGGTCGGCGACCGCGGGGGCTCGGGCACCACGGCGTTCGGCAGCGGGCACCCGTAGTCCGAGGCGAGTTCGGTGCCCGGGTCGCCGCCGACCGTCCGGGGGACGACCATCAGGTCGACCTCGACGGTACCGCCCGCGGCGCCCGGGACCGGCGTGGCCGACGTCGGCTGCCCCGCGGAGCTGGTGGGTGGCGTGGAGGTGGGCGCCGCAGACGGCGTCGGGGTGGCGGTGGGGGTCGGGACGACGGGCGGCACGGTCTCCTGCCCGAACAGCTCCACGGCCGATGGCGTGACGACGGTGACGTCGATCCCCGCGGCGTCGAGCTGCTCGGCGACCGCATGCGCCACCCGGACGTCCTCGGGGCGTTCCGCCGCGGCCCCGAGCACGAGCCGCACCGGCTCGCCGTCCGCGGCCCAGCGCCCGGTGGTCAGATCGCGGGTCCACCCGGCACTCGCCAGCAGCTGAGCTGCGGCCTCGGGGTTCGGGCCGATCGGCGCGTCGGCCGGGACGGTCGAGGCGTACCCGGGCTGCGAGGGCGCGAGCCCGAACGCGTCGGGGGGCAGGGCCTCGGGGGCGACCGTGGTGCGGACCGCCTCCCGGTCGACGATCGCGGCGATCCCCTGGCGGGCCCGCGGGTCGGCCATCGGGCCGGCGTCGGCCCGCATCCCGAGCTGGGTGACGACGGGTCGCGGCGCGAGCTGCAGGGTCGGCGGGGGCACCACCCCGCCGAGCGCGGTGCGGATCGTGGGGTCGGCCTCGGGAAGGGCGATGTCGACGTCGCCGGAGGCCAGCCCCGCGGCGAGCACGGTGTCGTCGAGGCTGCGGAAGACGAGCTTGTCGAGGACCGTGGGGGTGTCCCAGTAGAGGTCGTTGCGGGCGAGCACGACCTCACCGCGGGCCCGGTCCACCGACTCGATCCGGAACGGCCCCCCGGACGCGGGCAACCCGTTCGCCAGCGCGCCCGTCCACGAGCCCGGGGCGTCCTTGAGGATGTGCGCGGGCAGCAGGTCGGAGAACAGGTGCTGCCACGCCGGGTACGGCTCGGCGAACACCACGTCGACCGCCTTGCCGCCCGCCCGCGAACGCACCTCGGTGATCAACCGGTAGCCCGCCGCGTCGGCGACGCCGGGCTCGCTGCGCATGCGCTCCCAGAGGTAGACGAAGTCCTCGGCGGCGATCGGGGCGTTCGACGACCACGACGCCTCCAGGTTGAGCTCGTAACTCACCGTGAACGGCTCGGTCTCGACGACCTCGGCGCTCGTCGCGATCGTCTCGTCGAGATGCATGACGCCCTGGGCGTCCGGGCGGAACACCGACGGCAGCACCAGCGTGGCCAGCGCGGTCGTCACCGGGGAGAGGTGCGCGAGCAGGTGCGGGTTGAACCCGCCGCCGAGATCGTCGACGCCCACGACCAGCTCGGTGGGTTCGGGCTGCGGCGTCGGCTCGGGCGTCGGCGGGGGCACCGCCTCGTTCGTGCAGGCCGCGAGCAGCAGCGCGAGCACCAGGGCCAGCGCGGCCCGCCCGACGCGCAGCATCGACACCCTCGATTCCCCTTCCGTGGACGCTCCGTCCCCGGCCGGTCATCCTCGCACTGCACGGGACCGGCCCCGGCACCCCGCCCCGCCACTCTGCGAGTCGGCACGATCCGGCGGGCGAGTCGGCACGAATCGGCGAACGGGCGACTCGGCCATCAGAACTGGGCGACTCGGCCGTCGGAACCGGGCGACTCGCGGGAGAGGCGCCCCCGTTCCGCGCGAGTCGCCCGTTTTCGACACGCGAGTCGCCCGTTCTCGCCACGCGAGTCGCCCCGCCCACAGGTCGGCCGGCGGGGCGTTCTCGTCAGTTCGCGGCGGCCTTGGCCCGCGACCGCATCCGCGCGCGGGTGTGCGAGTCGAGCTCGACCTTGCGGATCCGCACCGACTCCGGCGTGACCTCGACGCACTCGTCGTTGGCGCAGAACTCGAGGGCCTGCTCGAGGTTGAGCACGGTCGGCGGGGTCAGCTTCACGAGCTCGTCGCCGGTGGACGAGCGCATGTTCGTGAGCTTCTTCTCGCGGCAGATGTTGACCTCGAGGTCCTCGGCGCGGGTGTACTCCCCGATGACCATGCCGTTGTAGACGACCGTGCCGGGGCCGACGAACAGCACACCGCGGTCGGCGAGCTGGTCGACGGCGTAGGCGGTGACCGGGCCGGAGCGGTCGGCGATGAGCGACCCGCGCAGGCGGGTGCGCAGCTCGCCGACCCAGGGGCCGTAGCCGTCGAAGACGTGGCTCGCGATGCCCGCGCCCCGCGTGATCGTCAGGAACTCCGTGCGGAAGCCGATCAGGCCGCGGGACGGCACCCGGTAGTCCATCCGCACGCGGGACTCGCTGTGCACCATCTGGCCCAGCTCGCCCTTGCGCCCGGCCAGCAGCTGCGTGACGGCGCCCAGGTGCTCGGTGGGCACGTCGCAGGACAGCTGCTCGAACGGCTCGTGCAGCTTGCCGTCGATCATGCGCGTGACGACCTCGGGCTTGCCGACGGTGAGCTCGAAGCCCTCGCGCCGCATGGTCTCGACGAGCACCGCGAGCGCCAGCTCACCGCGGCCCTGCACCTCCCAGGCGTCGGGGCGCTCGGTGGGCAGCACGCGCAGGCTGACGTTGCCGACCAGCTCCGCGTCGAGGCGGCCCTTCACCTGGCGGGCGGTGAGCTTGGTGCCCGGGTGCGGGTCGCGGCCGACGATCGGGGAGGTGTTGATCCCGATCGTGACGGCGATGGCCGGCTCGTCGACGTGGATGCGCTGCAGCGGCACCGGGTTCTCGGGGTCGGCGAGCGTGTCGCCGATCATGACGTCGGCGATACCCGCGACGGCGACCAGGTCGCCGGCGCTCGCCGACTCGGCGGGCACCCGCTCGAGCGCCTCGGTGCGCAGCAGCTCGGTGATCTTGACCCGGGTGACGGTGCCGTCGGCGCGGCACCAGCCGATCTGCTGCCCGCGGCGGATCACACCGGCCCGCACGCGGCAGAGCGCGATGCGGCCCAGGAAGCTGGTGGCGTCCAGGTTGGTGACGTGCGCCTGCAGCGGGGCGTCGGGGTCGTCGGCGGGCGGCGGGACGGTCTCGGCGATGACGTCGAACAGCGCCTCGAGGCCCGGGTCGGCCGGCAGCTCGCCGTCGCCGGGGCGGGTGCGGCTCGCCCGGCCCGCCCGGCCGCTGGCGTAGACGACCGGGAGGTCGAGCAGGCGCGCGGTGGTGTTCTCGTCGAGCTCGAGCTCGTCGGCCAGCTCGAGCAGCAGCTCGAGGCTCTCGTCCACGACCTCGGCACAGCGCGCGTCCGGGCGGTCGGTCTTGTTGACCACCAGCACGACGGGCAGCCCGGCGGCGAGGGTCTTGCGGAGCACGAACCGGGTCTGCGGGAGCGGGCCCTCGCTGGCGTCGACGAGGAGGACGACGCCGTCGACCATGGACAGCCCGCGCTCGACCTCACCGCCGAAGTCGGCGTGGCCCGGGGTGTCGACGACGTTGACCGTCATCCCCTGCCAGTCGATCGCCGTGTGCTTGGCGAGGATCGTGATGCCCTTCTCGCGCTCGAGGTCGCCGGAGTCCATGACCCGGTCGACGACGGCGGCGCGCTCGCCGAACGCGCCGGAGGCGCGGAGCATGGCGTCGACGAGGGTGGTCTTGCCGTGGTCGACGTGCGCGACGATGGCGACGTTGCGGAGCTGCGCGCCAGTCCCGCGGGTCGCGCCGGACAGGTCCGCGGGGGCCGCGAGAGTGGATGCTGCTGTGCTCACACTTCACGGTAGCCCGCGCCGGCGGTGACCCCGCCGCCGGTGTGAGCGGAGGCTCACCTCACCAAACGGGTCTCCGCCGGTGTGCGACGTCGACTGGGAACCGGGCTCGTGCGCGACGAACGGGCGCAAGCGGGCGGCGAGCGGCGGTGGATGCCGCTGGCGGTGCGGGCCCCGACGTCATCCGGTGGGGAGGGGCGCGACAGCGGGCGGCCCGGCCCGCCGTCGGCAGTGTCGGAAATCACGGGACTCTGAGTTCCCGAGCCCGCACCGGCTATCCGGCCACCGCGACGATCCCCGACGGGCGGCCCGCGGCGCGACGTCTCACTTCGCCGCAGCCATCCCCTTGGTCACCTCGAAACCGATCTCGGCCAGCACCGTGCGAGGCCGCCCGGTCAGGTCGTGCCACGTGTACCGAAGGACCGTCCAGCCGGCCCGCACGAGTGCGTTCTGGCGGCGCTTGTCCTGCCGGGCCCGTTCCGCGTCCATGTGCCAGGCCCATCCATCCACTTCGATGGCGACGCGGGCGGCGGGGAACGCGATGTCGACGAGGTGGCCGGCCGCGGAGAACGCGCGATGCCAGCCCGCGCATCCGGCGTCGCGGAACATGTGGACCAGCAGCCGCTCGGCGACCGACGCCGAGCGGTCGGCGGCGGCC
>NZ_JAHKRK010000204.1 GCF_019396355.1 Pseudonocardia nigra
GTTCGCGGAGGAGGTCGCCGGTGGCGGCGTTGATGACGCGGACGTGGAGGTCGGAGTCCAGGAGGAGGACGTGGGTTCCGGCGTGGGGTCGGCCGATGCCGATGTGGCGGAGTTTCCCGGCGACGCGCAGGGTGACGCAGCCGGTTTTGTCGATCTTGTCGGTGCGGACGCGGTCGTGGCTGTCGCCGGTGCGGGCGCCGATCGTGGGGGTGGCTTTCGGTTTGGCTTGGTAGGTGGTGGCCGGGGTGGCCTTGTGGGGCAGTGAGCGGTGCGGGCGCTGGTGGTTGTAGATCTCGACGAACGTGTCCAGGAGTGCTTGCAGGGCCGGGATGGTGGCCGGTTGTCGGGGCGGCCAGCCAGTTCTTCATCGTCTGCTGGAAGCGTTCCACCTTTCCGCAGGTGGTGGGGTGGTTGGGTCGGCTGTTGTTCTGCGCGATGCCGTGACGGCGCAGCTCGGTCTCCAGCGCGGTGCGCCCGCCGCGGCGTGAGGCCAACCGCACGGTGTAGACCATGCCGTTGTCGATCAGGGTGGAGGCCGGGTAGCCGTGCTCAGTCGCGGCGAGGGTGAAGGTGTCGGCCACGATGCGGGCGGTGACCCGCCGGTACGCCGAGACCTGCAGGGCGTAGCGGGAGTGGTCGTCGAGCCAGGTGATGATCTCCACGTCGGCGCCGGGGCGGCCGTCGGGGCGGGTGAGCCGAGGCCCTGCTCGGCCAGTTGCTTGCGCAGCCGCAGCACCGCCTCCACCGTCTCCGGCGCGGTGGCCCGTGGTGAGGTCTTGGGCCGGCGCGAGCGTGGTGTGAGCGCCGCTTCGCCCTCGGCCTCGTCACGGGCCTTGAGCCTGGACGCGGGCGCGGACACCATCGCCTGGTACCTGACCCATCACCACGACGCCACTCTGTACCGGGCGACGATCAACCGGGTCCTGGCCCGGCACGGCGCGGTCACCCCCGAGCCCGCGAAACGCGCGGTTCGAAGCCGCCCAACCGAACGAGTGCTGGCAGTCGGATTTCACCCACTACCGGTACACCCACGAGCGATGAACCCCGTACCGGCGTGCGACCGCAGCGGGAGACTGCTTCTCGACCACCAGCGCTGTGATGACCAGGCGAGCCTTCGACATTGCTGATCATCACGGGCCCACCCGGTTTTCGACCATGACCTGAGACAGCGTGTCGCCGATGTCGTGAGACACCTGTCGCCGATGTGTTGAGTCAGGACACCGCCACCCCGACCATCGACGGACCGGCACCGGACGAGTCTCCCGGCCGGGAGGGCAGGGGCTCGGGTTGCGTCTCGCCCGCCTCGTGCCGGTGTCCGTGGCCAGGTCGATCCCGCGTGCTCGGCATCATGATCGATGAGCTGGCCGGCGAGGAGGCTCGACGAGTCGACCTCGCGGGCGACTGGTGGGCATGCTGGCGGTCCTGCGAGGGCCGCCGAGGCAACCGGTCACCGGGTGGAGCTCGATGGCCCGCACCGAGGACGAAGCGGTCGCGCTCATGGACGAGCTCTGCAACGAGGAGAGGACCAGCACCGGATGACCGAGCCGAGCACCGAGCAGCTGGAGTGCGTCGAGGTCGTCATCACCGCCGAGAGCGCGGAATGGCTCGCCGACTTCACCCGCAAGCTCGTCGAGGACCGGCTCGTCGCGTGCGGGCACAACATCACGCAGATCCGGGCGATCTACCGGTGGGAGGGCGAGGTCTACGACGAGACACAGGCGCGGGTCGGCCTCCACACCCGCGCCGCGCTCGTGCCGGAGATCGTCGCGCGCGCGGACCGTGAACACTCCGACGACGTCCCGTGTGTGATCGCCTTGCCGATTTCCGGCGGACACCGGACGTACTTGAAGTGGGTCTACCAGGAGACCCTCGATCCGGCTTCGAGCTAGGGCTCGCGGTCGGTACGGATCCCGTTCACCCGGCGGCGAGCCGTTCGGCCAGGCGGTCGACGCCGGGGCCGGTGAGGTGCGCGAGCCCGGAGGGGCGTCCGGCCGCCACCAGGAGCAGGTCCTCCACCTTGCCCCGGATGGCCGGCCCCGCCCCCAACGACCACGTCGCATCGGTCGCGACGATCTCGAGCCCGGCGATGCGCTGCGGTCCGCCGTGGAACTTGGTGGTCGCGAGGTATGCCAGTGCCGCGACGGCGACCTCGGTCCGCATCGCGTGCCGCCGCTGCAGGGGGCGGGCGATGTCCTGGCCGTGCACGAGCAGGTCCAGGAGCGGGTCCATCGGGCCGCTGCCGGGCATCCGCCGGGACGAGTCCGCGCTCTCCCGCAGCTGCCGGACGAGCTCGGCGGGCGTGAAGGCGGTCGCGCGGGCGCGCGCCACGTCCGCCGTCATCCGGTGGAAGTCGCCGCGCGCCTTGATCGCGGCCTTGAGCACGAAGGGGATCGTGGCCCTGGTGGTGACGGTCAGGTGCGCGACGACCTCGCGGACCGTCCACGCGGAGCACAGGGACTGCACCCCCCACTCGGGCTCGTCGAGTCCGTCCAGGAAGTCGCACAGGCTCAGCCGCTCGGCCCACACGGCCGCCTCGATCTCGTCCCGGTCCATCGCCGGGCCCCCGCGGTCCGTCGGCTGCGCCATCGAGGAATCCTTCTCCGTACGTGTCATCAGGCCTCTTCCCTCCCCGCTCCCACGAGCGTCGGGGAAGGGACGCAGCGGGACCGCTGGATTCATCGCAGCCGGGGAGAATTTTTCCCGGCGCTGTCGGTGCCCGCTGTTACCGTCCGGCCCCATGACGCGACGCGTGCCGCTCCTCGCCGGCGAGAAGGAAAGCCTCCATGTCAGCCTCGACCGGCACCGCGACGTCGTGCTGTGGAAGCTCGACGGCCTCGACGACGAGCAGCTGCGCCGTCCGGTCACCCCGTCGGGCACGCACCTGCTCGGCCTGGTCAAGCACCTGGCCGCCGTCGAGTACGGGTGGTTCTGCCAGACGTTCGGGCGGGAGACCGAGCCGCTGCCGTTCGACGAGGACGACGAGAACGCCGACCTGCGCGTCGAGCCCGGGGAGAGCACGGCCGACGTCCTCGCGTTCTACGCCCGGGCCCGCGCGGCCGCCGACGCGGTGATCACCGAGCTCGGCCCGGACGACACGGGCACCGCGTGATTCGGCGACACCGTCTCCATGCGGTGGGTCCTGATCCACATGATCGAGGAGACCGCCCGGCACGCCGGGCACATGGACATCCTGCGCGAGCTCCTCGACGGCGCCACCGGCGACCATCCCGGGGGCTGACCGCAGCCCGCCTATTTCTACGATGTGTAGATGACCACGCACGCGCCGCCGGCCGCGCGACCGGCATCGGACGGCGGTCGCCGGGTCGCCGTCACCGTGGCCGTCGCGGGCCTTGTCGCCAACACCCTGATCGTCCTCACCGGTGCGCTCGTGCGCCTCGCCGGATCCGGGCTCGGCTGCCCCACCTGGCCGCGCTGCACCGAGGACTCCTTCGTCAACACCCCGGAGATGGGTGTGCACGGGGTCGTCGAGTTCGGCAACCGGGTCCTCGGGATCGTCGTCGGCCTGGTCACCGTCGCGATGCTCTTCGCGGTGCTGCGCCACCGCGGCCGTTCGCGCACCACGATCGCGCTCGCGGTCGGCGCGCTCGCCGGCGTGATCGCCCAGGGGGTTCATCGGCGGGCTGAGCGTGCGCCAGGAGCTCGCGCCGGAGGTCGTGGCCGTCCACTTCCTGGCGAGCATGGTCCTCGTCGCCGCCGTCACCGTGCTGGTGGACGTCCTGCGGCGCCCGGCGGCGCGGCCGCGCATGCCCGCCCGGTGGATCGGGTGGCTCGTCGTGGCCCTGCCGGTCGTGCTGGGCGTCGTTCTCGTACTCGGAGCGCTGGTGACGGGCAGTGGCCCGCACGCGGGCGACGAGCGCGCCCGCCGGTTCGCCCTCGACCCCGAGCTGCTGAGCCGGGTGCACGCCGACGCCGTCCTGGTGTTCCTCGCGCTCCTGGTCGTCGTCCTCGTCGCGCTGCACGTCACCGCCGCGCCCCCGACCCAGCGGCGCGCCGCCTGGTGGCTGGTCGCCGCCTCGCTCGCACAGGGCGCGGTCGGTTACGTGCAGTACGTCACCGCCCTGCCGGTGCCGCTGGTCGCCGCGCATGTCGTGGGCGCCGCACTGGTCACAGTCGCCACCACGCACCTCGTCGTCACGGTGGTCCGCGCGCGAGCGGGCCGACGCGGCCGTCAAGCCGCCAGGTCGGCGCGCCCGAGCCCGGCGAGCCGGTAGGAGTACTGCTCCCGCGTCGCCGCGGCGCCCATCCGCAGGAACAGCGGCAGCGTCAGGTCGCGGAACACGCTCCCGGCGGTCGACGACGCCTTGCGCGTCCCGATCCGGCGCCCCGGCGGAAGGGGGCCTCGCGCTGCTCGGCGCGCTGCGCACCGACGTGCTGCTGCACCTGGCGTGGATCAGCGCTCGTGCTGGTGCCGGTGGCCGTGCTGCTCGCCCTGGACGCCTACCGCAGCCTCGGGCACGGCGTGACCGGCGACGACCTGGTCGCGCGCAGCGGCACCGTCCGGCGCCCCAGCTCGTCGGGTGAGCGGGGCGCGGGGTCCCGGCCGGCGGGCGGCTCAGGCGGCCGTGTCCCACCGCCACTGCTCGCCCATCGCCTCACCGCAGTCGGGGCAGGGCACCTGGCACCCGGAGGTGGCCGCCACGGGCAGCTCCGCTTCGACGCCGCAGCCCGGGCAGCGCCACCAGCCGGTCGTGATCGTCGTGTCCATGCCCCCAATGGTAAATCACACCACTGTCATTCCTGGGGCAACGACGCCGTGCGTAACGTCCGGCGCGAATGCTCCGAGTCGAGGGGCGGGGAACGAGAGCAGACCCGGATGGCGCATCTCCACGGTCCCTTTCGTCCCGGCCGGTGAACCCCTCCCACCGGTCCCGGGTCCACGCCGATGTGCCCGTCGGCGTGGACCTGGCGTGTCCCCCTAGATCTCGTCCACCAGCTCCGCGATGGACGAGACGATCCGGCTCGGCCGGAACGGGAACCGGTCCACCTCCTCGGCCTGCGTGATTCCCGTCAGCACCAGCACGGTGCGCATTCCGGCCTCCAGGCCGGACACGATGTCGGTGTCCATCCGGTCGCCGATCATCGCGGTGGTCTCCGAATGGGCCTGCAGCCGATTGAGCGCCGCCCGCATCATCAGCGGGTTCGGCTTGCCCACGTAGTAGGGCTCGACGCCGGTGGCGCGGGTCATCAAGGCGGCCACCGCGCCCGTCGCCGGCAACACCCCGTCACCGGACGGGCCGGTCGGGTCGGGGTTGGTCGCCACGAACCGCGCCCCGTTCCGGATCAGCCGGATCGCCTTCGTCACGGCCTCGAAGCTGTAGGTGCGCGTCTCGCCGAGCACCACGTAGTCGGGGTTGTTGTCGGTGAGGACGTACCCGATCTCGTGCAGTGCCGTGGTCAGGCCGGCCTCGCCGACGACGTACGCGCTGCCCTGCGGCCGCTGGTCGTCGAGGAACGTGGCCGTGGCCAGCGCCGAGGTCCAGATCGACTCCACCGGCAGGTCGATGCCCGACGTCCGGAGCCGGAACTGCAGGTCGCGCGGCGTGAAGATCGAGTTGTTGGTCAGGACGAGGAACGGTCTGCCGGTCTCGCGCAGCCGCGCGATGAACGCGTCGGCGCCGGGGATCAACCGGCCCTCGTGGACGAGCACGCCGTCCATGTCGGTCATCCAGCATTCGATGGGCTTGGGGTCGGCCACGGATGGGGAGCCTATGGGAACGACGCGTCCGCGGCCGACGTTGACGCAGATGAGCGGTTCCGATGGGAGTGGTGCGACGTGGAGGGCATGATCCTGACCCTCGTCGTCCTGGTGCTGATCGCCGCGGGCGTCGTCTGGCTGTTGCGGCAGCGGGCGGCCACGCAGGCACGGGAGCTCGAGGACGCGAAGTCCGAGGCACGCCGCTGGGTCGAACGGCTCGGCGGGCAGGTGCTCAACCTCGTCGGCACCGACGAGGCGTCCAAGCAGGCGCTCGCCGACGCCGCCGAGCGCTACAACGCGGCGGGTTCGCAGATGGAACAGGCGCGCAGCGCCGCCCAGGCCCGGCAGGTCACCGAGACCGCCTACGAGGGCCTCTACTACGTGCGTGCCGCCCGCACCGCCATGGGCATCGACCCCGGCCCCGACCTGCCGCCACTGCCCGGCCAGCAGCGGGCCGGTGCGGTCAGCGAGGACCGCGACGTCGAGGTCGAGGGCCGCGCCTACAGCGCCTCCCCCGCGCCGTCGGAGCGCAACCGGCACTACTACCCGGGCGGCATGGTCGCCGGGCGGCCGGTCCCGCGCGGCTGGTACTCCGAGCCGTGGTGGCGCCCCGCGCTCGTCGCGGGCGCGTGGGGCGTCGGGTCGATGCTGCTGTTCAGCGCCATGTTCTCCGGGATGTCGGGGGTCGCCTACGCCGAGGGGTTCGGCGACGGCATGGCCTACGACGACGCGCAGGGCGACGTCGGCTCCGACATGGGAGGCGACGACATGGGCGGCGACGACATGGGCGGCGACATGGGCGGTGACGTCGGCGGGGGCGACTTCGGCGACCTCGGAGGCGACTTCGGCGGGTTCGGCGACTTCTGACGCAGCCGGCGGCCGCCGCAGACTCGACCCGTCATCTCCCGGCCGCACCGCAGTGATCAAGGGTTACCCCTCGGTCGAGAACCCCTCGATCCGCACCTTCTGCGTGGCGTCGGGCCAGAGGGCGGACAGCATCCGCTCGCCCTCGGCCTGCACGTCAGCGGCCTCGTCGTCGGACAGCGGCGCAAGCGGCCGCACCACCAGCCCGTCCGGGCCCGAGGTCCACAGCCCCGCCGCCATCCCGTCCACCAGCAGCGGCCGGACGGGCTTGAGCAGCACCTCCGCCCGGTGCTCGGCGGCGAGGATCCGGCTCCGGTCGTCATGCCCGAGCAGAGCGTTGTCGAACTCGCCGAGGAAGCGCGGCGGCGCCGGCGTGTCCGGGTCGGGCAGCGGCCCGTCGGGCACGTCGAGCAGCTCACGGCCGCGCTCGTCGGTGAACCACCGCAGGTCCAGCCGTGCGACGACGTCACGGATCCCGCCGACGTCGGTGAACGTCCGGACGTCGGACGTGCTGGCCGGCCCGAACGCCCGCAGGTAGCGCAGCACGAGGGCGTCGGTCGCCGCATCGGCGGGCAGCGGGCGGCCGAGCGTCGTGGTCAGCTCGGCCAGCAGCGCCCGGCCGCTGCGCCCCCACACGCCTCGGGGCGGCAGCTGCAGCAAGGGGGCGAGGTACTGCACGGCGTAGCCGAGCGCCGTGGGGTCGCGGTCCGGCCACCGGGCGGCGAGCTCGCGCCCCAGCTCGGTGACCGTGCGCGGGGTCGCGAGCAGCTCGGCCCCGGCCGCCACGACCTCGGCGAGGTCCAGTCCGGCGAGCGCGCGGCCGTACTCGCTGCCGCGGAACACCCGCTCCAGGACGGGGGCCGTGATCGCCCGCAGGACGAACGCGTCGTCGGCCGTGGTCAGGTGCATCGTGGCGCGCAGGGACGGCATCCGGACCATCGACAGGTCCGCGACGGGGTCGGCGAGCTGCTCGGGGCGGAACCCGGCCACCCGCGACCACAGCGCGAGGTACGGCGCCGCGGGCACCTGCGCCTGCACCGCGACCAGGTGCGCCACGGCCTCCGGCACCGGTAGCGGGGCGCGCCGCAGCAGGAGCTGCCGCTCGAGCAGCGCGCGGTTCAGCGCGCGCCGCCCGAGCACCGGGACCGTCACCGGAGTTCCGCGAAGAAGGCCCGCACGTCCTCGACCAGCAGGTCGGGCACCTCCATGGCCGGGAAGTGCCCGCCGGTGTCGTAGTCGGTCCAGCGGGTGATGTTGCCCTGGTTGACCCCGGAGCGGATCGAGAGATCGGCGGCGAACACGGCCACGGCGGTCGGCACGACCGGACCCTCCCACACCTCGGGGGCGTCCTCCCCCAGCGACCAGGCGTGCGGGCCGTTCATGCTCTCGTAGATGAACTGCGCCGACGCCGCGCCGGCGCCGTTCAGCCAGGTCGCCGTGACGGTCGTGAGCATCTGGTCGCGGTCGACGGCGTCCTCGGGGAGCGCCTTCGCCGGGTCGGTCCAGGCCTGGAACTTCTCGACGATCCAGGCCAGCTGCGCCACCGGGGAGTCGTGGAGCGCCACCCCGATCGTCGACGGCTGGTTCGCCTGCAGGGTGAGGTAGCCGGTCCCGTGCGCCTCCAACTCGGCCGCCCGCTGCAGGCGCTCCTTCTCCACGTCGGTCAGGTTCGCCTCGTCGGCCGTCCCGTAGTTGGCCGGGCCGTTCATGTGGATCCCGATCACCGCGCCGGCCGCCGCCCCGGCCAGCATTGCGGCGACGCCCGCACCGACGTCCCCGCCCTGGGTGCCGTAGCGCTCGTAACCCAGCCGGCGCATCAGCTCGGCGTACGCACCGACCGTGCGCGGCAGGCCCCAGCCCGCCTCCGTCACCGGTGGGGAGAACCCGAACCCGGGCAGCGACGGCACCACCAGGTGGAAGGCCTGACGCGGGTCGCCCCCGTACGCCCGGGGGTCGGTGAGCGGGCCGATGATCTGCGTGAATTCCGCGACCGAGCTCGGCCAGCCGTGGCTGACCAGCAGCGGCAGCGCGTCCGGCTCGGGCGAGCGCACGTGCAGGAAGTGGATCTCCTGGCCGTCGATCAGGGTCGTGAACTGCGGGAACTGGTTCAGGCGGGCCTCCTGCGCCCGCCAGTCGAAGCCGTCGCGCCAGTAGTCGGCCAGCTCGCGCAGGTACCCGACCGGCGTGCCGCGCTCCCACCCGACGCCCGGCAGCTCGCGGGGCCAGCGGGTGCGGGCGATGCGCTCGCGGAGGTCGTCGAGATCGGCCTGCGGGACGTCGATGCGGAAGGGGGTGATCTCCATGACCAGAACGCTAGAAGCCAATGCGGCACGGTCCGTTCCGCTTTTCCTGCCAGGATCGAGAAATGTTGCCGACCTCCACCCGACTGCTGCGGTTGCTGTCGCTCCTGCAGACACGCCGCGACTGGACCGGCCCCGAACTGGCCGCCAGGCTCGCCGTGAGCACCCGGACGGTCCGCAACGACGTGGAGCGCCTCCGCGAGCTGGGCTATCCGGTCGAGGCCACACCGGGCCGGACGGGCGGCTACCGGCTCGGTGTGGGCGCCGTCCTGCCCCCGCTGCTGCTCGACGACGACGAGGCGGTCGCGGTGGCGGTCGGGCTCCGGTCCGCGGCGGGCGGCACCGTCGGCGGCATCGAGGAGACCTCGGTGCGGGCACTGGCCAAGCTGGAGCAGGTGTTGCCGTCCCGGCTGCGGCACCGGGTGGCCGCCCTCGCCGACGCGATGGTGCCGGTGCCCGGGGCCGGGCCCACGGTGGCGGCCGAGGTGCTCACCGCCATCGCCGCGGCCACCCGCGACCACCAGCGGCTGCGCTTCGACTACACCGGCCACGTGGGTGAGGTCCGCCGCCGCGACACCGAGCCGCACCGGCTCGTCCACACCGGACAGCGCTGGTACCTCGTCGCCTGGGACGTCGACCGGGCCGACTGGCGCACCTTCAGCGTCGACCGGATGACCCCCGGATCCCCACCGGACCGCGGTTCGTCCCGCGGGAGCCACCCGAGGAGGACATCGCGGGTACGTCACGCGGGGCGCGGGGCGCGGGGCGCGGGGCATGTGGCGCTACCGCGCCCGGATCCGGCTGCACGCCTCCGCCGCCGACGTACGCGCGCGGATCGCCCCGGTGGCGGGCGCGGTCGAACCCCTCGACGACACCCACTGCCTGTTCTCCACCGGCGCCGACACCCTGCCGACGCTCGCGGCCTACCTCGGGCTGCTGGACGTCGACTTCGAGGTGCTCGACCCGCCCGAGCTCGTGGCGCACGTCCGGGCGGTGGGCGAACGCTACCTCCGCGCCGCCGGCCGGGAACCCGGCGATCAAGGCGCTGACGTCCCTTGTTGATCTGTCAGAGCGACATCGGCGCCTTGATCACCGGGGGGAGGTGCGGCGCCGGCGACGGGGACGCGATCCCGGCGGCGCCTGACAAGAAGGGCACCAGAACAGGTTGCGGGCCGCGTGCTCGGTGTGCGCGATCGGCGTGCCGCACAGCAGACACGGCTCGCCGGTGCGCCGGTAGGTGTAGACGCGCGTGCCGCTGACGTCGCCCGGGGCGTCGGAGAGCTCGTGGTGCTCGGGCCGCAGCGTCTCGATCAGCCCGATCGAGTAGCCCTCGCCGAGCAGGGCGACGAGGTCGGCCCAGAGGGCGTCCCACTGCGCCCTGGTCAGGGCGCGACCCGGCGTCTGCGGGTCCAGCCCGTGCCGGAACAGCACCTCCGCGCGGTAGACGTTGCCGACGCCCGCGATCACGGACTGGTCCATCAGGAGGGTGGCCAGCGGCGCGCGCGATCGGGAGATCCGGGCGAAGGCGCGGTCGGGGTCGGCATCGGCGCGCAGCGGGTCGGCGCCGAGCCGGGCGTGGATCGCATTGGCCTCCGCGTCGGTGAGCAGCTCGCAGGCCGGCGCGCCCCGCAGGTCGGCGTAGTGCGTGGTGCCGACCATCCGCATCCGCACCTGGCCCCACGGTTCCTGCAGCGGCAGCGACTCGTCGCTGATCTTGCCGTAGAGCCCGAGGTGCACGTGGACGACGAGATCGGGCCCGTAGCGGTGGAACAGGTGCTTGCCGTGCGCCTCCGCCGACTCCAGGACCCGTCCGGTGATGAGCGCCGCGCCGGCCGCGAACGGCCCCTGCGGGCTCGAGACCGCGACCGGCCTGCCGACGTAGCGCCGGCGGTGCAGGTCGGCGAGCCGATGAAGGGTGTGGCCTTCGGGCACGTCAGGCGTCGACCGGGATCTGGCCGGGCGGCAGCGCGGGCGGCACGCCGGTTCGCTCGTACTCGGAGAGCAGGTCGATGCGCCGCTGGTGGCGCTCCTCGCCGGAGAACGGCGTGGCGACGAACGCGGCGACGATCTCGCCCGCCTGCTCGAGGCTGTGCATGCGAGCGCCGATGGCCACGACCTGCGCGTCGTTGTGCTGGCGGCCCAGCTGCGCGGTCTCGACGCTCCACGCGAGGGCGCACCGGATGCCCGGGACCTTGTTGGCGGCGATCTGCTCGCCGTTGCCGGAGCCGCCGATCACGACGCCGAGGCTCCCGGGGTCGGCGAGGACCCGGCGGGCGGCCTCGACGCAGAACGGCGGGTAGTCGTCGGCGGCGTCGTAGTGGGCGGGGCCGACGTCGATCGCCTCGTGGCCCAGGCTGGTCAGGTGCGCGACCAGGTGGGCCTTGAGCTCGAAGCCGGCGTGGTCGGAACCGAGGTAGACGCGCACGAGCGCACATCGTGCCCCATGCGCCCGCGGCCCCTGCGAGGGGCATCGCCCGTGGTCAGGAGCGGAACAGGCGCCATGTGGTGAGCGCCACCTCCGGCGCGGGCGGGCGGGGGTCGGCCGGCACCCAGTGGGCGATCACACCCACGAGTGCGCCCGCCAGGTAGGCGGCGTGGACGTCCAACGGCACCTCGGCGAACCCCATCGGCCGGGACCCGCCCCGGAACCGTTCCACCAGCGCGTCGGCCAGGCGCTCGCGCAGGCCCGCGACGAACCGCGCGCTGCCCTGCGCCCCGAGCATCCGCGCATAGAGCGTGTCGTGCCGGCCGACGTGGTCGAACAACTCGACGAGCGGCTCGGGGGCGCGGTCGGACGGGGCGTCGAGCGGGCACAGCGCCGCGGCGCGGGCGACCTCGGCCACCGCGTCCTGCATCGCGTCGCTGACCAGCGCGTCCAGGTCCGGGTAGTGCAGGTAGACCGTTGCCCGGTTGACGGCGGCGCGCCGGGCGACCGCCGCCATCGTGATGTCCGCCGGCTCGTGCTCGGCGGCGAGTGCGAGTGCGGCGGAACGCAGGCGGTGACGCGTGCGCCGCGCGCGAGGGTCCTCGGAGTGCACGCGGTCACTGTACGACACCTGTTGTTTTTACGACACATGTCGTTTAAGTTGGTCGCCATGCGCATCGAGATCTGGGCCGACGTGGTCTGCGCCTGGGCCTACATCGGCAAGCGACGAGTGGAGCGGGCGCTGGCCGACCGCCGGGGCGAGCCCGTGGAGGTGGTCTGGCGGCCGTACCGGATCGACCCGACGGCACCGGCCACCGCGGTGCCGCTCGCCGAGGCGCTGCGCGATCCCCTGGCCGACGAGGTGCTGCGCGCCTGCGCCCCCGGCCTGACGGCCGCCGAGAACCGGATGCGGGTGTCGCGGGTGGCCGCGGCCGAGGGATTGGGGCCACCGTGGGGCGCGGCCTGGCGGACGAGCAGCCACGACGCGCACCGGCTCATCGCGCTCGCCCACGAGCACGGCGGCACCGGGCTGCAGGACCGCGTCGTCGAAGGGGTTCTGCACGCCCATTTCGTCGACGCGCTCGACATCCGTGACCGGTCGGTGCTGGCCGGCGTCGCGGCCCGGGCCGGGTTCGCCGCGGGAGCCGAGCTCCTCGCCGGGGACGCGGGCGATGCGCTCGTGCGCGACCTGCTGCTGGAGGGCAGGGCCCGCGGGATCCGGACGTCCCCCACGCTCGTGGTGGGCGACCGGGCCCTGGCCGGGGCGCAGCCCGCCGAGGTGGTCGGCGAGTTCCTCGACGCGGCCGTTCCGGGCCGGAGCCTGCCGGGGGAGGTCGAGCGCCTCCGGTGGGCCGAGTCGCTGCTCGGGCAGGGCGACCGCTCGGGGCCCTCGCGATGCTGCGCCCGCTGTTCGCCGAGCACGGCGGCGACCGCGCGGTCGCCACGCTCGCGGCCCGCGCCTACTTCGCGTCGGCGCAGTTGGAGCGGGCGCGACGGACCGTGGAGCCGCTGGTGAGTGCGTGGCCGCACGACTCCTATCTCCGGCTGCTGCTCGGCCGCACCCTGCAACGGCTGGGCAGGGGCGAGGAGGCCGCGCCGCACCTGCGGCTGGCAGGGGCGATGCGGGAGGGGTCCGCGGCCTGAGGTCAGTCGCGCTGGGAGTGCGCCTCCGCGTCAGAAGGCGGCGGCGCGTCGGTCGAGGGCGGGTCCGGCGGCGGAACGGTCGCGTCCCCGACGGGCTCGCCCAAACCGTCCCCCACCACGGTCTGCACCGTCTCCAGCGGCGGGTCGACGTGCGGCGCCGTGGCGCCCGCGACGCGCGCGTCGATCCGTTCGCTGAGGTAGCGCAGCACCACAGCGGCCGCGGCCACCACCGGGACGGCGAGGAAGGCGCCCGCGATCCCGTAGAGCGTGCCGCCTGCGGTGACCGCGAGCAGGACGACGGCGGCGTGCAGGTTGAGGCTGCGACCCTGCAGGATCGGCTGCAGCACGTTGCCCTCGAGCTGCTGCACCACCAGGATGATCGCGAGCACGATCAGCGCGGTGGTGAAACCGTTGCTGACCAGCGCCACGAGCACCGACAGGGCGCCCGCCACCAGCGCGCCGACGATCGGCACAAACCCGCCGAGGAACGTGAGCACCGCCAGCGGCAGCGCGAGCGGCACGCCGAGGACCACCAGGCCCAGCCCGATCAGCACGGCGTCGACCAGCGCGACCACCGCCTGCACGCGGATGAACTCGCCGATCGTCCGCCACATCCTGCGCAGCACCTCGGCGATGTGGCCGCCAGCGCCGTCGCCCGCCACGCCCTCCAGCCACGGCAGGAACCGCGGCCCGTCCTTGACGAACAGGAAGGCCAGCACCAGCGTCAGCAGCGCCGTCACCACGCCCGACGCCACGCTGCCCACACCCGCGAGCACGCTCGTCGCGATCGTCGACACGCTCTGCTGCAGCTGGCTCGTGGCCTGCTGCAGCGCCGCGTCGAGCTGGCCCCTGGCGAGGTTCAGCGGCGGCCCCGCCAGCCAGTCCTGGATCGCCTGGATGCCGCTCTGGGCGCTCTGCACGATCTCGTCGATGCTCCCCGACACCGACGTGGTGATCAACGTGATCAACCCGGCCAGCACTACGATCCCGCCCAGCAGCACGGCGGCGGCAGCCGCCGCGGGCGGGAACCGGTGCCTGCGCAGCCACGCCGTCGGCGGCCAGAGCACCGTGGCCAGGATGATCGCGAGCAGGACCGGCAGGATGATCGACCACAGCTGCCCGACGAGAAACCCGAGGAGCCAGGCGCCCACTGCCACCAGCGCGAGCCGCAGGCCCCAGCGGGCGGTCCACGTCACGCCCTCGCCTATCGCTGTGCCACGGCCCCGGCGGGGACGGTCCGTCGTCGTCACGACATCTCCTCCGGTCGGCCGTGCTAGGTGCCCTCCGCCCAGACTTCCAGACATCGGCACACCGCACGGGGCAGCGCGCCGTGATCTCCTCCCCACACCCCGCCCCGGGTCCCGGCCTACGATCGGCCCGGTGACGACCAGCGGCGACGGCCCGGCAGCCGGGATCGTGCTCACCGGAGGGCGGTCGTCCCGGATGGGCGAGTCGAAGGCGGCGCTCGAGTGGCACGGGTCCACGCTGCTGCACCGCAGCACCGGGCTGCTCGCCCGGACCGTCGACGGGCCGGTCGTCGCGGTGCGCGCACCGGGACAGCCCCTGCCGGCGCTGCCGGCCGGCGTCGAGGTGGTGGCGGACCCGGTCGAAGGGCTCGGGCCGATGCAGGGCATCGCCACCGGGCTCGCCGCGGTCGAGGAGCGCGCGCCGGTCGCGTTCGTGTGCTCCACCGACCTGCCGTTCCTGCACCCGGCGTATGTCCGGCGGGTGCTGGAGCTGCTCGACGCCGACGCCGACGTCGTCCTCCCGCACGCCGGTGGCCACCGGCAGCCGCTGGCCGCGGCCTACCGCACGGCGCTCGCGCCCGTCGTCCCCGCGCTCGTGGCCCACGGGCGGCTCAAGCTCGC
>NZ_JAHKRK010000205.1 GCF_019396355.1 Pseudonocardia nigra
AACCGGGTGCCCCCCCCGGGTTGATCCGATCGCCGGTGCCGCCGGCCCCGCGTCCACGGGGCCGGCGGCACCTGGTGCGTGCAAGCATGTCCCGGTGACGCTGCGACCCGTGCACGTGTGGTGGGCCGCGCCCGTCGCACCCGCGGCGGCACCGGCGCTCGTCGCGCTCCTCGACGCCCACGAGCGCGAGCGGCTCCACCGGTTCCGGCGGCCCGCCGACCAGGGCCGGTACCTGGCCGCCCACGCGCTCGCCCGCCTCGTGCTCGCCGGCGGGCGCGACCCCGCCGACCTGGAGTTCGACCGGACGTGCCGGTGCGGCGAGCAGCACGGCAAACCCGCGCTCCCCGGGGGACCGGAGTTCTCGCTGACCCACGCGGGCGACCTCGTCGGCGTCGCCGTGGGCAGCGATCTGGGGATCGGGCTCGACGTCGAGCAGGTCCGGGAGCTGTCCGACCTCGCGGCGATGGCCGCGCACGTCTGCTCGCCCGCCGAGACCGCGCCGGACGCCGCCGCGTTCTTCACGCTGTGGGCGCGCAAGGAGGCCCTGCTGAAGGCCACCGGGGACGGACTGTCGAGCCCGATGGCCGCGATCACCCTCGACGACCACGGCGTGCGCGAATGGACCGGCGAGAGCACTCCGGCCGGGCCCGTGTGGGTGCGGGACCTGCACCCCGCACCGGGCTACCGCGCCGCGGTGGCAGGCTTCGGGGCGCTCACCCCGGAGATCCGGGAGGCCGACGGCGTCGCGGTGATCGCCGCGGCCCGCTGAGCGACCGGGGCGACTCGCGCGTCGTTTCCGGGCGACTCGCGGGGACCTCCGCGAGTCGCCCCTTCTCGACACCCGAGTCGCCCGGTTCCGACACGCGAGTCGCCCGGTTCAGACACGCGAGTCGCCGGGTTCCGGATGCGCTGGAGCGGACTGTCGGGGGGCGGCGCGAAGATGGTGGCGTGGGCGGGAGGTGGGTGCTGCACCTGGACATGGACGCGTTCTTCGCGTCCGTCGAGCAGCTCACCCGGCCCACCCTGCGCGATCGGCCGGTGCTCGTCGGCGGGCTCGGGCCCCGCGCGGTCGTGGCCGGCGCGAGCTACCAGGCGCGGGTGTTCGGGCCGCGGTCGGCGATGCCGATGGGCCAGGCCAGGAGGCTGTGCCCGCACGCGGTGGTGCTGCCGGCGCGGTTCGGGCTCTACCAGTCGCTCTCGGAGCGGGTGATGGCCGTGCTGGCCGACGCCGCACCGGTACTCGAACCGGTGTCGCTCGACGAGGCGTTCCTGGAGCCGCCGGCGCTGGCGGGAGCCGGCGCCGGGGAGGTCGAGCGCTTCGGGGCCGACCTGCGGGCGGCCGTGCGGGCAGCCACGGGGCTGCCGTCGTCGGTCGGCGCGGGGTCGGGCAAGCAGCTGGCCAAGATCGCCTCCGAGCTCGCCAAGCCCGACGGGCTCCGCGTGGTCGCGCCCGAGGAGCACGAGGCCGTGCTCGCGCCGCTGCCGGTGCGGTCGCTGTGGGGCGTCGGGCCGGTGGCCGAGGCCGGCCTGCGCAAGCTCGGCGTGCACACCATCGGCGAGCTGGCCGCCATGGACCTGCGCGAGGTCACCGGCCTGCTCGGCACCGCCATCGGCACCGAGCTGCACCGGCTCGCCCGCGGGGTGGACGACCGCCCGGTCGCCCCGAGGGGCGCGGCGAAGCAGGTCAGCGCCGAGACCACGTTCGACACCGACCTCACCGCGATGGCGGCCGTGCACGACGCCGTCGCCCGGATGGCGGAGGCAGCACACCGCAGGCTCGTCGCCTCGGGACGGGCGGCGCGCACCGTCACCGTCAAGGTCCGCAGCGCCGACTTCACCACGTCCAGCCGGTCGGAGACCGCGGCCTTCGCGAGCAGCGACCTCGGCGCGCTCACCGTCGTCGCGCAACGACTGGCGCGCGCGGCCGTCCCGGAGGGCGGGGTGCGCCTGATCGGGGTCTCGCTCGCCGGGCTCACCGACGACCCGCCCGCGGCGCTGTTCGAACCGGCCGTCGCCGCACCGGTCGCCGGATCCGTCGCGGCCGCACCGGAGCCCCTCCCCGCGGAGGAGACGGTCGCGGAGCCCGCCGACCGGCCGTGGCGGCCCGGCGACGACGTGCACCACACCGAGCACGGGCACGGCTGGGTGCAGGGCGCGGGCCACGGGCGGGTCACCGTCCGGTTCGAGACGCGCAGCACCGGTCCCGGCCGGGCCCGCACCTTCGCCGCCGACGACGCGGATCTCACCCGCGCCGACCCCCTCGCGAGCCTGGACTGAGACCTTCTCCGCGCGGGCCCGCACCTCGAGTCCCCCGCGGTGACCAAGGCACTGACGTCCCTTGTCGATCTGTCAGGCCGACAGCAGCGCCTTGATCAGCGGGTTTCCGGCCGACGGCGCGGGCGCGGCTCAGGCCGGCGGCCGCCACGGGCGCGGGGGCAGGACCGGCAGCCCGCTCGGCGCGCACTGCCCGCCGCGCTCCCCCGCGAGCCGGAAGATCAGCCAGCCGATCACGCCGGCGAGGATCGACCCGGTCAGGATGCCGATCTTGGCGTCGTTGACGAGGAGCGGGTCGTCGAGTGCGAGGTCGGTGACGAACAGCGCGACGGTGAACCCGATGCCCGACAGCCCGGCGCCGCCGATCAGCTGCCCCCACCGCAGGGTGTCGGGCACCCGGCCCAGCCCGGTGCGCAGTGCCACCCAGGTGCCCGCGGTGACGCCGATCAGCTTCCCGACGGTGAGGCCCACGATGATGCCCCACGTGATGGGCGAGGCGACGGCGGCGGCGAGCGTCTCCCCCGTGAGCACCACGCCGGCGTTGGCCAGCACGAACACCGGGACGATCACGTAGCTGCTCCACGGCTGGATGCGCAGCTGCAGGCGCTCGTTCGGGGAGACGGCCTCGTTCATCGCCGCCTGGGCCGCGAGCGCGCGCTCCGGGCGGGGGTCGACGAGGAAGCTCCCGCCGAGCACCTGCGCCCGCGCCATGTCCCGCGGCCGCGGGGCGTAGGCGTTGACGAGCAGCCCCATCACCACGCCGACGACGCTCGGGTGCACGCCCGACTCCAGCACGGCCAGCCACATCACCACGCCGATGAGGACGTAGATCGGCGTGCGCCAGAACCGGGCGAAGCGCAGCGCGAGCAGCGCGAGGAACAGCACCGCGGCGAGCACGAGCGCGGTGACCTGCACGTCCTCGGTGTAGAAGAGCGCGATGGCGGCCACGGCGCCGATGTCGTCGACGATCGCGAGCGCGAGCAGGAACACGCGCAGCTGGTCCGGGCAGCGCGGGCCGACCAGCGCCAGCACGCCGATCACCACCGCGGTGTCGGTGGAGATCGCGATGCCCCACGCCCCCGCGCCTGGTCCACCGGCGTTGAACAGCAGGAACAGCGCGGCCGGGACGGTGAGCCCGCCCAGCGCGGCGATCGCCGGTGCCGCGAGCGCACGGGCGCCGCGCAGCTCACCGAGCACCATCTCCCGGGAGATCTCCAGGCCGACGCTGAAGAAGAACAGCACCATCAGCCCGTCGTTGACCCAGTGCCGCAGGTCCTCGGTGAGCTCGACACCGCCGACGGAGAACGAGAGCTCCAGGTGCCAGAAGTCCTCGTACCCCCACCCGAGGTTGGCCCACGCGAGCGCGAGCACCGCGGCGGAGAGCAGGAGCACCGCGGATCCGGACTCCGTCCGGAGGAAGGACCGCGCGGCGCGGCTCAGCTCGCCGCGCTCGGATAAGGTCGTGACCACCACGGCGGAAATCCTGCCATCGTGATCGCGCGGCCAGGAGAACGAGATGTCGCTCCACCCTCCGGTCGGCAACTACGACCACCTGCAGGGCGTGCTCGGCGCCGAGTTCACGCTCGTCGAGTACGGCGACTTCGAGTGCCCGTACTGCCGCGCGGCCGCCCCCGTCATCGACGAGGTGCGCGGCAGGCTCGGAGACCGGCTCGTGTTCGCGTTCCGGCACTTCCCGCTGGCCGAGCTGCACCCGTTCGCGCTGTCGGCGGCCGTCGCGGCCGAGGGTGCGGCGCTCAAGGGGCAGTTCTGGCCGATGCACGCGCGGCTCTACGCGGGCGAGGAACCGCACCTCACCCAGGACGACCTGCGCCGCTACGCCGAGGAGATCGGCATTCCACCGGAGAAGGTGGTGTGGCCCGCCACGCAGTTCGTGGAGGACCGGGTGGAGGCCGACTTCAACTCCGGGGTGCGCAGCGGGGTGCGCGGCACTCCCACGCTGTTCGTCAACGGCGAGCAGTACCGGGGCGACATCACCGTCCGCAACCTGCTCGACGCGCTGGTCACGCCCCGCGCCGAGACCGCCTGACCGGGAACAGCTTCTCCCCCCGCGGCGTTCGCATGATCGCGGACGGCGCGCAGGGGGGATCATGGAGACCACGCATCGGCTCGGGAGGCGCTGGCTCGGGATCGGGACGCTGCTGCTGGCCGTGCTCGCGCTGGTGGCCGCCGCCCGGGCGAGCATCATCATGATCTACCTCGGGGTGGCGTTCGTCGACGAGGTGAACCCGGTCTCCGTCCCGCTGAGCTACTACGTGTTCGTCGACGGCGGTGAGCAGCTGTTCGTGTCGGCGGCGGTCGCGCTCGCGGTCGGCGTGCTGGCGGTGCTGCTGGGCATGGCCCGGGCCGGGGTCCGGCTCGCCGGCCGGCCCACCGTGCTGTTCACGGTCTGGGCGCTGTGCCTCGTGCTGGCCGCCGTCTTCCCCACCGACGGCTCTCCCGACATCGAGACGTTCGGCGGGTGGATGCACCAGTTCGCCGGCGCCGGGATCCTGGCCCTGCTGTCGTTCGCCGGGCTCGCCGCCGCGCCCCGGCTGGCCGAGCACCCGTCGTGGCGTCCCGTGGTGGATGTCGTGCGGGCACTGTCGATCGGGGCGGCCGTGCTCGCGGCCGCGTACGTCCTGGGACGGGTGCACGAGGTGGTCCCGGGGTTCCTGGAGTTCGGCGGCGTCGACATCGGCGGCATCCTGCAGCGCATGGTGCTGGCCTTCGACGTGGCCGTGGTCGCGGCGCTCGCCGTGCAGCTGGTGCGGGTGTCGTGGCCGGCCGTCCGGGCCCGCGCCGACCGGCTCACCGACGGGGCGGCGCCGCAGGGCCCCTGACCGGCGTCCCGCCCTCGCTCCCGGTCGCTTCGAGGTGGCAGGAAAGCCACGTTCCTGTCATTCAGCGTCCGGAACGTGGCTTTCCTGACGTTCGGGGCGCTGGGGCTCAACGCTCCTTGTCCGTCACCCCGGCCGCGTCGAACGTCGCCACGTCCTGCATCGCCTGCGCCGCCGCCTGCAGCACCGGCAGCGCCAGCAGCGCCCCCGTGCCCTCGCCCAGCCGCATGCCGAGGTCCAGCAGCGGCTCGAGGCCCAGGTGGGCGAGCGCGTGCCGGTGGCCGGGCTCGGCGGAGCGGTGGCCCGCCACGCAGTAGCCCGTCACCTCCGGCGCGAACGCGGCGGCGGCGAGCGCGGCGGCGCCGGCGTTCACCCCGTCCAGCAGCACCGGGACGCGCAACGCGGCCGCACCGAGCGCGAACCCGGCCAGCGCGGCGTGCTCCAGCCCGCCGAATGCGGCGAGCACGCCGAGCGGGTCGCCCGCGTCGGGCTCGTGGAGGGCGAGCGCCCGGGCGACGACGTCGGTCTTGCGGGCGAGGGTGGCGTCGTCGATGCCGGTGCCGCGGCCGGTCGCCGTGGCCGGGTCGGCGCCGGTGAACGCGCAGATCAGCGCGGCCGCCGCGGTGGTGTTCGCGATGCCCATGTCGCCGGTGACCAGACAGCGGTTCCCCGCCGCGACGAGGTCGCGGGCGGTCTCGATCCCGACCTCGACGGCGGCCCGGGCCTGGTCGCGCGTCAGCGCCGGGCCGGTGGCGAGGTCGGCGGTGCCGTCGGCGATCCGGCGGGGCACGAGTCCGGGAACGGGTTCGAGCGGTGCGGCCACGCCCACGTCCACCACGCACACCTCCGCACCCAGCCGCCGGGCGAACGCGTTGACGACCGCCCCGCGGCCGAGGAAGTTGCCCACCATCTGCGCGGTGACCTCCTGCGGCCACGGCGTCACGCCCTGGGAGTGGACGCCGTGGTCGGCCGCGAACACGGCCACCGCCGCGGGCTCGGGCACGGGCGGCGGGCACTCCCCCGCGATCCCCGCGAGCGTGACGGCGACGTCCTCGACGCGGCCGAGCGAACCGCGCGGCTTCGTCATGCGGTCCAGCCGCTCGACGGCCGCGGCGCGGGCCCCGGCGTCCGGCGGCGTGATCGTGGCGACGGTCTCGGCGACCAGGTCCATCGGTTCCTCCCCGGGCAGCGCCCGCCGTCCGAACGTGTCGTGGTGCACCGCCCAGCGCAACGGCCGCCGCCGCGCCCAGCCCGCCGTGGCCAGCTCGGGCTCGGCCGGGAAGCGCTCGACGTGCCCGACGCACAGGTAGGCCACCAGCTCCAGGTGCCGCGGGAGCCCGAGCAGGGCGGCGAGCTCACGCTCGTCGCCGAAGCTCACCCAGCCGACGCCGAGGTCCTCGGCGCGGGCGGCGAGCCACAAGTTCTGCACCGCGCCCACCACCGAGTACGGCGCCGTGCGCGGCTGGGTGTGCCGGCCGAGGGTGTGCCGCCCGCCGCGGGTCGGATCGCAGGTGATCGCGATGTTCAGCGGGGTGTCGAGGATCGCCTCGACCTTGACCTCCCGGAACGCGGCCGCGCGCGCCGCCGGCAGCGAGGCGGCGTACGCCTCCCGCGCCGCCGTCACGTGCGCGTGCACCCGCTCGCGGACGGCGCGGTCGCGCAGCACGAGGAAGTCCCACGGCTGGGAGAACCCGACCGACGGCGCCGCGTGCGCCGCCGCGAGGACCCGGTGCAGCGCGGCGTCGCCGACGGGGACGTCCGGGAGGAACCCCGACCGCACGTCCCGCCGGGTGTGCACGACGTCGTAGAACGCGTCAGCGGAGTCCATGGCCGCGACCCGTGCGCTTCGGGGGGACGATCAGCGTCGACAGGTACGGGCCCGGTTCCCCCGGATCGAGATCGCGGGCGGCCCGGATGTCCTCGGTCGCGAGGCCCAGCCCGGCGCCGTAGACGGCCTCGTCGAGCCGCCCGGTCTCGCGCAGCACGGCGAGCGTCTCGGGCAGCATCCGGCCGAACTTGTACGCCACCACCGCGTCGAACGACTCCAGGGCCGTCCGGAACCGCTCCGCGCCCGCCGTCATGGGGAACAGCGCGAGCGACTCGCGACCCTCGACCAGGGGTGTGCCGCTGCGGGCGGCGAGGTCCTGCATGGCGGTGACCCCCGGCACCAGCTCGACGGCCAGGTCGCCCACGAGCTCGCGCACGGTCGCGGCGAGGTAGGTGAACGTCGAGTACACGCACGGGTCGCCGATCGTCGCGAACGCCGCGGTGCCGCCGGGGTGCGCGGCGAACCAGTCCGCCACCTGCGCGGCGGCGGCGTCCCACGCCCGCTCCCGGCGGGCGGTGTGCTCGCGGTCGTGCAGCGCGAACACCACCCGCTCGACGCGCCACGCCTCCGCGTAGTGCAGCACGGTCTGCTCCGCGCGTCCCGTCTCGCCGGAGTCGGCGACCGGGACGAACACGACATCGGCCTTGGCGAGCAGGTTGGCGGCCTTGACGGTGACGAGCTCGGGGTCGCCCGGGCCGACCCCGAGACCGATGAGGCGGTTCACTCGGCGCCCTCCAGGTCCCCTTCGAGATCCAGGTAGGTCTGTCGCAGCCGGTCGAGTACGGCGTCGTCGGGCTTGGCCCACATCCCGCGGTCCGCGGCCTCCAGCAGCCGCTCGGTGATCCCGCGCAGCGCCCACGGGTTCGACTTCTCCATGAACGCGCGGTTGGTCTCGTCGAACACGTAGCTCTCGGCGAGCTGCCCGTACATCCAGTCGTCGACCACGCCCGCGGTGGCGTCGTAGCCGAACAGGTAGTCGACGGTGGCGGCCAGCTCGAACGCGCCTTTGTAGCCGTGTCGCTGCATCGCCGCGATCCACTTCGGGTTCACGACGCGGGCGCGGAACACCCGCTTGGTCTCCTCGGCGAGCGTGCGGGTCTTCACGGCCTGCGGCACGGCCGAGTCGCCGACGTACGCCTCGGGCGAGCGCCCGGTCAGCGCGCGCACCATCGCGACCATCCCGCCGTGGTACTGGAAGTAGTCGTCGGAGTCGACAATGTCGTGCTCGCGGGTGTCCTGGTTCTTCGCCGCCACCGCGATGCGCCGGAACGACTGCTCCATGTCCGCGCGCGCCTCGCGCCCGTCGAGCCCGCGGCCGTAGGCGTAGCCGCCCCACACCGCGTAGACCTCGGCGAGGTCGGCGTCGCTGCGCCAGTTGCGGGCGTCGATCAGCGGCAGCAGCCCGGCCCCGTACGCACCCGGCTTCGAGCCGAAGATCCGCGACGTCGCGCGCCGCCGGTCGCCGTGCTCCGCGACGTCCTCGTCGACGTGCGCGCGCAGGTAGTTCTGCTCGGCGGGCTCGTCCAGCTCGGCGACGGCCCGGATCGCGTCGTCGAGCAGCGTGATCACGTGCGGGAACGCGTCGCGGAAGAACCCGGAGATGCGCACGGTCACGTCGATCCGCGGGCGGCCCAGCTCCTCGAGCGGGACGACCTCGAACCCGGTGACCCGGCGCGACGCGTCGTCCCACACCGGGCGGCAGCCGATGAGCGCGAGGATCTCGGCGAGGTCGTCGCCCTGGGTGCGCATCGCGCTGGTGCCCCACACGGTGAGCCCGACGCTGCTGGGGTACGCCCCGGTGTCGGCGAGGTGGCGGGCCACCAGCGAGTCGGCCAGCGCGCTCCCGATCTCCCATGCGCTGCGCGAGGGGATCGCCTTGGGGTCGACCGAGTAGAAGTTCCGCCCGGTCGGGAGCACGTTGACCAGCCCGCGGGTCGGGGAGCCCGACGGCCCGGCCGGGACGTAGCCGCCGTCGAGGGCGTGCAGCACCCCCGTGACCTCGTCGGTGGTGCGCTCCAGCCGCGGCACGACCTCGGCGCACCCGAAGTCCAGCACTGCCACGACGTCGGGGATCTCCTCCCCCAGCAGCTCGGCGCACACCGCGGCGGTGTCGCACCAGCCCCTCGCCTGCACGCCGACGACGAGGGCGCGGGCGACGGCCTCGAGCACGTCCACGAGGTCGGCCCCGGTGACGGCGGGCACGGCTCCGGCAAGGCCGACCAGTCGCGCCAGCCGCCTCTCGGCCCCGGTTGCAGCAAAGTGGCTTTCCTGCAACGACGTTGCGTGAAAGTGGCTTTGCTGCAATTCGGGCCGCTCCCCCGGCGCGGCCAGGAGGGACTGCTCGTCCAGGCCCGCCCACGCCGCCAACGCGCTGCGCAGGCCGGGGAGGGCCTGTCGGCCTCCCCAGACCTGGGTCGCGCGCAGGATCGACAGCACCAGGTTCACCTGGGCCTCGTCCCGCGGCGCCCCGCCGAGGACGTGCAGGCCGTCGCGGATCTGGACGTCCTTGACCTCGCAGAGGTAGCCGTCGATGTGCAGGATGAAGTCGTCGAAGTCGTCCTCGCCCGGCGCGGCGTCCACGTGCAGGTCGTGGTGCAGCTGAGCGGCCGTCACCACCTCCCAGATCCGGGTACGCAGCGCGGGCAGCTTCGCCGGGTCCATCGCCTGCACGGTGGCGTACTCGTCGAGCAACTGCTCCAGCTTGGCCATCTCGCCGTAGGTGTCGGCGCGGGCCATCGGCGGCACGAGGTGGTCGACCACCACGGCGTGCCCGCGGCGCTTGGCCTGCGTGCCCTCGCCGGGATCGTTGACGATGAACGGGTACACCAGCGGCAGCTCGCCGAGCACGGCGTCGGGGGCGTCCTCGGCGGCCAGCCCGAGGCCCTTGCCGGGGAGCCATTCGAGGGTGCCGTGCTTGCCCAGGTGCACCACCGCGTCGGCGCCGAACTCCTGCTCCAGCCACCGATAGGCGGCGAGGTAGTGGTGCGACGGGGGCAGGTCCGGGTCGTGGTAGATCGCCACCGGGTTCTCCCCGAACCCGCGCGGCGGCTGGATCATCAGCAGCACGTTCCCGAACCGCAGGGACGCGAGGACGATCTGGTCCCCGTCGACGTACAGCGACCCGGGCGGTTCGCCCCAGTGCTCCCGGATCCCGTCCGTCAGGCCGGCGGGCAGCGACTCGAACCAGCGCCGGCAGTCCTCGAGCCGCACCCGCGACGGGGCCGCCGCCAGCTGTTCCTCCGTCAGCCACTCGACGTCGTGCCCACCCGCCGCGATGAGCGTGTGGATCAGCTGGTCGGAGTCCTCCGGGAAGTCGCCGACCGTGTAGCCGGCCTCCCGCAGCGCCCGCAGCAGCACCACGGCCGACGCGGGCGTGTCCAGCCCGACCGCGTTGCCCACCCGCGAGTGCTTGGTCGGGTACGACGAGAGCACGACGGCCAGGCGCCGGTCGGCCACCGGCGTGGCCCGCAGCCGGGCGTGCCGCACCGCGAGCCCGGCCAGCCGCGCGGCGCGCTCCGGGTCGGCCCGGTAGACGGGGACGTCGTCGCCGGGTTCGGTCTCCTTGAACGAGAACGGCACGGTGATCAGCCGGCCGTCGAACTCGGGGATCGCCACCTGCATCGCCGCGTCCATCGGCGACAGCGCCGCGTCCGACGCGGCCCAGGTCGCCCGCGAGGTCGTGAGACACAGCCCTTGCAGCACCGGGACGTCCAGCGTGGCGAGCGCGCCCGCGTCCCAGGAGTCCTCCTCGCCGCCCGCGCTCGCGTCCGCGGCCCGGGTGCCACCCGCGGCGAGCACCGTCGCGACCAGCGCGTCCGCCCGGCCCAGCAACTCCATCAGCTCCGGCTGGGCGCCACGCAGCGACCCGCAGAACACCGGCAGCGCGTTCGCGCCGCGCGCCTCGATCGCGTCGCACAGCACGTCGACGAAGGCCGTGTTGCCGGACAGCTCGTGCGCCCGGTAGAAGACCACGCCGACGGTCGGCTTCCCGGGGTCGTGCGCACGGGAGCCGTGCACGCCGAAGTCGGGCATCGCGACCGGTGGCGCGAACCCCTCCCCGGTGAGCAGCACGGTGTCGGACAGGAACCGGTGCAGCTCGCGCAGGTTGTCGCGGCCGCCGGCGGCGAGGTAGCCCAACGCCTCCGACGCCACCCCGGCCGGCACGGTGGACGCGGCCATCAGCTCGGCGTCCGGGGCGGCCTCCCCGCCCAGCAGCACCACCGGCAGCCCGGACGCCACCAGCGCGTCCACGCCCTCCGGCCAGGCCCGGCGGCCGCCGAGCAGCCGCAGCACCACGACCGCGACGCCGTCGAGCAGCGCGGGCAGGCCCTCCGGATCGACCCGCGCCGGGTTGGCGGTGCGGTACAGAGCACCCGAGGACCGGGCGGCGAGCAGCTCGGTGTCGGCGGTCGACAGCAGCAGGACCGGGTGGCCCGTCATGCGTTCCTCCTCGAGGGTCCGCGCCCTCTGTTGCGGGGTCCGGGACGGCAGCGAGTGTCTGGCTCCCGGGGCACCCACCCCGGTGACAGTGGCGGGACCGCGCCGGACTCTCACCGGCTTCCTCCACTGCCGTCCGAGCAGAACTGCAACACACCCGGCGACGCCGGTCAACGCGGCGTGAGGATGCCGACGCCCGGCGCGCCCTTCGCCGAGCCGTGATCCGCCCGTTGATCTCCGTCCGCCGGACGTTCACGATCACCCAACAGGGTGACGGACCGGCACTACTCATCAGAGGAGCGAGGTCTTCAGTGGCAACCCTCAGCAGGCGGCACTTCCTGGGCGCAGCGGGCGCGAGCGCGGCGACGATCGCCCTGTGGTCGGCGGGAATGAGCGCGAGCCCCGCGTGGGCGGCACCGCGGTTCCCCGGCGACCCGTTCCGGCTGGGCGTCGCCTCCGGCGACCCGCTGCCCGACGGCGTGGTGCTCTGGACCCGGCTCGCGCCCGACCCGCTCGCGGTGGACGGCCGCGGCGGGATGCCCGATCGCAAGGTCAACGTGCGCTGGCAGGTGGCCGAGGACGAGGGCTTCGGCCGCGTGGTGCGCCAGGGTCACACGTTCGCCACGCCGGAGCTCGGCCATGCGGTGCACGCCGAGGTCACCGGCCTGCAGCCCGGGCGGGAGTACTTCTACCGGTTCCGCACCGACAACGACTTCAGCCCGGTCGGGCGCGCCCGCACCGCGCCCGCTCCCGGCGTCCGGGTGGACGAGCTCGCGTTCGCCTTCGCGTCCTGCCAGAACTGGTACGAGGGCTTCTACACCGCCTACCGGCACATGGCGGCCGAGGACCTCGACTTCGTGGTCCACCTCGGCGACTACCTCTACGAGTACGGCGTCGGCGCGAACGCCGGCGTGCGGAACATGCAGCTGGACGAGTCCTTCCAGCGCGAGACCGTAACGCTGCCGGAGTACCGCAACCGGTACGCGCTCACCAAGCTCGACGCCGACCTGCAGGCCGCACACGCGGCGTTCTCCTGGATCCAGACGTGGGACGACCACGAGGTCGAGAACAACTGGGCGAACGAGCTCGCCGAGCCCGACCGCGACGGCTTCCCCGACGACGACCCGGCGTTCTTCCGGGCACGCAAGGTCGCGGCGTTCCAGGCCTACTACGAGCACATGCCGCTGCGGCTGCCGCAGCGCCCGTCCGGGGCGAGCATCGAGCTGTACCGGCGCGTCGGCTTCGGCGGCCTGCTCGACCTGCACGTGCTCGACACTCGCTCCTTCCGCTCGAACCAGGTCCTCGACACCACCACCGACGAGCGCCACAACCCGTCCCGGACCATGCTGGGCGACGCGCAGGAGCGCTGGCTGCTCGACGGCGCGGGCGCCTCGGCGGCCGTCTGGAACGTGCTGGCCAACCAGACGCTGATCGCCCAGGCCGACCACGACGCGAACCCGGCGGCGACCCGCTGGGGCAACGACCTGTGGGACGGCTACACCGCGGCGCGGGCCCGGCTGCTCGGCGGCCTGCACGAGCGGCGCGCGCACAACCCGGTCGTGCTGACCGGGGACATCCACCGCAGCGTGGTGTGCGACCTCAAGCTGGACTTCGACGACGAGCGCTCGCCGGTCGTCGGCACCGAGTTCGCCGGGTCATCGATCTCCTCGGCGAAGGACGGACAGCCGACCGACCAGCTGGGCCGGGACTGGCTGGCCGCCAACCCGCACATGAAGTTCCACAACTCCCAGCGCGGGTACGTGAGCTGCCGGGTCACGCCGCAGACCTGGCGCACCGACTACCGGATCGTGCCGTTCGTGACGCGGCCGGACGCGCCGGTCGAGACGGCGGGCAGCTTCGTCGTCGAGGCGGGCCGGCCGGGCGCGGTCCCCGCCTGACCCAGCTCGGGCGCGGCCCCGCGCCCGCCCCGAGGGTCAGGAAAGCCACGTTCCGGACGTTCAACGTCAGGAACGTGGCTTTCCTGACACCCGTCCGCGCCGCCCCGGATTGGGCCGTCGGCCGCTCCCGATCGGGTGAACGGCACCTTAGACTTCGCCGGTGACCCCCGATCACCCCGCGCTGGGCGTCCCGGGCCTGGCGCATCCCGAGGTGATCGGGCAGGGCGGCTACGGCACGGTCTATGCCGTCGACGAGCCCGAGTTCGGCCGCAAAGTGGCCGTGAAGGTGCTGCACGACCGCCTCGACGGCGACAACGTGCGGCGCGCGTTCGTCCGCGAGTGCCAGGCGATGGGGGCGCTGTCCGTGCACCCGCACATCGTCACCGTGCACCGCGGTGGCACGACGGGCCGGGGCGAGCCGTACATCGTCATGGACCTCATGTCGGGCGGGTCGCTCGCCGACCGGATGCGCCGCGAGGGGCCGCTGCCGTGGGCCGAGGTGCTCGAGGTGGCCGTCACCGTGGCAGGGGCGTTGGAGACCGCGCACCGGGCGGGGATCCTGCACCTGGACCTCAAGCCGGCCAACGTGCTGGTGTCGCGCTACGGCGAGCCGAAGCTGGGCGACTTCGGGATCTCGCGGCTCCCCGGCGTCACCGAGACCACGGGGAGCGGCAAGATCCGGGCGAGCGTCGCCTACGCCGCGCCCGAGCGCCTGCTGGAGGGCACCGCCACGCCCGCCGCCGACCTCTACGGGCTCGGCGCCACGATGTTCGCCCTGCTCACCGGCCGTCCTGCGTTCGTCACCGACACGGCGGAGGAGCCGCTCGCGACGGTCGCGCGGATCGTCCGCGAGCCGGTGCCCGACCTGCGCCCGCGCGGCGTCCCCGACCCGGTGTGCCGGGTGGTGGAGCAGCTGCTCGCCAAGTCCCCCGCCGAACGGCCGGCATCCGCGGCCGAGGCGATCGTCGCGCTGCAGACGGCGCAGCGGGCCACCGGACGGGCGGTCACCCGGGCCGTCGTCGACGGGGCGCTGCCCGGCCACGGCGACACCCTCACCTGGGACGCGCCGCCGTCCGGCGCCCGGCCGTTGGTCGGGGAGGCGGCCGCCCTCGAGCTCACCCGGCGGTTGGCGCCGGGCCGGGGCGCCCCGGAGCGCACCCACGTCGGGCCCGTCGCCGGGTTCGCCCCGCCCACGCTCGTGGGGGCGCCGCTCGCGCCGCCCCCGTCGCCGCCCGCGGCACCTGCCCGCTCCCGGCGCCCGGCCGTCCTCGCGGCGGTGGCGGCCGTGCTCGTCGCCGGGCTCGGCGCGGGCGGGGTCGCGCTGTACCTCGCCCAGGACGACGCCCGGCCGACCGGCACCCCGACGTTCGCGGCGGGCCACG
>NZ_JAHKRK010000206.1 GCF_019396355.1 Pseudonocardia nigra
ATCGCCATCGGGACCTCCTCGAGCACCATCAGAACCACGGTCTGGTTCCCACGGGACCGATGTTTCCGTGCCGAGGGGGTCCCGCCACATGTCACCTTTCGGGCAGACCTATCGGACGAAGGTGCCGCTCGCGCAACGCCGGTCCTCAGTGAGAGGGCCGCCACCGCCACCGCCACGGCTCGTCGCTGTCGTCCCGTTCCCAGACCACCGGCTCGCCGCTCGCTTCGAGGACGTCGGCGAGCCAGTGCGTGGCGTCGGGGTCCCAGCCGGCGATCACCGTGGCCCCGCCAGCGACGGGCAGGGGGCGCCCGGGCGCGGCGAGGTAGGCGGCCACCGTCAGGTGCACCGCGTCGTACTCGGTGGCCACGGCCGACCAGTCCGGGATCAACCAGGGGCCGTCCCGGCCCGTGGTGCGCCACCAGTCGTGCCGCCGGGCTCGGGTCACGTCGAGCGGGTGGCGCTCCACCAGGTCCACCCACGCCTGCGGCCCGCTGACCTCGTACACCCGTGGCGCGCGGACGGGGCGCAGCGGCAGCACCGTGGCCTGCGACCACCCGGCGTCGTCCTCGGTGAGCATCAGCTGCGTCGCGCCCAGGCCGGACCGGGCACGTGAGGTCGTGACGAGGTGCCCACCCGCAGGTGCCGACCACCAGATCCCGCTCCAGCGAGCGCGCGGGTCGTCCGGCCGCTCGTGGGCGCTGCGCTCGTCCTCCACCGTCGTCCGCCACCACTCCCGCAGGCCGTCGGCGGCCCCGCCGAGCCGGGGCGGGTCCGTCGAATGCTCGCCGGTCCACTGCACGTGCGCCTGTGCGTCCGCGTCCAGGGGCGAGGTCCACCACTGCCACGTCGGCGACGCCACCACGGCCTGCGCCACCGGCCGCAGCGCCGCGACGACGTCCGGGTCGGTGAGGAGGACGTCCTCCTCGTCGGGCTCCTGCCAGTACCGGGCATGGGCCACGGCGTCGGCGAGGCAGGTGAGCAGGGTGTCCTCGGTGGTGTCCGCCGCGGGCGGGAGGGCGGCGAGCCACCGCCGGCGGGTCGCCCCGTCGCCCGGCGACCGGGCCGCGTCGACGAACGCCCCGCGGACATCGTCGCGGCCCGCGCAGGCCACCTCGGCGCAGAACCGGCGCCCCCGCGGCCCCGACAGCACGGCGCCCGCCTCGTCCACCGGGCCGAGGGTAGCCCTGCGGCGAGCGCGCCCCGCCACCTCGGCGGCCTCCGGGCGACGAAGAGTCCAGCAGCTTCGAACGAGGGCCTCGGGCGCCGAACACCACCGACGGTGACCACGAGCTGTCCGGCCGCGATCTCGCCCTCCAGCGTCGTCTCGGGATCGCTGCGCACGTCCAGTGCACCCCAGCGTCACCGTTTCGCCACGCCTCATGGCGTGCTCATGGAGGATCTCCTACACAGGCACGCAGCCCAGGGGGAGGGTCGTGGGACGCGAGGTGAACGCGAGCGAGGAGCCGGAGGGCGGCGCGGCGAGCGTGAGTTCCTACCGGCTGCAGCAGCAGGATGACGGGAGCGCCGTCGTCCTCGCGGGTGAGGGGCGTTCCGGGCGGCTGCACATCGGCCCGCGGGAGCTGCCGTACGGGCAGACCTCGACGATCCGGTATGCGGAGATCCGCGAGCTGTGGGTGCACGAGAGCTGTCGCCGCCGAGGGATCGGCGGTGAACTCGTCCGGCGCGCACTCGCCTGGGCCCGGGCGGAGGGCTACGAGCGCATCGCCGTGGAGGCCAGTGCCCGCCCCGACCGGCCGGCGTTGCCGTTCTACGAGGCGCTCGGGTTCACGCGGCGCTCGGTCGTGCTGGACCTCGGGCTGTCGGACGTGAGCGGCGCACCAGTGGATGGAGCAGGGAGCGGAGACCAGGCCGGCGAGGAGCGTTCGTAGGCCACCGGCGCCGAAGCCCGGCGAGCTCCGACCGGGTGAGCACGGCGGAGAGCAGGCTGCCGCAGCGCGCAGGATGGCTCCGAGCGAAACTCCGCTACTCGCGATTCGGGGTCAGAAGGGCGGCGGGTCGGCGTCGGTTCCGGCCGCCCCGTCGGGGTTGCCGGGCGCCGTCCAGGGGTCGATGCGCGGGCCCGGGACCGGGTCAGGCGGAGTCGCCGCTGCTGGTCCCGATGACGGCGGTGGTGGTTCGGGTCTGTAGTCGAAGGGTTCGCTGTAGTAGCTGTGCCCGGTGGGGGTGATCCATTCGATGCGGCCGCCGGGGTGGGCGGTGACCTGCCATCCCGGGCGGTGCTTCAGCTTGTGGTGGTGGACGCAGCCGTCCATCAGGTTCGGCTCGGCGGTGGGCCCGTGGGGGAACGGGACGATGTGGTCGAGCTCGGCGTCCAGGGCGCGGCGGCGGCAGATCGGGTGGCGGCAGGTGACATCCCGGGCCCGGACGAAGTCGGCGAGTGCGGCGGGTGGCTTGTAGACCTTGCGGCCGTGGTCGAGCAGCGCCCCGGACAACGGGTCGGTGACCAGCCGATGCCAGACGGCGTCGGCGGCGATCTCTCGAGCCAGGTCGGCCGGGATCGGGCCGTAGCCGATCAACTCGCACGGCTGGTCATCCGCGCCGAGCAGAGTGGAGTGCGGCATCACGATCTGGATCAGCGGTTTGCCAGGGGTGACCGGCCGCGGCACCGGCCCGAACCACGGTGTCGGGACGGGGCCGGTGCCGGGCGCGTCCGTGCTGTCGGCGCCCTCGCCGTCAGCACCGTCGGTGTCCGCCGGCGCGCTGTCGGTCGGTCCGGTGTCGGTCGGCTCGGGCGCGGTTCCGTCTGCCTCGGCTCGTGCGCAGGTGTCCCGGTCGGCGGTGCTGTCCCGGTCGGCGGTGCTGTCGGGGTCGGCACTGTCGGTTCCGGTGGACTCGGACCCGGCGTCGGTGTGGCCGGTGTTGCGGCCGTAGGTGATCTGTCCGGTGAGCAGGGCGACGAGCAGGTCCGCCCGGCGGGCGTCCATGCCGCGGGTGTCGTCGCTGCCCATACCGCGGGCGAGGCGGGTGAGCCACTGGTAGGCGGAGTGCGCATCCGGGGCGGACAGCATCGCCCACAACGCGGCCATCCCGTCCTTCTCGTCGCCGACCACGACTCGGCGATCCTTGCGGGCCTCGCGGTGGCGGGCCGCCGCACCCTTGGCATCGACCGCAATCACCGCGCGGGTCAGTGCGGCCCGCAGCTGGGCGAGGGTCTGTCTCGGGGCCCGATCGAGGACGCGGTCCTGCACTGCGGTGGCGTGTTCGGCGCTCAGGTACAGGGTGGCGTCGCAGAGGGCGCGGACCTTCCGCTCGTCGAGCAGCCCGTCCTCCCACGCCTGCCGGGCACTGGCGAGTTCGGCGTCGAGCCGGATCGCGTCGCACAGCCGCGCCTTCGCGGTGCCGCGGGACAGGTGCAGGGCGAGCCCGATCTCGTCGGGGGCGTAGCGGCTCAGCGCCGACGCCGTGTCGGTCATGGCCGATTTGGGGTGGTCGCCGGGGCGGCGGCGGGCGAACTCGGACAGCAGCCGGGACTGCCGGGCCTGTGCCCAGGCCGCGAGCCGTTCCCACGCGATGATCGCGTCGACCAGCCCGGCGTCGGACATCGCCGCCGGATCGGCGGTCGAGGATTCCAGGTCGAGCGCCAGCCATCCCGACGGGCGCATCCGGGCGACGGTGTAGTCCGCCACCGGGCCGGAGTCCATCTCCGGCTCCCACTCGGGCCCGCCGTCCTCGGTCGGCTCCGGCAGATCCAGCAGGTCCGCGGGCAGGGCCTCCAACAGCTGCGCGAAGGGTGTGACTCCCGGGTCGCCCCATCCGTCGTCGGCGGGTTCGTCGAGCTGGTCCAGGGACGCGAGCCAGTCGTCGTCCACCGCGGACCCGACGACCGACTCGAACATAGGTTCGATTCTACCGCTGCCACCTGCGGATGTCGAGGTCGCCGGGCATTCGGGTCGCGACGCTGCGGAGAACGGTCGCGGATCGTGGTCGACGAGCGGTGCCCCGCATGCGGGTGGGTGCGCGTCCCGCTGCACCCGAGCCCGGTGACAGTCGCTGCAAAAGAATCGGCCCCTCACCCTGATGAAGCAGGTGAGGGGCGGATTCTCATGGTCACCGTGATGGTGCCCCCGGCAGTGTCCAGTCTCAACACATCCCGGACGGGTGTCTCACGACATGCCGGACTGATGTCTCAGGAGATCAAGGACGGTGCGCGGATGATCGCGCATGTCGTCGAAGGCACGCCTGGTGATCACCGCTGTCGTCCTGGAGAAACGACCCGTCGCGCAGGTCGTGCGCGACTACGGCGTGTCTCGCTCCTGGGTCTATGAGCTACTGGCCCGCTACCAGGCCGAGGGTGAGGCGGCGTTCGAGCCGCGGTCTCACCGGCCCCAGATCTCGCCGCGAGCCACTCCGCCCGAGACCGTCGAGCTCGTGCTGAGGCTGCGCAAGCAACTCGGCGAGCAGGGCCTGGACGCGGGCGCGGACACCATCGCCTGGCACCTGGCCCACCACCACAACACGACGTTGTCGCGGGCCACGATCCACCGGATCCTGGCCCGCCACGGCGCGGTCGCGCCCGAGCCGGCCAAACGTCCCCGCTCCTCCTACATCCGGTTCGAGGCCACCCAGCCCAACGAGTGCTGGCAGTCGGATTTCACCCACTACCGGCTCACCCGCCCGGACGGCCGCCCCGGCGCCGACGTGGAGATCATCACCTGGCTCGACGGCCACTCCCGCTACGCCCTGCACGTCAGCGCACACCGGCGCATCACCGCCCGTATCGTGGCCGACGCCTTCACCCTCGCCGCAGCACAACACGGCTACCCGGCAGCAACCCTGACCGACAACGGCATGGGTCTACACCGTCCGGCTGGCCTCCCCCCGCGGCGGACGCACCGCCCTGGAGAGCGAGCTACGCCGCCACCGCATCGCGCCGAAGAACAGCCGCCCCCAACCACCCCACCACCTGCGGAAAGGTGGAGCGCTTCCAGCAGACGATGAAGAGCTGGCTACGCGCCCAACCCGAACAACCCACGACCGTCGCGGCCTTGCGAGCCCTCCTCCGCACCTTCCGCGAGACCTACAACCGGCAGCGCCCCCACCGCTCGCTCCCACACCGGGCCACCCCGGCCACCGCCAACACCGCCCGCCCGAAAGCCAGCCCCACCAGCGACGCCCGCACCGGCGACAGCCACGACCGCGTCCGCACCGACAAGATCGACAAAACCGGCTGCGTCACCCTGCGCGTCGCCGGGAGACTCCGCCACATCGGCATCGGCCGACCCCACGCCGGAACCCACGTCCTGCTCCTGGTCCAGGACCTGCACGTCCGCGTCATCCACGCCGCCACCGGCGACCTACTCCGCGAACTCGAGATCGACCCCGTGCGCGACTACCAGCCCCGACACAAGACCACCTGAAACGACGGACGCCCGAACCCACACACCGTGGGTTCGGGCGTCCGGGATGTCCTGAGACATCACATGGTGCCCCCGGCAGGATTCGAACCTGCGCTCCCGCCTCCGGAGGGCGGTGCTCTATCCCCTGAGCTACGGGGGCCGTGCGATGGGACAACCCTAGCGCACGCCGAATCGCTACAGCGGCAGGGGCTCCGCTCCTCGTTCAGCGAGCAGTTGTCGCAGGTAGTCGCTCTCCGCCTGCTGCGACTTGAGCATCTGCGCCGCGAGGTTGCGCACCTGCGGCACGGCGGCCTGCTCCGCGGCGTACTGCATCATCCCGACGCCGCCCTGGTGGTGGCGCAGCATCAGCTGCAGGAACAGGACGTCCATCTCCTGGCCGGTGGCGGCGCGCAGGGCGGCGAGCTCGGCTTCGCTGGCCATCCCGGGCATGGTGTTGACGCCGGCCGCGGTGTCGCCTGCGTCGCCGTGCGAGTGGGCGGGGCCCGCCATCCACTCCATGTGCTCGCCCAGCGGCAGGGGGGAGGCGTTCCAGAGCGAGAGCCAGCCCTGCATCCGCCCGATCTGGGAGTTCTGGGTGGTCTCGATGTCGGCGGCGAGCTGGGCGATCACGGGGTCGTTCGTGTGGTCCCGGGCCCAGGCCGCCATCTGCACGCCCTGCTGGTGGTGCACGGTCATGTCCTGGGCGAAGCCCACGTCCACCGAGTCGGGCGCGGGCGCCGCCGGGGACGACGAGCCGGGCAGGCCGATGAGGATGCCACCCGCGGCGCCGAGGAAGAGCAGGGCGAGCACCGCGGCGACGGCGAGCAGGGGGCGCACCCAGCGCGCCTCACCACCGCCGCCAGGCCGCTCGTCGCCGCTCGTCCCGGCGGGCGCGGTGCGTTCGGTCGGGGTGGTCACCCCTCCCATCATGAGCCCATGGCGGGGGCGGCGCCGCCCGTGCCCGAGGTCTCCGGCTGCGAGCCCGGCGTGCCGGGCGCCGGCGCGGGGGCGAACGGCGGCGGGTTCTCGCGGTCGAAGCCGCCCTGGACCGGGCCGATCTCGTTGCAGGTCGCGCCGGGCTCGGGGTGCTGGTACTGGTTCAGCCGCAGCGCGGTGATGAACTGGTCGATGCGCGGGTCGTTCGGGTCCGACAGCTTGAGCTGGTGGCCCCACGACTGCAGTGACATCGGGGTGTCGAGGCCCGGGTAGGGCGACATCACCATGTACGGCTCGCCCTCGACCTTGGCCCGCAGCGTCTCCAGCGCCTCGCCGGAGATCTGGTCGGGGTTGTAGGCGATCCACACGGCGCCGTGCTCGAGCGAGTGCACGAGGTTCTCGCTGCGGATCGGCTGGTCGTAGACCACCCCGTTGCACGCTGCCCACGCGCCGTCGTGCGCGCCGCCGAACGGCGGGCTCTGCGTGTACGCCACCTGCTGGTCACCGCTCACGTGCAGGCCACCCGGATACTCCTGCGCGACGACGCCCTCGATCTGCGTCGACGGGTCCTGGTTCTCCTCCGACGGGGTGAACGGTGCCATCGCCGCGGCCTGCTCCTGGCTCTGCTGGTTCTGCAGGAACGCGTAGCCGAAAACGGCGCCGGCGAACAGGACCACGACCACGACGGCCGCGATGAGCCCCCACGGCGTCGACTTGTGGCTGACCACCGGGGGCCGGGACTTGCGGGCCGCCTTGCTCTTGTTGCCGCTGACCATGAACCGTCCAGACGTGAGATCGAGAGACAGCGCGACCGTCACCCGGACGGCCCTTGCCTTCCGCGAGTGTAGGAGCGGCGCCTGAGAAACCCGTGAGCAGCACCTCCTAGACTTGGGTGGTGACTCCCGCCCTGCTCGCCGACCTGGTCCGTGCCGCCGCCTCCGACGTGCTCACGCGACGCGGCCTGGACCTCGCCGCGCTCCCCGCCGACGTCGGCGTGGAGCGTCCGCGCAACCCCGAGCACGGCGACTACGCCACGAACGTGGCCCTGCGCACCGCGAAGAAGGCGGGCGTGAACCCGCGCGAGCTGGCCGGCTGGTTCGCGGAGGAACTCGCCGGCCGCGAGGGCATCTCCGGCGCCGAGGTCGCCGGGCCCGGCTTCATCAACCTCCGGCTCGCCGCCGACGCGCAGGGCGCGCTGGTGGGCGAGGTGCTCCGGGCGGGCGCGGGCTACGGGGCCGGCGACGAGTACGCCGGGCGCAACGTGAACCTCGAGTTCGTCTCGGCCAACCCGACGGGGCCGATCCACCTCGGCGGCGCGCGGTGGGCCGCGGTCGGCGACGCGCTGGGCCGGGTACTCACCGCGCGCGGCGCGAAGGTCACCCGCGAGTACTACTTCAACGACGCGGGCGCCCAGATCGACCGGTTCGTCGACTCGCTGATCGCCGCCGCGCAGGGCCGCCCGACGCCGGAGAACGGCTACGGCGGCGCGTACATCGGCGAGATCGCCGAGCAGGTGCTCGCCGCCGAGCCCGGCGTGCTCGACCGGCCCGACGCCGAGTGTCGCGAGACGTTCCGGCGGGTGGGCGTCGGGCTGATGTTCGACGAGATCAAGCGCGCCCTGCACGAGTTCGGCACCGACTTCGACGTGTTCTTCCACGAGCAGTCGCTGCACGACTCCGGCGCCGTCGAGGCCGCGGTGCAGCGGCTCAAGGAATCGGGCAACCTCTACTTCGCCGACGGGGCGTGGTGGCTGCGCTCCACCGACCAGGGCGACGACAAGGACCGGCCGGTCATCAAGAGCGACGGAGAGCCCGCTTACATCGCCGGTGACCTCGCCTACCTGCTCGACAAGCGCTCCCGCGGCTTCGACCTGTGCATCTACATGCTCGGCGCCGACCACCACGGCTACATCGCGCGGCTCGAGGCCGCCGCTGCCGCGTTCGGCGACGACCCGGCCGTGGTCGAGGTGCTCATCGGGCAGATGGTCAACCTCGTGAAGGACGGGCAGCCGGTCCGGATGAGCAAGCGCGCCGGCAACGTCGTCACGATGGACGACCTGGTCGGCGCGGTCGGGGTCGACGCGGCCCGCTACTCGCTGATCCGGTCGTCGGTCGACTCCACGCTCGACGTCGACCTGGACCTGCTCGCCAAGCGCAGCAACGACAACCCCGTGTTCTACGTCCAGTACGCGCACGCCCGGCTCGCCTCGCTCGCCCGCAACGCCGCCGACCTTGGCGTGGAGCCCGGCGAGGCGTTCGGGCTGCTGGAGCACCCGCGGGAGGGCGACCTGATCCGCACGATTGGGGAGTTCCCCACGGTCGTCGCGTCGGCGGCGGAGCTGCGCGAGCCGCACCGGGTGGCGCGCTTCCTGGAGCAGCTGGCCAGCGCCTATCACAAGTTCTACGACTCCTGCCGTGTGCTGCCGATGGGCGACGAGGAGGTCTCCGACCTGCACCGTGCCCGGCTTGCGCTGTGCGTGGCCGCGCGCCAGGTCTTCGCCAACGGCCTCGGGCTGCTGGGCGTGTCTGCTCCGGAGCGGATGTGAGGGCTCATCCGGCAGGCCCGCTGCACGCCGGCTTCCAGGTCCCCCCGGAAGGGGCGGGCCCGCGGCCCGTCGACGCGGCCGGGCTCGACGAGCTGGCGCCGTCCGTGTGGCCGCGCAACGCGGCGCGCGGTGTGGACGGCGCGCTGGAGGTCGCCGGAGTCGACGTGCGCGACCTGGCCGCGCGGTACGGCACCCCGCTGTTCGTGGTGGACGAGGCCGACTTCCGGTCCCGGGCCGCGGAGTTCGGGGCCGCGTTCGGCGCGCGGGCGGTGCACTACGCGGCGAAGGCTTTCCTGTGCACCGAGGTGGCGCGCTGGGTCGCGGAGGAGGGCCTGAGCCTGGACGTGGCCAGCGGCGGCGAGCTCGCGGTCGCGCTGCGGGCGGGCTTCCCCGCGGAGCGGATCGCGATGCACGGCAACAACAAGTCCACCGCCGAGCTGGTGGCCGCCGTCGAGGCGGGCGTCGGCACGGTGGTCATCGACTCGTTCCACGAGATCGCGCGCCTGGACGCGGTCGCGCGCGAGCGGAACGTCGTCGCGCCGGTGATGATCCGCCTCACCGTCGGTGTCGAGGCGCACACGCACGAGTTCATCGCCACCGCACACGAGGACCAGAAGTTCGGGTTCTCGATCGCGGGCGGCGAGGCGAGCGACGCGGCGGAGGCCGTCCGGCGGGTGCTCGCGGCCGGCGGGCTGCGGCTGGTCGGGCTGCACAGCCACATCGGCAGCCAGATCTTCGACACCGAGGGCTTCGAGGTGGCCGCGCACCGCGTGGTGCGCTTCCTCGCGCAGCTCCACAAGGAGCACGGCGACGCGCCGCTGGAGGCGCTCACCACCCTCGACCTCGGCGGCGGCTTCGGCATCGCCTACCGCGCAGAGGAGACGCCGGTGGACGTGCCGTCGCTGGCCGAGGAGCTGCGCGCGATCGTCAAGCGCGAGTGCCACGCCGCCGAGCTGGACGTCCCGCACCTGGCGGTCGAGCCGGGCCGGGCCATCGCCGGGCCGGGCACGGTCACCCTGTACGAGGTGGGCACGCTCAAGGACGTGCCGCTGGGCGGGTCATCGCGCCGCCGCTACGTGAGCGTCGACGGCGGGATGAGCGACAACATCCGCACCGCCCTCTACGACGCGATCTACGACTGCAGGCTCGTCTCACGCTCCTCGGAGCGCGACGGCAGCGGCGACGCGGTGCTGTCGCGGGTGGTCGGCAAGCACTGCGAGAGCGGCGACATCGTCGTGCGCGACTGCTGGCTGCCGGCCGACCTCGCGCCCGGCGACCTGCTGGCCGTCGCGGCCACCGGCGCGTACTGCTACTCGATGGCGAGCTCCTACAACCGCCTCCCGCGCCCCGCGGTCGTCGCCGTCAAGGACGGGGCCGCGCGCGTGCTGTTGCGGCGGGAGACGCTCGAGGACCAGTTCCGGCTGGAGGTCACGTCGTGAGACCGGTCACGGAGCGCGGCGTCGCAGCGGTGCGTCCGGAGAGGATCGGCGCAGTTCACAGGGGATCCAGCAGGGCAGGAGGCAGCGCGTGACCGGCAACGACGGGAAACCAATCCGGGTCGCCATGCTCGGGTGCGGCACCGTCGGCACCGAGGTGGTGCGCCTGCTGCGCGAGCACGCCGACGATCTCGCGGCCCGCGCGGGCGCGCCCGTCGAGCTGGCGGGCGTGGCCGTGCGCCGCCCGCACAAGCACCCCGAGCTGGGTGAGCTGCTCACCACCGACGCCCACGGCCTGGTCACCCGCCCCGATGTGGACGTCGTCGTCGAGGTGATCGGTGGCATCGAGCCGTCCCGCACGCTGCTGCTGGAGGCGCTGAAAGCGGGCAAGTCGGTGGTGACGGCCAACAAGGCGCTGCTCGCCGAGGACGGGCCCACGCTGGCCGAGGCCGCCGACGCGTCCGGCGTCGACCTGTACTACGAGGCGTCGGTCGCCGGGGCCATCCCGCTGCTACGCCCGCTGCGCGAGTCGCTCGCGGGCGACCGGATCACCCGCGTCGCCGGGATCGTCAACGGCACCACGAACTTCATCCTCTCCGCGATGGCTGCGTCCGGCTCGAGCTACGCCGACGCGCTCGAGGAGGCCACCCGGCTCGGATACGCGGAGGCGGACCCGAGCGCCGACGTCGACGGCTACGACGCCGCGTCCAAGGCCGCGATCCTCGCCTCGCTCGCGTTCCACACCCGGGTCACGGCCGCCGATGTGCACTGCGAGGGCATCCGCTCGGTCAGCGCGGCCGACATCGCCGCGGCCGCCGAGATCGGCTGCGTGATCAAGCTGCTCGCGATCTGCGAGCGCACGCCCGCCGACGAGTCCACGCCGGAGTCGGTGTCCGCGCGGGTCTATCCCGCGATGATCCCGGCCACGCACCCGCTCGCCGCCGTCGACGGCGCCTTCAACGCGGTGTTCGTCGAGGCGGAGGCCGCGGGGCAGCTCATGTTCTACGGGCAGGGTGCGGGCGGCGCGCCCACGGCGAGCGCGGTGCTGGGCGACCTCATGGCGGTGGCGCGCAACCGCGTGATCGGGGGCCGCGGACCGCGCGAGTCGGCGTACGCCAGCCTGCCCGTCCGGCCGATGGGCACGGTGCCCACCCGCTACCACGTCAGCCTGGACGTGGCCGACCGCGCGGGTGTGCTGTCGGCGATCGCCGGCGAGTTCGCCCACCACGGGGTGAGCATCGCGGCAGTGCGGCAGACCGGCGGCGGCAACGGCGGGGCGGCCGCCCGGCTGGTCGTCGTCACACACGGCGCCCCGGAGGCCGCGCTGGCCGCCACGGTGGACGTCCTCACCGGACTGGACGTCGTGCGCGGCGTCGACAGCGTGCTGCGGGTCGAGGACCTGGGGCGAAAGGGTGTTGCGGGATGACGGCTCCGGCCAAGGCCACGAGGTGGCCCGGCGTGATCGAGGCCTACCGCGACCGGATGCCGGTGCAGCCGGACTGGCGGATCGTCACCCTCGGTGAGGGCGGCACGCCGCTGCTGCCCGCCCCGCACCTGTCCGAGCTGACCGGCTGCGAGGTCCACCTCAAGGTCGACGGGGCCAACCCCACGGGCTCGTTCAAGGACCGCGGCATGACGATGGCGGTCACCGATGCGCTCGCCGAGGGCAAGCAGGGCGTGCTGTGCGCGTCCACCGGCAACACGTCGGCGTCGGCCGCCGCGTACGCCGCGCGGGCCGGGATGACGTGCGCCGTGCTCGTGCCGCAGGGCAAGATCGCGCTCGGCAAGCTGGCCCAGGCCGTGGCGCACGGCGCGCGGATCCTGCAGATCGACGGCAACTTCGACGACTGCCTCGAGCTGGCCCGCAAGACCGCCGCCGACTACCCGGTGGCGGCGCTGGTCAACTCCGTGAACCCCACGCGGATCGCCGGTCAAGCGAGCGCGGCCTACGAGGTCTGTGACGAGCTGGGCCGGGCCCCGGACGTGCACTGCCTGCCCGTCGGCAATGCGGGCAACATCACCGCGTACTGGGCCGGGTACCGCAACTACCTCGCCGACGGCCTGATCGGCGCGACGCCCCGGATGTTCGGCTACCAGGCCGCCGGGGCCGCGCCCCTGGTGCACGGCGAGCCGGTGCGCAACCCGGAGACGATCGCCACCGCCATCCGCATCGGGGCGCCGGCGTCCTGGGCCGCGGCCACGGCGGCGCGCGACGAGTCCGACGGGCGGTTCGCCGCCGTCACCGACGAGGAGATCCTGGCCGCGTACCGGTTGCTCGCGGCGCGCGAGGCCGTGTTCGTCGAGCCCGCGTCGGCGGCCAGCGTCGCGGGGCTGCTGCAGTCGGCGGCCGACGGCACGCTGCCGCGCGGCTCGCTCGTGGTCTGCACGGTCACAGGGCACGGCCTGAAGGACCCCGACACCGCCCTGCTCGCCGCCCCGGCCCCGACAGTGGTGCCGATCGATCCCGGCGCGGTGGCCGACGCCCTGGAGCTGGGGTGAGCGCGGGCGCCAGCAAGGTGGCTTTGCTGCCGCCCAGTGACAGTAAAGCCACCTTGCTGGCATCGGGAGGACGCTGATGGGACGGCCGACCGAGGTCCGGGTGCGGGTGCCGGGCTCGTCGGCGAACCTGGGCCCCGGGTTCGACTCGCTGGGGCTCGCGCTGTCGCTGTACGACGACGTCGAGGTGTCGGTCGCGCCCGACGGCGTCACGGTAGAGGTCGAGGGCGAGGGTGCCGGGCGGGTGCCGTGCGACGACTCGCACCTCGTCGTCCGGGCGATGCGCACCACCTGGGACATCGTGGGCGACGCCCCGGCGGGCGTGCGCCTGCGCTGCCGCAACGCCGTCCCGCACTCGCGCGGGCTGGGCAGCTCCGCGGCGGCCGCGGTGGCGGGCGCCGTCGCGGCCGTCGTGCTCGCCGGGCGGGACCCGGAGCTGGAGCGCGACACCGTGCTGCAGGTCACGGCGGGCATGGAGGGGCATGCCGACAACGCGGCGGCGAGCCTGCTCGGCGGGTTCGTCGTGGCCTGGGAGACCCCGGGGAATACGGACGAGCGGTTCCACGCTGTACGACTCGACACGCATCCGGGCATCCGCCCGGTGGCGTTCGTCGCGGGAATCGAGTCCCTCACCAGCACCACGCGCGGGCTGCTGCCCGAGCGCGTGCCGCTGGCCGACGCCGCCTTCACCGGCAGTCGTACCGCGCTCGCGGTGCTGGCCTTCACCCAGCGCCCCGAGCTCCTGATGGCCGCCACGGAGGACCGGCTGCACCAGGGCTACCGCCGACCGGCCTACCCGGCGTCGGCCGACCTGGTGGACGCCCTGCGGGACGCGGGCGTACCTGCCGCGATCTCCGGTGCCGGACCGACCGTGCTGGCGCTGCCGCCCGACGGCGAGGTGCCGGCCGGGATCGACGCGGCCGGGTTCACCGCCGTGCCGCTGCCCGTCGACCCGGCGGGTGCCCGCGTGGAGATCGGCTAGGTCCGGTTCGGCGTGTTGTGCCGGGGGTTGTTGCCGCCACCAGTGGGAACGTCTACTCTCGGCAGCGCAACGGCGATCCACGCGTCATCCGCGTGGCCACTCGAGCCGGAATCTCCAGCATCCGTTCGTCGAGATCCGGTTCCGACCCGAGCGGCCTCTTCCCCGCGACCGTCGCGGCGATCGTCGCCCTTGCTGTCGGGGCGGCCGCATTTCCCGCGACCCGTTGACCGACATGTCGTCCGGCACACCGTCCGGGCGAGCGTGTGAATCCCGCTGACCAGGGCACGTCCCGGTCGGTCAGGAAGGACATCTGTGAGCGAGACCGATCTCGTCAGCACCGAGGCCGCACCCGCGCCGCGCAAGCGCGGCGGACTCTCCGGCATGGTGCTGGCGGAACTGCGCCAGCTGGCCGGGGAACTGAACATCCCGGACATCTCCGGCATGCGCAAGGGTGACCTGATCGCGGCCATCAAGGAGAAGCAGGGCGGCGCGCCCGCCCCCAAGTCCGCTTCCGCGCAGCTCCCGCTGCCCGCGAACGGCGCTGCTGCGACCACCGCCGAGGCGCCTGCCGCCGAGAAGAAGCCGGCCAGGCGTTCCACCAAGCGCGCCGCGGCTGCCGACGCCACCACCAACGGGGCGGGCAACGACGCGGCCGCGAGCGACCTCGCTGCCGCGGCCCCCGCTGCGGACGCGGCCGCCAACGGCTCCGCGCCCGCCGCCGAGGCGCCCGCGCCCACCACCACGCGCCGTCGCCGGGCGGCCAGCCGTCCCGCCGGTGCGCCCAGCACCACGGCGGCCGACGGCACCGCTCCGGCCGCCGCCGCCGCGCCTGCTGCCGCCCCGGCGACCGAGGGCCCCGCGAG
>NZ_JAHKRK010000207.1 GCF_019396355.1 Pseudonocardia nigra
TCATGGAGGCTGAAGTTCGGTCAGACGATCCACGGCCACTCGAACGAGGGGAATCGCCCTGCTCCAGGAGGTGGTCAGGCCGACGCGACATGAGGGAACTCCGGGGTTATTTCATATGATCGACATGATCACCGGTCGCCCGGTTGAGCTGCTGCCCGACCGCGAAGCCGCGACCCTCGCCGCCTGGCTGCGCCAGCATCCCGGGGTGGAAGTGATCTGCCGGGATCGGGCCGGCGCCTATGCCGAGGCCGCCCGGTCGGGAGCGCCGGGTGCGTTGCAGGTTGCCGACCGCTGGCACCTATGGCGCAACCTGGGCCAAGCCGTGGAGAAGACGGTCACCGCCCGTCGCGCCAACCTCACCATCGCGCACCCTGCTCGCACGACCGAGGAAGCCTCGACATCGCAAGCCTCGACGCTGCCACCGGTGGTCCAGCCGGTCCCCGAGAAGAAGATCATCGCACGGTTCCGGGAACAGCATGCCGCGGTGCACGAGCTGTCCGGGCAGGGCATGTCGAAGGCGGCGATCGGCCGTCAGCTGGGCCTGCACCCAGCGACGGTCCGCAAGCTGGCGCAGGCCGGCACGGTGGACGACCTGACCGCGAAGACCGAGCAGCGCGCGCACCTCGTCGACGACTACGTCGAGCATCTGCACCGCCGCTGGAACGAGGGCGAACGCAACGCCACCGGGCTGTTCCGGGAGATCGCGACGCGCGGCTACCAGGGTGGGGAACTGGCTGTTCAGCGCTACCTTCGACAGTTCCGCGAGGGGAGAGGACACGCCGCACTGCCCGGCCCGAAACCCCCGACCGTCCGCGAGGTGACCAGCTGGGTCATGACCCACCCCGACCGGCTCTCCACCGACGAAGCGAGCCGTCTGCGCCAGATCCGTGACGCCGACGCCGGGCTGGATCGGCTCACCGCCCATGTTCGAGGGTGGGCCACCATGATGACCGAGCTGCGTGGCCAGGACCTCGAGAAGTGGATCGTCGTAGTCGAGCAGGACACCTTGGCGCCGCTGGCGTCCTTCGCCCGCAACCTGCGCCGCGACCAGGATGCCGTCCAGGCCGGCCTGACCCTGCCGCACAGTTCCGGCCGAGTCGAAGGCACCGTCAACAAGATCAAAAGGCTGAAGCGGCAGATGTTCGGCCGCGCCAACATCGACCTCCTCCGCACACGAGTCCTCCACGCCTGATCCTCACCCCCGGAACCCGAATTCACGCAAAGTGCGCCAGAACCAAGATCCGCGACGGGAAGGTCGCCAACCGGCCGATCTACGTCGCGCTCGCGGTCACCACCGACGGGCGCCGGGACATCCTCGGGCTGTGCGCCGGGGACCCGAACGCCGGCGGGGAGGGCGAACGCCCACAGCGGGTGGTGCCCGAACCCGCGCTTGAACGTCGGTGCCGCGCCTTCCTTGTCCGAGTGCGCGGTCACCAAGGTCGCGTCCACGTCGATCACCAGCGGCTGGTCAGCGCGCACGCCGTGGTCGGGGGCGCGCTGACCAGCCAGCCGCCACGCCATCTTCCGTGCCGCCGCCCGGGCGGCGTTGATCGCCCGCAGTGCCGCGACCGGGTTGGACGCGAGCCGGTCGATCGTCCGGGACACCGTCGGATCCGACGCGACCTGGCCGTAGAGGCCGGGTTCGGCGCGCAACACGGCGATGTCGGCCAGGCAGTCCCCGCCCAGGGCGAGTGCGATCGCGAGGTCGAGCACGATCTTGCCCGGGTCGTGCACCGCGGACCGCGGTCGCCACCGCTCCAACGCGGCCGACAGAGCACGGTCGAGTCCGACCGCTCGCGCGGTCTCAGTGAGCAGGACTCCGCCGGCCTGCGACACCACCTTCGTCCCGGCCGTGTCCACAGCCGGGCACGGGTAGAACCCACTACGCTTGCTCACCTGGAAGGTGCTCCTGACCTCGCACGGACATGGCCCTCGACAAGCCACATCCTTGCTGCTCAGGAGCACCTTTCAGCCGTTCAACACGCCTTTCCCACGACTCGGGCGTGAAAGCGCCGGGTTAGTACACGTCACGGGCGCGCTGGCAGCATTCGCGCACGGGTTCGACGAGCGGTTGGAGCGGCTGGGCTACGCCCCTTGGTCGCGGGCCGGGCACCTGCGGCTGATGGCCCACATTGGCGTGTGGTTGGACGCGCGCGGGCTGGACGGCTTTTGGCTGACCCCACAGGTCGTGGGCGAGTTCGTCGCGGAGCGCCGGGCCGCCGGGTGTCGCGACGGCCGCTCTGCTCGGTCGCTGACCCCGTTGCTGGAGTACCTGCGGGAGGCCGGGGCGGCCCCGCCGCCCGGGCCCGCCTGGTGGGCGGCCCGGTGGAGACGATGCTGGCCGACTACGCCCGCTATCTGGCACGGGAGCGCGGCCTGAGCCCGTTGACGATCGAGCGCAACCGGGGCATGGTCCGCCCGTTCCTGTCCGAGCGCGTCGTCGACGGGACCGCCGCGGATATCACCGCGTTCATGCTGGCGCGCGGCCGCTGCGGGGCACCGCCACGGTGCAGCGCACCGCCACGGCCCTGCGCTCGCTGTTGGGGTTCCTGCACCTGGAGGGGATCACCGGTGCGTCGCTGGTTAGCGCGGTGCCCGCTGCCGCCCGGTGGAGGCTGGCAGGGCTGCCGAAGTACCTGACGCCGCAGCAGATCGACGCGCTGCTGGCCGCGTGCGATTGCAGCACCCCGGTAGGGCGACGCGACCTGGCGATCCTGACCGTGCTGGTCCGGCTGGGGCTGCGCACCGGTGAGGTCGCCGGATTGCGGCTGGATGACATCGACTGGCGGCGCGGCGAGATCGCCGTGTCGGGCAAGGGAAACCGGCACGAGCGGCTCCCGCTGCCGGCCGACGTCGGCGAGGCCATCGTGGCCTACCTGACCGAGTCCCGGCCCGCCACGGCCGAGGTCCGCGCGGTGTTCGTCGGCCCGCGGGCCCCGCACCGGGCCCTGACCCGTGGCGCGGTCACCCAGGTGGTGGCACGCGCCGCTCGCCGAGCAGGACTGGGCACGATCTACGCGCACCGGCTGCGGCACACCGCGGCGACGGCCATGCTGGCCGCCGGGGCGTCGCTGACTGAGATCGGGCAGGTGCTGCGGCATCGGCACGCGCTGACCACCGCCGGATACGTGAAGGTCGATCACGACAGGCTGCGCGCGCTGGAAAGCCGATGGAGGATGGAGTTCAGCAGTTGGTGCGGCGGTGGTGCTGGCCGTCGCAGTGTTTGTGGGGAGGTTGCCGGATGGTGGCGCGCCGAGCGGGCGCGGCGCCGCTGTCGGTGGCCGCGCGAGCGTTGAGCCTGCTCGGGGCGTTCGACAGCGACCACGTCGCCCTCACCCTCAGCGACCTGGCTCGCCGGACCGACCTCCCGGTGGCCACCTGCCACCGTCTGGTGCACGAACTGGTGGAGTGGGGAGCGCTGATCAGGATCGACGGGCAGTACCGCATCGGGCACCGGATCTGGAGCCTCGGCCTGCTCGCCCCGGTGCATCGGGGGCTGAGTGAGATCGCCAACCCGTTCATGCAGGACGTACTGCAGGTGACCAAGAATGTCGTCAACCTGTCCGTTCTCGACGGTGACCGCGCGCTCATGCTCGACCGCATCAGCGGCACATCCGTGGGCCGCGCGGTGCGCCGGGTGGGCGACCGGTTGAGCCTGCACGCCAGTGCTGGGGGCAAGGTGCTGCTGGCGAACGCGCCCGCCGACGTCGTCGAGAGCGCCTTGCACAACCCGGAACGGCACACCCGGCACACGATCGTGGACCCCGATCGGATCAGGAAGGAGATGGCGGAAGTCCGCCGGCGCGGCTACGCCATCACGGTGGAGGAGACGGCGCTAGGCACCTCGGGCGCAGCGGTGCCCGTGGTGGGGCTGGACGGGCGGGTCATCGCCGCGCTCGGCGTCGTCATGGTTGGCAGGCAGGCCAATCCGGGCGCGATCGTCCCGGTGCTGCAGGTCGCCGCGCGCGGGATCGCCCGCCAGGTCCAGCTGTCCGCGGGCTTCGGCTACGAGGACGTGCACGACTGAGACCGACCAACCGCTTCTTCAGACCCGGAACCTCATCCCGCTGGTCGCCACGGTGATCGGTCCGTCGTAGGTCTTCGCGGCCTCGACCCGCCAGTACTCGGGGGGCGCGACCCCCGCCAGGTGGGACAGCACCAGGTGGCGGGCGCCGGCCTTCGCCGCCACCCGGCCCGCGCCCTGGGGTGGGGTGTGCGAGCGCGCCTGGTGGCGGACGAACACCGGGTCGAATCCGCCGCGCAGGTAGTAGTCCAGGGCGACGGCCTCGTGGACCAGCAGGTCGGTGTCCTCGGCGAGCGCGGCAAGCGCGGGGCTTTCGGTGGTATCGCCGGACACGGTGACCGACCGGTCCGCGGTGTCGAACCGGAAGGCGTAGGCGGGGAAGACCGGCGGGTGGTCGACCAGGACCGCGGTGACGGCGACGCGGTCGTCGCGGTAGACCTCCACCGGCGTGGGGTCCTTGCCGGGCGTGGGGATTTCCCGGGCCGCGATGAGCCCGCGCAGCGCCGGCCGTGCCTCGTCGGCCTCGCGGACGGCGATGTCGTAGGAGAAGCCCTCCAGCGTGGCGCGGACCAGCCCGGCGGTGCCGTGGAGCGGTACCCCGTTCGCCATGAGCGCGGGGGCGACAGCGGGACCGTGGATGGCGATCGGTGAGGTGAAGCCGTCCACCGGCGTTCCCCAGTTCCACAGCAGGTAGGCGGGCAGCTCGCCGACGTGGTCGGAGTGCAGGTGGGTGATGAAGGCGGCGCGCAGGTCCTTGCCCCGCAGCCCTGCGGTGTGCGCGGCGCGGGTGCAGCCGAGGCCGAAGTCGACCAGGTAGTGGGCACCGTCGACCACGATCGCGGTGCAGATCCCGCCCTCCGTGCTGCGCAGCGCCGGTCCGGCCGCGACGCCGAGGGTGATGACTTCCATGCTCACGTCGAGCAGCGTGCCGCCCTGGACCGCGTGCAACTCGTTTCCTTTCCACCCACTGGAAAGCGCGCGTTTGGCCCGATGGTCGTGTTCCACCATGAGGTGCAAGCCCGGCCCGCCGGGACCGATCTCCCAGGAGCGGCAACGACCAGAAGCCACCGGAATTCCGCCGGATCACCAGCCAGTCACACCCGGCCCCGCATTGCGGACGAAACGACTGATGTCACGACAAGCTAACGGAGTCAGAATGAGACCTCGACTCGGTGTAGCAGCCATCACGGCCGCAGCTCTGCTGCTGACCGCGTGCGGCGGTGGGGGAACCAGCCTGGTCGGAGCAGACCAAGGCGGCGGCAGCTCCGGCGACCTGGAGACGGTGAATGTCGGCCTCGTTCCCACCGTCAACGTCGCATCACTGTTCCTCGGGATACAGAAGGGGTTCTTCGCCGAGGAAGGCATCGAAGTGCAGACGCACAAGGCGGACAGCGGCGGGGCGATCCTGACCAGTCTCATCCAGGGCAGCTATGACTTTGCTTTCGCGGCTACCGTGCCGGGGCTTGTCGCAGCCAGCAAGGGCGCCCCGATCAAGCGGGTGGCCGGCGCGGGCGTGATCGTCGAAGACGGGACCACGGCCGTCGTGGTGGACGAAGCCTCCGGCATCGATTCATTCGCCGACCTGGAGGGAAAGACGGTGACGGTGAACTCGCTCAAGGCGCACTTCGACCTGTGCCTTCGCGCCGCACTAGACGCCTCGGGGGTGGACCCGAACAGCGTCAAGGTCATCGAGCTGCCGTTCAACCAGGTAGAGCCCTCGATCCAACAGGGGCAGGTCGACGCGGGCGTCCTCATCGATCCGTTCCTGTCGGCCGCGCTCAGCCATCAATTCAAGTCCATTGGTGACCCTTGCAGCAAGGGGCTACCGGTCGGTGTCAACTCCAGCATCTACCTCGCCAGTGAGCGGACGGTGCAGGATCGGTCCGATCTGGTGCAGCGGTTCGTGCGGGCGATTACCAAGTCGCAGGAGTATGCCAACGCCCATCACGACGAGGTGCGCGCGGTGCTGTCCGACTACACCAACATCTCCCCCGAGGCGGCAAAGAAGGTCGAGATCGAGAAGCTGCGAACCGAGATGGATCGCCCGGCGTACCAGCAGCTGGTCGAAATCATGGTCAAGCACGGGTTCATTTCGTCGGCCGAGAGCGTGGCGGCATTCGCGTCATGACGGCCCTGTCGATACCCCGGATACGTGCCCGCAAGCTGCAACCGAGCGGGCTCATCGGGGCTGTGGCGGGCGTCCTGGCAGCGTTCGCACTGTGGGAACTGCTCAGCCGAACCGACGTGCTGCCGAGCCGGTACTTCCCGCCCGCCTCGACCGTCCTGCAGACCCTGGCCGAGGTGGTGATCACCCCGACGTTCTGGACCGTGGTCGGGTTGACCGTGCAGTCCTGGGCGCTGGGCCTGGCGATTGCGGCGGCGATTGCGGTCCCGCTCGGCCTCCTGCTCGGCGCCAGCCAGCGCGCCTACCGCTTCTGCCGGGTGGTCATCGAAGTGCTCCGCCCGATTCCCCCGGTGGCGCTGATCCCGCTGGCGCTGCTCATTCTCGGCGCCACGTTGCAGATGAAACTTCTGCTCGTCGTCTACGGCGCCGTGTGGCCACTGCTCATGCAAACCATCTACGGGGTGCGCGGGGTGGACCCCCAAGCGCTGGAAATGGCCCGGGCCTACCGACTGACCCGACTACAGCGCTTCTTCACGGTGCGGCTGGTCGGAGCATCCGCCTACATCGCCACCGGGCTGCGGATCTCAGCGACCATCGCGCTGATCGTCACGATCGTCGCCGAGCTGGTCGGCGGCGCTCCCGGGCTCGGTAACGACATACTGGTCGCGCAGGCCAGCGGCGCCGACGCGCTCATGTACGCGCTGATCCTGGTCTCCGGCGCCCTTGGGGTCGCCGTGGTCATGACCTTTCAGCGCATCGAGCGCGCCGTCCTGTTCTGGCACCCCTCGCAGCGAGGTGAGCGCGGATGATCCGCCGAATCACCGGTGTCGCCTGGGAGCTGCTGTTGCCCGCCGCGCTGATCACGATTTGGTGGATCTGGTCGGTCCAGGCCGCCGCCCTGTTCTACCCACCCCTTCCCGAGGTGCTGCGCACCTTCGCCGACACCTGGTTCGGAACCGGGTTCGTCCACCACGTGCTGCCCAGCATGCGCAACCTCGCCATCGGATACCTGATTGGCGTGGCGCTCGGCGTCACGGGAGGCGTGATCCTCGGGCTGGCCCGGTGGCTGCACCAGGTTGTCAACCCGCTCCTGGAATACGCCCGCGCCCTGCCCCCGCCCGCGGTGCTGCCGTTTGCGATCCTGCTGCTCGGGGTCGGCCCGGAAATGAAGGTCGGTGTGATCGTGCTCGGCGTCGTCTTCCCGGTGCTGATGAACACCGTAGACGGCGTCCGCGGCGTGGAACCCACCATGCGCGACATGGCCCGCGTCTACCGGCTGCCCTGGCACTACCAGCTGCGCTACGTGCTGTTGCCCTCGGCCGGCCCGCAGATCATCGTCGGGGCGCGCACCAGCCTGTCCATCGGGGTGCTGCTCATGGTGGTGTCCGAAATGGTCGCCTCGACCGAAGGGATCGGCTTCTTCACCCTGCAGGCCCAGCGCACTTTCGCCTTCACCCAGATGTGGGCCGGGATGTTGCTGCTCGGCCTCCTCGGCTACCTGCTCAACCTCGCGTTCGGACTCGTCGAACGCCGCATCCTACACTGGCAGATCGGGGCCGCCTGCGCTGCTGGCAGCAGCGCATAGGAGACACGACATGACCAATGTTGATCAGCCCACTACACGGCGCACCGTGCTGCGCATCGACCGGCTCGCCAAGACCTACGGCCACGGAGCCGGCGCCAAGCAGGCCATCGCCGACGTGGGGTTCGACGTCCACCACGGCGAACTCGTCTGCGTCGTCGGACCCTCAGGTGCGGGCAAGACGACCTTGCTCAAATGCGTCGCCGGGCTGCTGCCACCAACGGACGGAGTGGTCGAGCTCGACGGCAAGCCGATCACCGAGCCCCCGGAACAACTCGGCCTCATCTTCCAGGACTACAGCCGCTCCCTGCTGCCCTGGTTGACCGTGCTCGGCAATGTCACCCTGCCCCTGCGCGCCAAGGGCACCTCCAAGACGAAGGCCGGCGAGCAGGCCATGGAGATGCTGGCCGCCGTCGGCCTCGGCACCGAGCACCGCTCCTACCCGTGGCAGCTGTCCGGCGGTATGCAGCAGCGTGTCGCCATCGCCCGCGGCCTGGCCTACCAACCCGAAGTCCTGCTCATGGACGAGCCCTTCGCCTCCGTCGACGCCCAAACCCGCATGGCCCTCGAAGACCTCGTCCTGCGGCTACGCCGGCAGTTCGACCTCACCATCGTCTTCGTCACCCACGACATCGACGAAGCCGTCTACCTCGCCGACCGCGTCATCGTGCTCTCCCCCGCACCCACTCGGGTCGCCGAAATCGTCGACATCGACCTGCCCGAACCCCGCGACCAGATCACCACCAAGGCCGAGCACTCCTTCGGAGAGCTGCGCGCCCACATCCTCAAGCACATCATCGGCAACAACCACCAGCCGCAAGAGGAGCTGGAGAAGGCCTGAGCCGCTGCGACGCCCATCATCCGGGAGATGCTGCGTGCGGTGGCGCGGACCAGCGGAACCATGAGAGAGCGGCGACTGCAGATCGCCGCCGAGGACGGGGCGCGTCCCTGACCCGCGTCCTGCGCCTGGCCGAACTGGCCGACCACGACCCCCGCCGGATCCTGCACGACGCGGTCGCCGAGCGCGCCCCTCCACGGGACCCGCCACGGCTCGAACCACGGCGCGCCGGGACGGCAATGGTCGGCCTACCTCGACGAGCTGCTCGTGTTGATCATAAATCCCCGCCTCTGGCGAAAGCGGTGAACTCGGTTTCGCCGCCTCCGCGTCGGAGATCCACCGCTGCTCGGTCTGCTCGTAGACGGCGTTGCGGTAGCGGACCGGTACCCACGTCGGCTCGTCGGTCCAGCTGATCGCAGTAACCACCGACGTAACTCGCGCACGGTCGACGAGTAGTGGCCTCCGCCCGGACGACCTGGTCGCCCCCGATCCCGCCCCGGCCACGATGAGCAGGCGCGGTGCCCTCGGCCTCGTCGGCGGTGGCGCGCTGCTCGTCACCGCGCTGAGCGTCCCGCAGGTCGCCGGCGAGCCGATCCGGGCCGCCGCCCTGCTCCTGCCCCGCGGCCTGCTCTACGGCGACGGACTGAACGACTTCCCGGTCAAACAAGACCGCCGCCGTCGGTGTCACCGGAGCCGAGACCCGCCGTTCCGGAGCGCCACCCTCGCCACCAACCAGGTGCTCGACCCCGACTCCCTGCTCGCCCTCGGCGTCAACGGAGTCGACACCGGCCTCGGCAACGGCTACCCCCGCCCCATGATCGTCCCCGCGCTGCCGGGCGTGCACAACACGAAATGGGTGGGGTCCATCGAGTTCCGGGCGGTCTGAGATGCGCCGGCTCCGGACGCTCTACGGCGCGCACCCGCTACACCTGCTCGCCCTGCTGATCTGCTTCGCCCTGGCCGGGTACGCTGCGCTGCAGGCCTCCGCCGCCTCGGCGTTCGCCCGGATGCTCATCTGGTTCGGCGGGGCGTAATCGCACACGACCTGGTGCTGTCCCCGCTGTACGCGCTCGCGGACCGCTCCCTCACCGTCGGGCGGCGCCGCCGCCACCTCACGGCGCAAACCCCGGTGCCGGCGGTGTGAACCACGTCCGCATCCCCGCGCTCGCCGCCGGGCTACTGTTCCTGCCGTTCTTCCCCGGGATCCTCCAGCTGGGCATCGCGACCTTCGTCGCGGCCACCGGGCAACGCAGGAGCCCTTCGCGGAGCATTGGCTGCTGCTCACGGCCGCCTTCTTCACGCTCAGCGCCGCCGCGTAAACCGCCCGCCTCGCCCGGACGCGCAACCGGGGTCGACCAACCGCGGACACGCCTCTCCATGACCCGGCGATCGACGATCGGTCACGGGGCAAGTTGACCGACCCCCTGCCGGAGCGCCCGGAGGACGACGGTGCGTGGACACCCGAGCCGGGCGGCGACCTCGGCGACCGTGCAACCACGCAAGCACACCAGCTCCAACGCGGCCCGGGCCACGGGATCCATCCCGACCAGCACCGCGACGTGGCACCGGTGGCCACGGCGACCGCGAACCCGCCACGGCCAGCCCGTCCGACGGCGGCCGCTCGCCGATGCACGTCCCCGAGCAACCGCACCGGGCGACGCTCGCCTGCCCGCGCCGCGGCAACCAGCACGTCCCTTGCGACGCACTCTGCCGCCGCGCACTCCCCCAAAATGGCCCTGGCCAGGGAGTACACGCCGACGCCGTGCCGGTCGAACAGCTCGGCCGCGGAGAGAGCGAACGACGGCTCCGCGGCAGCGTCGGTCGCAGCCCGGTCTGCGACCCATCCCCGCGGTAGCGACGGGAGGTTCACGGCGTCCTCGTCCCTCACATTCGCCTCCCCGTGCCGCCAAATCCTGCGGACCGAAGCCGGTGACGTGCGGCAGTCGCCGAGATGCCCGGGATTCGGAGATCACACCACCCTTTTCATGCAGCGCATCGAGGCGCTACCTGCTCACGCCCGTCACGTGCAGGCGTATGCGATCGCCGCCGACCACGTTTCCGCAAGCTCGAGGACGGGAGCCGCGGCAGGCTCGTCCCCGCTGAAGGCGGGCGCGATCCGGCTCTCCCGCAGGACGCTCGGCACGATCAAGGAGACCTGTTCTGGGCGTTCGCCTACAACGTGGCCGCCCTGCCCTGGCCGCCGCCGCCCTGCTGAACGCGATGCTCGCGGGCGCCGCGATGGCGTTCAGCCGGTGTTCGTGGTGGCCAACAGCCTGCGGCTGCGCCGGTTCACCTCAGGCGCCGACGAGCAGCCGACGACCGCGGCGCAGGCCGCACAGCGCCGGACCACGCGAGCCCCGCCGCCTCCGACGGCATCATCCCCCGACCTGGATCAAACGCCTCCAAACCGACGACCCCACCCGCTTCCAGATCGAAGACCGCAAGGCCCGCTCCCTGCTCTTCGTCGCCGCAACCCGAGCCCGCGACACCCTCCGCATCAGCTGGCACGGCCCCCGCAGCCCCTATCTGTCTGATCGCCCCCAACAGACGGGGCAGGGCACGTCCGGCGAGCCCAATCGCCTGCCTGCGCCACGGCCCGCGACCGAGACGACCACCGCACCCGGTGGGGGCGCGACAAACGCACTAGTAGCCGCTCGGTCGACGCGCTGCCCGTTCCCTTCAGGGCGAGTTCGGCGGCCTCGATCGCCGACGGGTCGAGCGCCTCGGCGAGCCGGCGGGCCGCCGCGGTCTCCGCATCGGGGTCGAGCTGGTTCCGTCGAGCAGAGAAGGTGGCGGTCGCCGTAGTCAGTTCGGCGGCGCCCGCGCAGCGGGACCTCCCCCTTCCAACCGCCGCCGCCTCTCCGAAAGGCAGTCGGTGTTGGACAGCCGCGCGCCGACGTAGGCGAACCCGTCGAGAAAGATCCGGTTGACCGTGTGCGGCCCCGGGCGTTCCCCGCTACGCCCCTGACCAGCCCGGCCACCACGTCGTTCAGCCCGCGGTGCTCGTCACCGGCCACCGCCCGATCTAAACTCTCGTGGAGCAGCACCGCGAGCACCAGCGCGTTCCGGTCGGCGACGTGCCGGTAGAGCGACATGGGCCTGCGCCGAGCTCGCCGGCGATCCGTCGCATCGTGACGCCGGGCAGCCCTTCGGTCCGAGCAAGCGCGAGCGCGGCAGCGCGGTCGTGCCGCACGTGCGGGGCGGCTGCTCTGCCTGCACTCACTCCGCTGGCCGAACATGCTGACGCCTCCGGCGACATCGACGAGATACGAATGCCGGCGGAGCTGCGCTGCCGCCCTGCCGCGAAGTCACGCTCCCGTTCAATCTCCGTCGCGAACCGTTCCCGGACGGGCGCCGAACGCCTTGTGAATCAGGTCACGTTGCGGATGCTCGGGGAAACGACAGGCGGGTGATCGTGTGCGTTCTTTGCGGCCAGGCGCTGCCTCGCTCGGGGTGGCCTGCGTGGTGGGCATCTCGGCCACCCTGGTCCTGATCGTGCCCATGCTGACGCCCGACATCTCGACCGCACCTGCGTCAGGCAGAGCGGACGAGCAGAGCCAGCGGGAACCGCCGTCGTGGGACGCGGTGCTGCGGTTGCGCGGCGAGCTGGCGGCCTCGGCGGCGAACAACCCGGACTACCCGATCGATCCGGAGCAGGCCGCGCTGGTCGCCACCGCCCCGCAGGCGTACACCCCCCTCGGCCGTGTCACCAGCCCCGCGATCGGGCTGGACGCCGGATACGCGGCCGGTGTGCACCCGTCGGTGCTGGAGCGTGGGCCGGGGTTGTGGCCCGGCACCGTCAGTCCGGGCCAGCCCGGCAACGCAGTCCTGTCTGGGCACCGCACCACCCATACCCGGCCCTTCGCCGACTTGGACCAGCTCGCCCCGGGCGACCCGATCGTCGTCACCACCAACAGCGGCCAGCCCGTCACCTTCCGCGTCACCGAGACCGCAATCGTGCTCGAGGCCGAGTACGTGGATTTCGTGCTGGCCTCACCGGCCGACCCGGCGACCCGTCAGCTGACGCTGTTCGCCTGCCACCCGAAGGGCGATCGCACCCACCGCATCGTCGTACGCGCCACCACCGATACCACCGCCGAGTGACGGCGGCCGAGAGTGCATGGAGGACGAGATGGGCAACGAAGCACGAGCCAGGAGGTCATCGCGGCTGTGGGGCGGCGCCCCAGTGCTGGTCTTCCGAGAGGAGGCCGACCGGCGCACCTTCCTCAAGGGCGCGGCCCTGGTCGGGGTAGGCGCCACCTTCGTGGCGACCACGCGCAGCGACCCGCGGGCGTTCGCGCAGGGCTCCGCCAGCGACCTGGAGATCCTGAACTACGCGCTGACGCTGGAGTACCTGGAGGCCGAGTTCTACACCCAGGGCATCGACGGTGACCTCCTCAGCGGGCGCGAGCTGGAGCTGATCAGCCCGATCCGCGACCACGAGCAGGCCCACGTCTCCGCGATCACCGAGACGGTGCAGGCGATGGGCGGCACCCCGGCGGAGATGCCGATGTTCATGTTCCCCGACGGCACGTTCACCGACCGGACGATGTTCCTCACCGCCGCGTCGATGTTCGAGGAGCTCGGCGTGGACGCCTACCACGGCCAGGTCGCCAACATCCAGAGCGCTGACGTGCTCGGCGCGGCCGCGGCGATCGCCGGCGTCGAGTCGCGGCACGCCGCGATCCTGGCCGATTTGACCGGCGGCAACCCGTTCCCGGCGCCGTTCGAGGACAACAAGACCATGGCGGAAGTCCTCGAGCTCGCCGGCCAGTTCATCCAGCAGTAGCCGCCCGACGACCACCCACGAGACCACTCACGAGACAAGGAGACGGACGTGAAGCGTCGCGATCTGATCAGGGGTGCCGCCACCGTCATCCCGGCCTCCGTGGCCCTGCAGATGCTGGGCGCGAAATGGGCCTTCGCGCAGGAAGGTGACTTCGACGGGCCGATCGACGTGCTCAACTACGCGTTGACCCTCGAGTACCTGGAGGCCGAGTTCTACCGGCAGGGCAACGCAGCCGACCTGCTCGACGGCAAGGCCGAGAGCTACCTCGCCACCGTGCAGAGCGACGAGGAAGCCCACGTCATGGTCATCACCGACACCATCAACCAGCTCGGCGGCGACCCGGTACCCGCGCCCGCGGTGGACTTCGGTCAGGCCTTCGCCAGCGCCGAGAGCTACCTGGAGACCGCGTTTGTCTTCGAGAACCTCGGGGTGTCGGCCTACCTGGGTGCTGCCCCGGCGCTGTTCCAGGAGAAGGCGCTGCTGACCGCCGCGGCGAGCATCTTCGGGGTCGAGGCCCGCCATGCCGCGATCATCGGCCAGCTACAGGGCAAACCCGCGGAGGGCGGGGTGTACATGGGAGCGGTGGAGACACCGCTGCCCCGCAGCGAGGTCCTCAACGCCGCAGCACCGTTCATCGTCTCCACCGTCACCCGTTGATCCCCGTCCAACCGATCCATCGCTGACGGGATCGGCTGCTTGATCGTGCGGTAGGCCAGAGGCGAACGAGCCGACGAACGCCACGCGCTGCTCGGGCAGCGCGAGGTCCACGTCGGCGAGCACGACCGCTTGCCGAAGCGATGCCCAACACCCTCGAACTCGATCACGCCCCGGCCTCCCCGGGCACCGCTTCCCACAGCGTCGCGACGCCCACGCCGCCACCTGCGGACAGCGCGGCGAGGCCCGTGCGGGGGCCGGGTGTGCGCACCATCCGGGAGAACAGACGGACGACGAGTACCGCCCCCGAGGCGCCCCACGGGTGGCCGAGCGCGATCGCTCCGCCGTCCGGCCTGGGTTCCGCAGCTGTTGCCCGTTGAAAGTGCCTGAACGTGGGGTCTGAGCTGGGGAAACGGGTGCCGGCCTGGTGATATGTCGTGTCACTAGGCGCTGGTGTTGTGCCTGGTCATTCCTGAAGGAGCGGGGCCGGTCAACCCCCTGTTGTTGTAGTTGATCTTTTCTTCGTTGGCTCTCCGACTGTTCTTGGGCGCGTCGAGGTAGGCGGCGGGGTCAAGGAGCGCCCGGGAGGGCGCCCGCG
>NZ_JAHKRK010000208.1 GCF_019396355.1 Pseudonocardia nigra
CCGCCGACCGCCCGGCCGGCGCCGGGGCGGCGAGCGCCTCCGCCGCGGCGGCCGCCTGCAGCACGTCGCCGACGCCGACGGCGAGCAGGGCGGGGTCGGGGTCGTCGGCGAACGGTTCCCCGCGGCGCAGGGCCGGGTCGCCGAGCGCGATGTGCGGGCCGTAGGCGGGCGGACCCCACTGGGCCGCGTCGACCGGCCCGAACATCGTCACCGACGGGGTGCCGAACGCCGAGGCGAGGTGGGCGATGCCGGTGTCGCCGCTGATGACGAGCGCGGCGCCGGCGACGAGCGCGCAGAGCTGGGCGAGGTCGGTGCGCCCGGCGAGCACCCGCACCTCGAGGAGCCCGGCGGCGCCCGCGATCGCGCGGGCGAGGTCCCGCTCGCCCGCCGATCCCGTGAGCAGCACGGGGCGACCCGCGCGGTGCAGGGCGGCCGTGAGCTCGCCGAACCGCTCGGCGGGCCAGCGCTTCGAGCCGAAGCGGGCGCCGGCGTGGACCAGCACCGGCGCGCCCGGGCGGCCGGGGATGACGTTCAGCGGCGGCGGGAGGCGCAGGTCGGACGGGTCGGCGGGGATGCCGTGGTGCTCGAGCACGGCGCACCACCGCTCCCGCTCGTGCGCGTGCCGGGCGGCGACGACGTCGGGGACCGGGCCGTTCCACCCGGGCGAGCGGTAGCCGATCCGGCGGGCGGGGGACAGGGCGTTGAGGAGGCGGTGGCTCTGCGGCCCGGTGCCGTGGAGGTTGACGGCGATGTCGGGCGGCGGCCGGTCGCCGTGGATGTCCCAGCGCAGCTGGGCGGACTCCGTACTCGGCAGCAGCTCGTCGACCGCCCCGATGAGCTCGACGATCGGGGCGAGCGCCGCCGGGGTCGCGAGCACGGTGCGGTGGTCCGGGAACGCGCGGCGCAGCGCGCGCAGGGCCGGTACCGCCACCAACAGGTCACCGAGGTTGAGGGCCCGCAGCGCCAGGAGCACCTTCTGATCCACACCGTGAGGTACTAGATCCACGGGGAGGTGCTTACCCCGCCGGGCCCGGGGTAACCGGCGGCCATGATCGACGGGCTCCCGGTGCGCCGGGTCGCGGTTCTGCGCTGCAACGCGCTCGGCGACTACCTGATGGCCACGCCCGCGCTGGCGGCGTTGCGCGCCCGTTTCCCGGACGCGGAGATCACGCTGCTCGGTGCGCCGTGGCACGAGCGGTTCCTCCGCGGCCGTCCCGGCCCGGTCGACCGGGTGCTGGTGCTCCCGCACGTCGACGGGCTCGCCGGGCAGCCTGACGGCGTGCCTCCGGCGCACGAGCTGCCCGCGTTCCTCGACGCGGCCCGGGGGTACGGCTACGACCTGGCCGTCCAGCTGCACGGGGGCGGCGGCGCGTCCAACCCGTTGGTGCGGGACCTGGGCGCCCGGCGCTCGATCGGCCTGCGGGCCGACGGCGCTCCGTCGCTGGACGCCGACGTGCCCTACCGCTACTACCAGCCGGAGGCCGACCGGTTCCTCGAGGTGGTGCGCCTGGTCGGCGCCGACGGGCCCGCCGACTACCCGCTCCTGCACGTCCACGACGCCGAACGGGATGCCGCTGCCGCGCTGCTGCCCGGTGCCGGCCCGTGGGTGGCGCTGCATGCCGGCGCCACCGACCCCCGCAGGCGCTGGCCCGCCGAGCGCTTCGCCGCCGTCGCCGACGGCCTCACCGAGGCCGGGGCCCGCCCGGTGCTCGTCGGGGGGCCCGGCGACGCGGAGCCCGCCGCGGCCGTCACGGCGGCGGCGCGCCGTCCGCTCACCGACCTGACCGGCCGCACCGACCTCGGGACGCTCGCCGGCGTGCTGCAGCGCTGCGCCGCCGTGGTGGGCAACGACTCCGGTCCGCTGCACCTGGCCCGGGCGGTGGGCGCTGCGACGGTCGGCCTCTTCTGGTGCGGCAACGCGATCAACGCGGCCGCGCCCACCCGCACCCGGCACCGGCCGCTGCTGTCCTGGACGCTGCGGTGCCCGGAGTGCGGCGTCGACTGCAGCACCGCGGGACATCCGCACCGACCCGGCGACGGCTGCGAGCACCGCCCGTCGTTCCTCGACCAGATCCCCGTGGCCGAGGTGCAGGAGGAGGTGTCGGACCTGATCGGCCGGGTAACCGCGCCCACATGGGCCACCCCTCGCTGACGTTCGTGGGCACGGCGACGGCGGTGCTGCGACTCGGGGCGTTCACCCTGCTCACCGACCCGAACTTCGTCCGCCGTGGGCAACGGGTGCACCTGGGCTACGGGCTGACCTCGAAGCGGCGCACGGACCCGGCCGTGCGGATCGACGAACTGCCGCCGCTGGACGCGGTGCTGCTCAGCCACCTGCACGGCGACCACTTCGACCGGGTGGCGAAGCGGGACCTCCCGCGCGAGCCACCGGTCGTCACCACCCGCCACGCCGCCTCGCGCCTGCGGCGCTGGGGCTTCGACGCGGCGACCGGTCTCGAGACGTGGCAGGACTGGGAGTCCACCCGCGGTGACGAGCGGCTGCGCATCACGTCGGTGCCCGGGCAGCACGGGCCGGTGGGCTTCCACCGGCTGCTCCCGCCCGTGATGGGCAGCGTGCTCGACCTGGAGCGCGGCGGCGAGCGGGTGCTGCGCACCTACGTCACCGGCGACACGCTGCGGGTGCCGCAGCTGCGGCAGATCCGCGACCGCTTCCCGGACATCGACGTGATGGTCACGCACCTGGGCGGCACGAGGGTGCCGGGGTGGGGCGGACTCGGCGTGCTCGTGACGATGGACGGCCGCCAGGGCAACGACCTCGTCGAGATGGTCGATCCCGCCACGGTGGTGCCGGTGCACTACGACGACTACGGCGTGTTCCGCAGCCCGCTGGAGGACTTCGTCGCCGAGATGCGCCGCCGTGGCCACGACCACCGGCTGCGCAGCGCCCCGCGCGGCGCCGCCGTGCCCCTGATGGCGTCCCCCGAGCAGCCGTGACGCGAGAAGCCGTGACCCGAGAAGCCGTGACCCGAGCAGCCGTGAGACAGCCGTGACCGAGGAGGTAGCACCACCGATGCGCCACGAGCCCCCTGCCGCTGAGCCCACCGTCGTCGGGATCAACCGCACCCAGGACGGGTCGGTCGCGATCGCCCGCCCGAGCGGCGCCTACAGCCTGCAGAAGGAGCGGCTGACGCGCCGCAAGCACCACTGGGGGCGCCTCGGCGACCTCCCGAAGCTCTACGTGCCGGCGATGCCGGACCTGCGTGAGCCCGTGGACCTCGTCGTGGAGTGCTTCTCCTCCGACGACGAGATCAAACGCATCGACTCCTACCACGACGAGCTGCGCGAGACGCTGCAGTTCCGCGCCGAGCCGCGGATCGTCACGATCTCCCACCACCTGTCGCACCTCTACAGCGCGTTCCCGCCCTCCCCGTTCGACGCGGCGGCCGGCATGATCATCGATGCGCAGGGCAGCCCGGTGCGGGACTTCACCGAGACGTGCGGGTTCGGCGAGGAGACCCCGCCGGACATGCTGGAGGTCTCCTCGTTCTACCGGTGCGAGCGCGGCAGGCAGCCGGAGTGCATCGCCAAGCAGCTCTGGGACGGCGACTGGGAGCACCCGGCCGGTCTCGGCTGCTTCTACTACCTGCTCACGCGGGTGATGTTCACCGGTGAGGGCAGCGAAGGCAAGGCGATGGGGCTCGCCCCGTTCGGCCGCGCCGGTGCCGACGGAGGTCGCTTCGGGCTGCCCGACCTCGTCGTCGACGGGCACCGGGTGCTCATCCCGCGCGAGTGGCTGGACCTGTTCGCCGACAAGGAGCGCTTCTCGCACTTCGTCGACGGCTCCGGCTCGTTCGAGGATGCCGCCGACCTGGCCGCCGAGGGGCAGCGGGCGTTCGAGACGGCCCTGCTGAAGGTGACCGCCTGGCTGCACGAGCAGACCGGGACGGAGAACCTCGTGTTCGCCGGCGGCACCGCGCTAAACTGCTCGGCCAATGGGCGGATCCTGCGCGAAAGCGCGTTCTCCGACGTGTTCATCCCGCCGAGCGCGCACGACGGCGGCACGGCGCTCGGCTGTGCGATCTACGGCCTCGTGGAGTGCCTCGGGGAGGAGAGCGGCTTCCGCTGGACGAACGACTTCCTGGGCCCGGAGCTCGAGACGGACGCGGTCGAGGCCGCGGTGCGCACCGCAGCAGAGGACGCCGGGCTCGTCGTCGAGGAGCCCGGTGACGACGCCGCACTCGCCGCGCGGGCCGCGGAGCTGCTCGACGCCGGGCACGTCGTCGCCGTACACCGGGGCCGCAGCGAGTCGGGCCCGCGGGCGCTGGGCAACCGCAGCATCATCGGCGACGCCCGCCACCCGGCGATGCGCGACTTCATCAACTTCCGGGTGAAGGGCCGGGAGTGGTTCCGCCCGCTGGCTCCGCTGGTGCTGGCCGACCACGCGCCCCGGATCTTCGACGTCGACCGGCCCGCGCCGTTCATGCAGCTCGCGATCGACGTGCGGCCCGAGCACTGGGACGCGTTGCCGGCCATCACGCACGTCGACGGCACGGCTCGCATCCAGACCGTCGAGCCGGCGAACACGCCGTTCCTGCACGCGCTGCTCTCGGCGTTCGAGGCCCGGACCGGGTGCCCGGTGCTGCTCAACACATCGCTCAACGGCAAGGGCGACCCGCTCACCGAGACGCCGGCCGACTCGCTGGCGTGCCTGACGTCCACCGAGATGCACGCCCTGGTGGTCGGGCCCTATCTGGTGCGCAAGCGCGACGCCGCCCCGGTGCCGCGCGAGTAGGCGTTACGCCGCGAGCCCGTCGAGGATCTCCACGATCTCCGCCGGGTGGATCTGCCACCGCAGGTGGCCGCTCGCGATCGACCGGACGTCGGTGGGGTTGTCCGGGGTGAGGGCGTCCGCCTCGGCGATGAACCGGTCCTGCAACGTGAGCGGGACGGCCCGGTCCTCGGTGAGCCGCACATAGGTGCGCGGGATGCGGCCCCAGGTGGCGGCGTCGCCGCGGGTGGCGACCTCGTCGATCACGAGGGCCTCGTCCGGGTCCTGCCTGTGCAGGTAGGCCAGCAGCTCGGCGCGGGTGCCGTCGGCGAGCAGTGCGGCCTGCAGGCCGTCGAGCACGGCCGGGTCGGCGGTGCGCCAGTTGAGCGGATCGCGCCGATCCGCGCCGGGTCGGCGAGCGGGGCGAGCCCGGTCCGTAGCAGCAGGCTGTCGGCGTTCTCCGGTCCCGCGGAGTACTCGCCCACCGTGGCGTCCACACAGCACCACGCGGAGACGTAGACGAGCCGGTCGACGAGCTCGGGGACGGCGTTGCCGACAGCGGTGAGGCGGTCGGTGGCGCGCAGTACTGTGCTCGGCATGCAGTTCGGCGTCCTCGGGCCGGTCGCCGTCACGACGGACGCCGGCGAGCCGGTGACCGTCCCCGGCGCCAAGGTCCGCGCGCTGCTCGCCGACCTGCTGGCGCACCGCAACCAGGTGGTCTCCGCCGCCCGCCTGATCGACGACATCTGGGGCGACGACGCGCCGGCCAACGCCGCGGGCGCCCTGCAGGTGCGCGTCTCCCAGCTGCGCAAGGCTCTGAACGACGCCGAACCGGGCGCCCGGGATCTCGTCGAGTCCCGCCCGCCCGGGTACGTGCTGCGGACCGGGGCGGTGGACGCCGACCGGTTCGCCGAGCTGGCGGAGTCGAGCGACGCCGACCGGCTGGCCGCCGCGCTGCGGTTGTGGCGCGGCGACCCGTACGCGGACGTGGCCGACGAGGAGTTCGTCCGGGCCGAGGTCACCCGCCTGGCCGAGCAGCGGCTGGCCGTGCACGAGCGGTTGGCGCAGGCGCGCCTGGCCCGCGGCGAGCACGACCTGGTCGCCGCCGATCTCGCGGAGCTGGTCGCCGCGTACCCGCTGCGCGAGGGTCTGCGGGCCCTGCAGCTGCGTGCCCTGTACGCGGCCGGTCGCCAGTCCGAGGCCCTGGACAGTTACACCGACCTGCGGGACCGCCTGGCCGACGAGCTCGGCCTGGATCCGGGCCCGGAACTGGTCGCCCTGCACCAGCAGATCCTTGCCCAGGACGCCGGGCTGGCCGCGCCGCCGAGGGCCGCCCATCCCCAAGTCGCCCAGCCCCCTGTCGCCCAGCCCCGCAGCAGCTTCCCGGCACCGCTGGACGAGCTGGTCGGCCGCGCCGAGGCCCTGGCCGAGCTGCGGCGGCTCCTCCCGGATCGGCGACTGGTCACGCTCGTCGGCCCGGGCGGGGTCGGCAAGACCCGGCTGGCCGTGGAGGCGGCCCGCGAACACGGCGTTGCGCACCTGGTCGAGCTGGCTGCGCTGCCGGCCGGAGACCCGGGTGTCGTCGATCGGGTGCTCGTCGCGTTGGACGTTCGCGAGTCGGCAGGCGCCACCGTCACCGCCGAGGATCGGCTGCTCGCCGCCGTATGCCATCGGGAGGTCCTGCTCGTCCTGGACAACTGCGAGCACGTGGTCGAGGCGGTTGCCGCGCTGGTGGCCCGGCTGCTGCGGGACGCGCCCGAGGTGCACGTGCTGGCCACCAGCCGGGAGCCGCTCGGGCTGGCAGGAGAGCTGGTCTGGGAGGTACCGCCGCTCGCGGTGCCGGACGACGCCAGGGACGTCGACGCGGTGCGCCGGTCGGCGGCGGCCCGGCTGTTCGCCGCCCGGGCCGCCGCGCAGCAGCGTGCGTTCCGGCTGGACGAGCGGACGGCCCCGGCCGTGGCGCAGCTCTGCCGCCGCCTGGACGGCCTGCCACTGGCCCTGGAGCTGGCCGCGTCCCGGGTCCGTGCGCTCGGCGTGTCCGGCGTGGTGGAGCGGCTGGACGACCGGTTCGCGCTGCTGACCACGCGGCAACGGGACATGCCGGAGCGGCAGCGCACGCTCACCGCGGTGATCGGCTGGAGCTGGGATCTGCTCGACGAGGCCGACCGGCGGGTGCTGGCCCGGCTGGCCGTGTTCAGCGACGGCTGCACGCTCGACGCGGCCGAGGCGGTCTGCGGCGCGGATCTGGACGTCCTGTCCCGCCTGGTCGACCGGTCGCTCCTGACGCTGGATGACGCCGGCGACCAGCCGCGGTACCGACTGCTCGAGTCGGTGGCGGCGTTCTGCCTCGAGCGCCTGGACGACACCGGCAGAGTGCGGGTGTGGCACGCGGCGTACTACACGGATCTGGCCGAGCGCGCCGACCCGCAGCTGCGCGGGCCGGACCAGAAGGAGTGGCTGGAGCGCCTGGACGCCGAGTCGGCCGACCTACGAGCGGCGCTGGCGCACGGCGGCGGTCCGCGGCTGGCGAACGCGCTGGCCTGGTACTGGTTCCTGCGCGGCCGGTTCACCGAGGCGCGCCGGGCGCTGACCGCCGGGGGAGACGCGGGGTGGCGGGCCGGGTTCGCGCTGCTCCAGGGTGTGCCGGTCACGGACGTCGAGATCCCGGAGGACCTGACGGGGCGGGTCGCCTGGTTCGTCGCGACCGCGCTGCTCGACCGCAGCGAGCAGGCCCGAGCGTCGGAGCTGCTGGTCGCCGCGATGACCGACGCCGACACCTGGACCGAGGCGGCCGTGCTGAGCACCCGGGCCATGCTGGCCCACGCCGCAGGCGACCTCGACGCCCTGGAACGGCACGGCAACCGCAGCAGGGAGTTGTTCGCGGCGATCGGCGACCGGTGGGGACGGCTGCAGGCCACCGACTGGATCGGTGGGCTGGCCGATATCCGGGGTGAGTACGACCGTGCGGCCGCCCTGCACACCGAGGGCCTGCGCTGGGCCGAGGAGCTGGCGTTGTGGCCCGAGGTGGGCAGCAAGCTGTCCTGGCTGGCCTGGATCGCCGTGCAGACCGGCGACTACGCCCACGCTCGGGAGCTGGGCGAACGCGCGTACGACATGGCGGTCGAGCAGGACTCGCCGGGCGCGATGGTGTTCGCCGAGCTGAGCCTGGGCTTCGCCGCGCGCCGGGACGGCAAGCTCGATCTCGCCACCGCCCATCTCGAGCACCTGCTCGACGTGGCCGGCCGCGACGAGCAACCGGCCCTGTTCCTGCCGATGGTCCTGATCGAGCTGGGGTACGCGGCCCGGCAGAACGGCGACGAGGCGGCCGCGCTGGCCCGCCACCTCGAGGCGTTCGAGGCGGCCGAGGCGGTGGGTGCGGCGCGGGACGCGGTGAGCGCGGTGGAGGCCGTGGCGTCGGTGGAGCCCGACGCGGAGGCCGCGGCCCGCCTGCTGGGTGCCGCGGCCGCCGCCCGTTCGTCCCTGGGCGTCGCCGCCACCACGGCCGAGCGGGACGAGGTGGAACGCACCACTGCCCGCCTGGTCACGGCCCTGGGCGAGGACGCCTTCGGGGCCGCGTACCGGGTCGGCGGCGCGCTCGGCGCGCGGGCGGCTATCGCGCGGGCCGGTACGAGGCGATGATCACGCCGTTCGTGAAGACCCGCGTGTCGACCAGCTCGAACGACGTCTTGACGTCGGTCAGGGGCGCCGTGAGGCTGTCGCCGCCCTCCAGGACCGGGTGGATCCAGAACCGGACCTCGTCCACCAGGCCCGCCTTGATCAGCGTGGTGGTGACCTCGCCGAACCCGTACTGCAGGATGTCCTTCCCGTCCTGAGCCTTGAGCTTGGTGACCTCCTCGACCAGGTCGCCGGAGAGCACCTCGGAGTTGTTCCACTCCGGGTTCGTCAAGGTGGTCGAGGCGACGTACTTCTTGACGTTGTTGAAGTACGCCGCTCCGGTGGTGGGGTCGCTCTCGTCCATCGACGGCCAGGCGACGGACATGCCGTCGTAGGTCTTGCGGCCCATCAGCAGCGCGTCGGCCGCCTCCGTCTGTGTGGCGGCGAAGGCGGAGGCCTCGTCGTCGAAGTACGGCGAGGTCCACATGGGGTTCTCGATGACGCCGTCGAGGGTGATGTAGGTCGAGTTGATCAGCTTGCGCATGTCCGGCTCCCGGTGTGTGTGCTCCGTTGTGGTGACATCCGGAACTCTGCCGGGAGACGCTTACGGATCCCTTCAGGTGTGCTTACGGTGCCGCCAACCGGTCCAGGACGTTGCGGGTCACCTGGGCCACCGGGGACCCCGGGTCGGCGAGCAGCCTTGGCCAGTCGGTCGTCGACGCGGTGAACACCGTGCCGCCCGCGGTGTACAGGCCCATCGTCGCGGCGCGGTTGCCGTGGCCCCAGCCGCTGGGGGCCGTGTCGCCGATCCCGAGGATCGTGAAGTCCGGCGGGGTGCCGTCGTCGCCGCTCGGGCGCACCGGGTGGCCGTTGCGCAGCTGTGCGCGGTCGAAGTGCGCGCCGTCGCACTCGTAGCCGATGAGGTACTCGCCGGGGCGGTCGCCGAACACGTCGCCGTCGCGCAGCCCGGTGCCGGCGAGGGCCCAGTGGTCGGCGTGCTGCACCCGGTACCCGACCGGCAGCGGGTGGTCGTCGCGGTCGCGTTCGCCGCCGTGACGGAAGGTCACGCCGGTCAGCAGGTTCTCCGGCCGGTCGGGGCCCGCGGCATCGGACCAGTTCGTGACCCGCCGGAACGAGTGGGCGTCGTCGAACACCACCCGCCACCAGCAGGTGTTGCCGCCGAAGAACGCGATGTTCCCCCCGGCGCGCACCAACGCCTCGGCGTGGTCGCGCATGGCGTCGGTCCAGTACTCGTCGTGTCCGGCGCTGACGAGCAGGCGGTACCCGTCGAGCAGCGCGGGGTCGCGGTGCAGGTCCAGGTCGGTGCAGTGGTCGACGCGGTGGCCGCTGCGCTCGAGGAAGGCGAGGAAGCGGGCGTCCCAGTGCACGAAGGTCTGGCGCGGGGTGGGGTCGAACGGGTCGAAGTTGAACACGTCCCACGGGAACCCGCCGGTGCCCCCGCCCGGGCGGCGCACGGAGACGGCGGGCGGCACCGATCCGGGGAGCACCCCGGGCGCGGGGGAGTTGTAGAGGCACCAGCGGGTCAGCGGGTCGTGCGCCACGACGTTGTAGGCGTGGTAGGTCAACAGGGGCAGCTTGTAGAGGATCGACGCCGCCGGCCGGCGTGGGCGGACCACGAAGAGGGCCTGCCCGGTGCGCGCGTCCGGAGCAGGTGCCGCGGGCGCCCGCCCCTCGCCCTCGACGAGCGTGGCCAGGTGGACGCCCGGCTGCCACTCCCGCGGGACCTGCAGGGCGTACGCGGCCCAGCCCGGCAGCTCCTCGCCGCGCAGCCCCACCCCGGGCTCGCCCCAGTCCTGGAACGGCAGGTGCCGCGGGGCGCACCGCCCGTCGAACGGGCCGAACTCGCCCACGGCCTCCAGGTCGGCGCCGCACCGGTGCACGAGCACCCGGAACGCCGGGGCGTCGGTGGACACCCGCAGCACGAGCCGGTCGCCGGAGAACACGCTCGGTTCGTCGGGATATCCCTCGATCACGCCTGCCTGGTTCCCCTCCTGCGGCGGGTTCATCCGGCCCCGGGAGGTCCCGGAGGCGGTTCGGCGCGGCCGGGCCGGGGTAGCACATGCGGGTGACGACCGTCGATCTCGACCACCCCGACCTGGAGACCCTGCGCCGCGAGGCGGCCGGCTGCACCAACTGCGAGCTGTACGAGCCCGCCACCCAGACGGTGTTCGGGGCCGGCCCGGAGTCGGCGTGGCTGATCCTGGTGGGGGAGCAGCCCGGGGACCGCGAGGACATCGAGGGCGCACCGTTCGTCGGGCCGGCGGGGAGAGTGCTCGACACGGCGCTGGAGCGCGCGGGGATCGACCGCGACGAGGTCTACGTGACCAACGCGGTGAAGCACTTCCGGTTCGAACGCCAGGGCTCCCGGCGGATCCACAAGACCCCGGGCGTCACCCACATCCGCGCGTGCCGCCCATGGCTGGACGGGGAGCTGGCGAGCGTGCGACCCCAGGCGCTCGCGACGCTCGGGGCGACCGCGGCCAAGGCGCTCTTCGGGCCCAAGTTCCGGATCACGGCCGAGCGCGGGAACGTGCTCGACTGGGAGGGCTACCAGCTCGTGCCGACCGTGCACCCGTCGTCGATCCTGCGGGGTCCGGCGGAGAAGCGCGCCGAGGCCATGGACGCCCTGGTGGCGGACCTCGAGGTGGCGGCGCGCCTGCGCCCGTGAGGGGGCGACGGCACACACCGCGTGGGCACCGCACACACCGCGGGCGGTGTGTGCCGGCCACGAACGGTGTGTGCGGTCAGCCCGCCGGGCTCGCGGCGCGGTCCTCCGCCTGGAAGTCCAGCTCGCCGTCGCGAGCGTCCACCCGCACGTGCGTGCCCGCCGGGAGCTTCCCGGCCAGCAGCAGGCTCGAGAGCCGGTTGTCGACCTCGCGCTGGATCGTGCGCCGCAGCGGGCGGGCGCCGAACTCCGGCTGGTGGCCCAGCTCCGCGATCCGCCGCACCGCGGCCGAGGTGAACTCGACGGTGACGTCCTGCGCGCCGAGCCGCCTGCGCGTGTCCGCCAGCAGCAGGTCGGTGATCGTCGCGAGCTGCTCGGGGTCGAGCCGGCGGAAGACGATGATCTCGTCGATCCGGTTGAGGAACTCCGGGCGGAACACGTCGCGCAGCCGGGGCATGATCTTGTCCCGGAGTGCGGCCGAGTCGGTGTCGCCGTCGGTGTCGCGGGTGCTGCCGAAGCCGAGCGTCGCGCCGCGGTTGGTGATCAGCTCCGAGCCCACGTTGCTCGTCATGATGATCACCGTGTTGCGGAAGTCGACCGTGCGGCCCTGCCCGTCGGTGAGCCTGCCGTCGTCGAGCACCTGCAGCAGGACGTTGAACACGTCCGGGTGCGCCTTCTCGATCTCGTCGAGCAGCAGCACCGAGTACGGGCGCCGCCGCACGGCTTCGCTGAGCTGGCCGGACTCGCCGTACCCGACGTAGCCGGGGGGCGCCCCGACCATCCGCGCCACCGTGTGCCGCTCCCCGTACTCGCTCATGTCGAGGCGCACCATCCGGTCCTCCTCGCCGAACAGTGCAACGGCCAGCGCGCGGGCCAGCTCCGTCTTGCCGACGCCGGTGGGGCCGAGGAACAGGAAGCTGCCCACCGGGCGGTCCTCGTCGCCCAGCCCGGCCCGGGAGCGGCGGATCGCCTCCGCCACCGCGACCACGGCCTCGTCCTGGCCGACGACCCGGCCGTGCAGTTCCTCCTCCAGCCGCAGCAGCCGGTCGCGCTCGGCCTCGGTCAGCTGCGACACGGGGATGCCGGTGGCGCGCGAGACGACGTCGGCGACCTCGGTGACCCCCACCTCGGGCACGGTGTCGTCGGAGCCGTTCGCCTCGGCGAGCCGGGTGCGGATGTCGGCGATCTGGTCCCGCAGCTCGGTGGCCCGCTCGTACTGCTCGTCGGCGACGGCCTGGTCCTTGTCGCGCTCCAGCTGCTCCAGGCGCTGCTCGAGCCCGCGCCGGTCGGTGGACGGCGTGTGCGTGCGCAGCCGGACCCTGGCGCCCGCCTGGTCCATCAGGTCGATCGCCTTGTCGGGCAGGAACCGGTCGGTGATGTAGCGGTCCGCCAGCTCGACGGCGGCGCGCAGTGCGTCCTCCGTGTAGCGGATCTGGTGGTGGGCCTCGTAGCGGTCGCGCAGCCCGTGCAGGATCTCGATGGCGTCCTCGCAGCTGGGCTCGGGCACCATCACCGGTTGGAACCGGCGGGCCAGCGCGGCGTCGGCCTCGATGTACTTGCGGTACTCGTCGAGGGTCGTCGCGCCGATCACGTGCAGCTCGCCGCGGGCCAGCGCGGGCTTGAGCATGTTGCCCGCGTCCATCGCGCCGCCGCCCTCGCCGCCGCCACCACCGCCGGCGCCGACCATCGTGTGCAGCTCGTCGATGAACACGATGATCTGGTCGGCGTTCCCGCGGATCTCGTCGATCAGGGTGCGCAGCCGCTCCTCGAAGTCGCCCCGGTAGCGGGTGCCCGCGACGACGCCGGAGAGCTGCAGCTCCACGACGCGGCGCCCGGCGAGGGTGTCGGGGACGTCGCCGTCGACGATCCGCTGCGCGATGCCCTCCACCACGGCCGTCTTGCCGACGCCCGCTTCGCCGATGAGCACCGGATTGTTCTTCGTGCGCCGCGACAGCACCTCGACGGTCTGCTCGATCTCGTCGGCGCGCCCGACCACCGGGTCGAGCTTGCCCTCCCGGGCGGCGGCGGTCAGGTCCTGGCCGAACTGGTCCAGGGTCGGGGTGGCGGACGGGGCGCCCGGTGCGGCCCCGCCACCGCCACCGGGGCGGGCCGCCGGCTGGCGGGGGCCGCCGCGCGGCGCCGCGGGCGGACCGCCGGGGGAGAAGCGGGCCTCGGCGAGCAGCCTGCCCGCCGCCGACTCCTCGTTCGCCGCGATCGCGAGCAGCACGTGCTCGGGACCGATGTAGCTGGAGCCGAGCGAGCGGGAGACCTGGTGGCCGTCGAGCAGGGCCCGCTTGGCGGCGGGGGTGAGGCTGGGAGCGCGGCCGGTCGGCTCGCGGCGCAGCAGCCGCTCGTCGAGCAGGCGGGCGATCGAATCCGGGTCGACCCCGGCCCGGGACAGCCAGTTGCGCGTCGCCTCGAGCTGGGTGGAGGCGAGCAGCAGGTGCTGGGCGTCGAGGTCGGTGTCTCCGCGGTCGATCGCCTGCTGGGCGGCGACGGCGACGAGTTCGCGGGCTCCGGCGCTCATCAGACGGGTGAGGTCGATCCGGCGGACGGGGCCACGCGCCCCAGCCGGGCCGGAGCCGAAGAAGCGGGCGAGGAACTCGTCGAACGAACCGGGGTCGTCCGGCCCGAGGAAGCCGGTCATCGCGGGGCAAACCTTCCGTCGGGTGTGCAGTCGTCGGTTGCGGCGTTCCCGCCCGGCGTCCCCCGAAACGGTTTCCCGCGACCGGTGCCGGGTAGCGGTAGATCATGGGTGAGGTGCGGCAGCAGCTGTGTGACGAGTACCTGCAGGACGCGGTGGCCGAGCTGCTGACGCACGACCAACGGGTCCGCGGGCTGGACGTGAAGGGCGCCGTGGACGGCGGCGTCGTGCACCTGCAGGGCGAGGTGGACCGGCCCGAGCAGCTCGCGCTCGTCCGCAGGCTCGTCGGCAGGCTCGCCGGGGTCCACGCCGTGTGGGACCGCGTACGCGTCGGCGGGCGGGAACCGGTGATCCTCGACCTGGGCTGCGGCGACCAGCGCCAGTACCCGACGAACCTCGGGGTGGACCGCAGGCGCACCCCGGAGGTGGCCGCCGTGGCGGACGTGTCCCGGCCACTGCCGTTCCGCGACGGCGCCGTCGACCAGGTGTTCGCGGTGCACGTGCTCGAGCACCTGATCGACTTCCTGCCGCTCGTGGAGGAGTGCCACCGCGTGCTGCGGCCCGGCGGCGTCCTGCACGTGCTCTCGCCGTGGTGGAAGCACGTCAACGCCGTGGCCGACCCGACGCACGTCCGCTTCCTGGACACCCAGACCTTCAAGGGCATCTGCTCGTTCCCCGGCAGGCCCCGCTGGCGGCCGCTGCACATCGGCCGCGACGAGTCGACCGTGTTCGCCGACCTGACCCCGGCCGGCGCGGACGAGGAGTCCGAACGGGCCCACCTGGCCCGGTTCTTCGACTAGAGCGTGTCCCGTGGATCATGCGGGTGGGCTGCGGTAGATCTCTTCTGTGCTTGATCGCCACGACTTGACCGACGCGGAGTGGGCACGGCTGGAGCCGTTGCTGCCCGACCGGACACCGCG
>NZ_JAHKRK010000209.1 GCF_019396355.1 Pseudonocardia nigra
TGGCGGAGGTCTTGAGGGGCTTTACACCGCTGGTTCCTCGCGTCCACCTTCCCGTCTCGCTTGCCGGACCCGCACCGTCCGGTAGTGCCGGTGCGTCCCGTCGTTGTCGGGGCTGCTCTCCACCCGGCCCGGTCGTCTCACCGGACCCGGCTGCCCCCAGCTTCGACCGCTCCTCTGCGACGGAGCGGCGGCGCGGGACTCACACCCGCACACGGGTCACAGCGCCTCGTGGCGCACGGTCTTTCACCTCCACCCGGTCATGCAGCGCCTCGTGGCGCACGATCCCGTCGGCCCACAGGTAGACGTAGTCCACACCGGACAGATCCCGGGCTGCGAAGGTGCGCTGCTCGGCCTTCCACGCCTCGGTCAACTTGGTGATCACCGGCCCGGACAGCCCGGCCGTGGAACCGAGGAACTGCCCGAGCGCGGGCACGAAATCACCTGAGGACAGCCCGTGCAGGTAGAGCAGCGGCAGCACCTCGGTGATCTTCGGTGTCTTGCGGCACCAGGCGGGCAGGATCGCCGAGGAGAACCGTTGGCGCTCGCCGGTGTCGGGGTCGACGCGCCGGTCGTTGACCCGCGGCGCGGTCACCTCCACCACTCCGGCGCTGGTCAGCACTTCGCGGGGCTGGTGGCTTCCGTTGCGCACCACCAGCCGGGGGCCGTTCTCGTCGCGCCCTGCGGCGAAGCGGGCGATGTAGTCATCGACCTCGGCCTGTAAGGCCTCGGCGAGCATCCGCCGGGCCCCGTCACGGACGATCTCATCGATCAGCGACGACGCACCGCCTCGGCGGGGGTCATCGGCGCCGGCAGCTCCAGGAACTACGGTGAGCACGGGTCGTACCTTCCCGACCAGCTTTGCAGCGCCGGTCTTGCTCGAGAGCCTCAAGATCACCGGGAGGGTACGGCCCTCCCACGTCAACCACAGGTCTCAAGCAGTGCTTCGGCCGGGGAAGCTTCACCATCTACGACGACGAGCAGGCCCGCTGGTTCGGCGCCGGCTTATGGAATCGCGGGGCAGGAGCGCCCAAACAACTGCTGCATGTCGAGGCCGCCGGTTCACGCCACGGCGCCGGTGCTCCGCAGGTCGCTGCTCTGCTCGGCAGTAAACCCGGCCTCTGTAAGAACCTCGTCCGTGTGCTGACCCAATAGCGGTGCCGGACGGCGGATGGCGCCCGGGGTCACACTCATCTTCACGGGGATGCCGAGAGCACGGACCTCGCCCTCGACCGGGTGCTCCATCGTCACGACCATGTTGCGCGCCTTGGTGTGCGGGTCGTCGCAGGCCTGCCGGTAGCCCTGGATCGGTGCTGCCGGCACGCCGGCGTCGAGCAGCGTCGCGACGAGCTCATCGCTCTGACGTTTCATGAGCATCGACTCGAGCTCCACGGTCAGCTCGTCGCGATGTCGCATCCGGTCGGCGTTCGTTGCGAACCGAGCGTCGATCTCCAGATCAGTGCGTTCGAGGACGGAGCACAGTGCGCCCCAGAGCCGCTGGTTGTTCGCCCCGACCACGATATGGCCGTCTGCAGTCCGCAGCTTCTGGTACGGAGCGCTCATGCGATGCGCCGATCCGACCGGACCGGGGAGGTCTCCGGTGGCCCACAGCTCGGCCGTCTCCCAGATCGACAGCGCCAACGCCGACTCGTACAGCGAGACGTCGACGTGCTGGCCGACTCCAGTGGTCTCTCGAGCGACATGGGCGGCCAGGATCCCGATCACGCCGAACATACCGGCCGACAGGTCGGCGACGGGGATACCGCACTTGAGGGGATCGGAGCCGGGTTCGCCGTTCACGGTCATCACTCCGGCCATGGCTTGGGCTATGAGGTCGTATCCGGGGCGGGACGCGTAGGGACCGGTCTGCCCGAAGCCGGAGATGGACGCATAGACGATCCTGGGGTTGATCTGTTGAATCGTGTCGTAGTCGATGCCGAGCCTCGACGTGACGCCCGGCCGGAAGTTCTCGACGAGCACGTCGGCGGTGCTGGCCAGCCGATAGAAGACCTCCCGGCCCGCAGCGCTCTTCAGGTCGATGGCGATGCTGCGCTTGTTGCGGTTGACGGCGAGGAACGCGGAGCTCTCGCCCCCAGGCAGCCGGGTGCCCATGCCGGTGCGGGCGGCGTCGCCGGTACCGACGGGCTCGACCTTCGTGACGTCGGCGCCGAGGTCGCCGAGGAGTTGGCAGCAGAAGGGGCCTGCCATCACCTGGGTGACATCAAGGACTCTGAGACCGTTCAAGGCCGACGACATTCGGGCTCCGGTGGCTCGGGGGTGGATTGCGGTGCGCCTGGTGCTGCCACCCGGCAGCAACTGCCGTGCCACATGGCGGTACGCTGTTCCAATATTGTCCATCGTAGGGAAGGGCGTCATGGCCGTCAACGAGGTCCGCAGCGTGATGACGGCACTTCGCGTGCTCGACGAGGTTGCTGCGCGCGAGCCGGTGGGTGTGAGCGAACTGGCCCGTCTGCTCGAGCTGCCCAAGAGCACCGTGCAGAGAACATTGCGCACGCTGCACGCGGCCGGCTGGATTCAGCCGATCGGAGCGGAGATGACCCGATGGGGTCTGACCACGCACATGCTCCGGACGGGCCAGCGCGCGGCGGGCGGGCTGAACCTGCGGGACGTGGCCGTGCCCGTCATGGAGGGCCTGCGCTCGGCCACCCAGGAAACGGTTCATCTGGCCGTGTCCGAGCAGGACAAGGTCATCGTCATCGAGCGGCTCGACAGTCCCCAGCCGGTCCGGACGTTCATCCCCCTGGGCATGGCCGCGCCCATCTACGCCTCGGCCAATGGCAAGGCGATTCTGGCCACGCGCTCCGAGGAGGAGGTCTCCGCGTTGATTCGGCGCGGGCTGGCCGTCCACACGTCGACCACGGTCACCGACGAGACGGAGCTGCTGGCGCAGCTGGCCGAGATCCGGCGAGTCGGGTACGCCGTCAACGACGAGGAGTGGCGCACCGGGGTGTCGGCCGTCGCCGCCGCCATCACCGCCGACGACGGTTCCGCCATCGCGGGGATGAGCATCTCCACGCCGGCGCAGCGCATGAACCGGAAGCTGGCCGTGCACTATGGGGGGCTTCTGAAGGAAGCCGTCCGGCAGATCAGCGGCGCGCTGGGCCGCGGCAGGCACTGAGTACGGTGCCGCCGCGACCAGCTGACCCGGCCGATCCGACTCATGCGGCCCGTACAGCCTCCATGAGCTGTCGCAGCATCGCGTTCGTGGCCTCCCGAGGAGCGTCGGTGTCCGAGCGGTGCCCCATGCGGACGACAACCAGCTCGGCGGAGGGGACGACGAAAACACGCTGCTCGCCGTAGCCAGCCATGAAGTACGCCTCCTCCGGCAGGTCGAACTCGCGGGTGCCGTTGAGCCAGAACTGGCCGCCGTAGCGCGGCTCATCCCACCCTGGCGCCGGCGTGCTGACGAACTCCGACCAGCCCTTGGGGAGCACCCGCTCGCCCTCCCAGATGCCGTCCTGCAGGTACAGCTGCCCGAGCCGCGACCAGTTGCGGGCGGTCCCGTAGTCGAACCCGGTGAGCAGGAAGTTGCCGTACCAGTCGGTCTCGAGGACCTGGCGACGGATACCGATCCGGTCGAACAGTGCTGCTTGGGGCCACTGGTGGTAGTTCTCGCCCAGCTTCTCCGTGACGGTGCGCCGCACGATGGCCCCCAGTGTGAGCGGGTCGCAGTTGCGGTACCTGCCGACGGTGCCCGGCGTGTGCTCGGCCGGTGCGCTGATGGCCCGCTCGAACGCGTTGACGGCGTCGCTGTAGATGTAGAGGTGCTCCGGCACGCCGAGGGGCCAACGCCGGCGCGGGTCGTCCTGCCCCGAGTAGAGAAGGCCGCCGCTCATCTGCATCAGGTCGCGGATCCGGATGTCGGCGCGGGGGTCGCCCGCGCCCTGCCACTCGCGGATCGGTGCCGGTTGGTCGAGCGACAAGTGGCCCTGCTGGATCAGGACCCCGATCAGCGTGCCCGTCAGGCTCTTCCCCATCGACCAGCTCTCGAGCTGTGTGTACGCGTCGATGCCGTCGCGGTAGCGCTCCCCGACGATCTCGCCGCGGTGCAGCACGACGACGGCCGCTGTGGCTGTGAGGTCGCCGCGGAAGCCGTCGTCGATGGCGGCGGCCACGGCTTCCCGGTCGACCGGGGAGATCTCAGCACCGGCCGCGTCGCCCATCGGCCAGTCCTGGGTGCCTGGATCGGGCAACGTGGTGCGCACCGAGACCGGTGTGAAGCCGAGTGAGCGATCGTCGGAGGGGACGATGACGCTGCCCTGGTCCCCGAGGAATTGCGCCGTGCGGGAGACGGAGCCCAAGGTGACGAGCCGCTCCGTCTCCGCCTGCCAGTTCGCGTCGAGATCGCCGTAGTAGGCGCGGTACCCGGTGACGATCTTCTCCACGGTGGCGCGGTCGAGCGGCACCGACACGGTCACTGCCCGCTCGTCGTCGTCGACGGCCACCTCGACGAGGTCGAGCAGCACGTCGTGCAGGTGATGGACGAACAGGGCGTGCAGGAGGCTGTGCCGCCGCGCGTCCTCGAGGCTGCGACCGGAGAGGAAGACGGCCGAGCAGAGGACCTTGGCCGGTGTGGCCAGCACCAGGTGCAGAGGGATCACCGCTCCACTGTGGTCCGGGGGGAAGTCGGTCGCTGGCTGCATGTCCATGTGGTCCTTCCGTCAGCCGCATTGACGCACGCGCAATTGGGCCCCTAGTGTGGCACATGTGGCACACCGTGCCGCACAACAGCACAGCCCGGGGGCCCGCCGATCGGAGGCACGGTTGCAGTTCCCGAAGCTTTGGCCCGGAACGGCCGCGGACGTCACGGCCTACGGCGGCATGTGCACCTCGTCCGACCCCCGCGCGACGGCCGCAGGCGTCCAGATGTTGATGTGCGGTGGCAACGCGGTCGATGCGGCCGTGGCCACCGCGTTCGCGCTCGCCGTGCACGAGCCGGCGATGTCGCACCTGGGCGGCCAGGGCAACATGCTGGTGCACCTCGCGGAGTCGCAGGAGACCGTGGCCCTCGACTTCTACGCCTGCGCCCCCGGCGCCGCCGACCCCGGGATGTACGCGTGGACGCCGGGCCCCACCCAGGGCGGCTATCGGTTCCAGACGCGTGACGACCTGAACACCACCGGGGCGCTGGCCGTCGCGATCCCGGGCAACGTCTGCGGGTGGGTCACGGCCCAGCGCCGCTGGGGGGCGTTGGAGCTCAGCGAGGTCGTCGCGCCCGCGGTGCACGGGGCCAGGACCGGCTCGCCGGCAACCGCCCGCATCGCTGCGTTCATCGCCGAGACCCGCGACCGGCTGGCGCGGTTCCCGGAGACCGCGGCCACGTTCCTGCACTCCGACGGGATGCCGAGGCGCGAAGGCGAGCTGCTTCTGCAGCCCCATCTGGCCGACACCATCGAGTCGATCGGCGAGCAGGGCTACGAGCCGTTTTACCGGGGCACCGTCGCGAAGGCGATCGTCGAGCACATCAGTGGTTCCGGCGGCATCCTGAGTGAACAGGACCTCGCCCGCTACCCCGAAGAGTTGATGTGGACGCGCGAACCGGACTGGGTCGACTACAAGGGCCACCGCATCGCCGGCGCCACGCCCTCGTCGAGCGCCCTGCTGATGAACCTGCTGGCGATCCTGGACGGCCTGAACCTCGGTGGCGGATCGCCACTGGCACCCGGCAGGCTCCACCTGCTCATCGAGTCGATGAAGCTGGCCTTCGCCGAACGTTCGTTGCACATCGGGGACCACACGCAGGTCAACGTCCCGCTCGCCGGGCTCACGAGCCCGGAGTACGCGAGACTGCGGCGGGCCCTAATCGACCACGCGAAGCCGTCCTTCCCGGAGCCCGGCGACCCGTGGGCCTACCAGGACGAGCGGCCCCACCCGGACCTGCTGACCTCGACGGCTCCGACCACACCGGCACCGGTGGTCGGCACGACGCACCACTCACACGTCGACCGCCACGGCAACTTCGTCTCCATGTCGCAGAGCCTCGGCGACGGCTTCGGCTCCTGCGTGACGGTGCCGGGCCACGGGATCATCCTCAACAACGCAATGAAGCTGTTCGACCCGCGTCCGGGACCTCGTCCGGCCGGCATCAGTCCCTACCGCCGCCCGATGGGGCCGTGGCCGACCCTGGTGCTGCAGGACGGGCGGGCGGTGATGGCGCTGGGCAGCCCGTCCGGCACCCGCATCCCGAACGCCGTGGCGCAGGTGCTCTCCAACGTCCTCGAGCAGGGGATGGGCCTGCAGGACGCCGTCGACCTGCCGCGTCTGCACTGGTCCGGTGACGAGCTGGAAGCAGAGTCGGACCTTCCGGAGGACACCAAGGCCGGCCTCGCGGCCATAGGACACGAAGTCGAGTACCGGAGCGCGCGGTCGCCATGGTTCGGGGCCGTGCAAGTGGTCGCCCGGGACCCGGAATCCGGATTGTGTCTGGGCGCGGCCGATGTACGGCGGACCGGCGCCGCGGCCGGCGTCACCTTTCCTGCTTTGCGCCCGACCACCTCCGCTCCCGCAGCAACATCGACGAAAGGGACGGCCCATCGTGAGGAAGACAGGCGTTGCGGCGCTGATCGCGCTGGCGCTCATGACGGCCTCGGGCTGCACGGCTAGCGTGCCTGACGGGTCCGGAGCAGGCGACGGGCCGGATGGCGGCACACTGCGCGTCGGCCAGGAGTATGACCTGGGCACGCTGGACCCGCAGGTCCTCACGTCCGTGGGCGACAAGCAGATGACGACCAACATCTTCGAGGGTCTGGTGAAGTACGAGCTGGGCGGCGTGAACGTCGTGCCCTGCCTGGCCACCGAGTGGTCCACCGACGACGCCGGCACCACCTGGACGTTCCAGCTCCGCCAGGGCGTCCAGTTCCATAAGGACTTCGGCGAGCTCACGTCGCGCGACGTGGTCTTCAGCCTCGAGCGGCTGCTCGACCCCGCGCTGGCGTCCCCCAACGCCTCGTTGCTCTCGTCCTTGGAGTCGGTGCGCGCCGAGGGCGACTACACGGTGGTTCTCGAGCTCACCACGCCGGACCCGGCGCTCACCGACAAGCTGGCCAGTTCCTACACCGGCATCGTCAGTGAGAAGGCGGTGACCGAGAAGGGCGCCGGGTTCCCGCGTGACCCGGTCGGCACCGGGCCCTATCAGTTCGAGCGGTGGACGCCCGGCCAGGAGACGGTCCTGACGGCCTTCGGCGGGTACTGGGATGGCAAGCCCGCGCTCGGGCAGGTGAGCTACAAGGCCATCCCGGACGTGACGACGCGCAACAACGCGTTCGCGGCCGACGAGATCGACATGATCCAGGTGACCGACCCCGACATCCTTGCCCGCTACGAGGGCAACCCCGACATCGAGATCTCCTCGGTGCCCGGGCTGATCACCCGGTTCTTCGGCATGAAGACCGACGTCGCACCGTTCGACGACCCGCGGGTCCGCAAGGCCGTCACGCTGGCGATCGATCGGGACGCGATGCTCGACGGCCTGTTCAAGGGGATCTCAACACCGGCAACCGGAATCCTGTCGCCCGCAACCAACTACGCGAGTGAGAATCTTCTCGACTACCGGTACGACCCGGCGGAGGCGACCCGGCTGATGGGCGAGGCGGGCTACGCCGGCGGTGTCGACGTCACCTTCACCGTGCCCAACATCGACCGGTTCACCCGGCCCGCCACCGTGATCCAGCAGGACCTCGCGAAGATCGGCGTCCGGGTCGAGATCCGGGTGATGGAAGCGCAGAGCATGCTCGCGGCGCTCAAATCCCCTGAGGGACTGCAGATGTTCATCCTCAGTCGCGGCCAGGAGCCGGCGCCCGACCGCGTGCTCGCGACGTGGTTCAGCACCGACGGCATCCCGGAGAACAACTGGGCCCGGATCAGCGACCCCGAGGTGGACCAGTGGCTCGCCGAGGCGACCGCGACGCTCGACGAGGCCACGCGGGCCGACCTCTTCGGCAAGGTGCAGCAGCGGATCGCCGAGGGCAACGCCTACTACTACATAGACCACGAGGACTTCCTGTTCGCGACCCACTCCCGGGTGAAGGGGTTCGTGGGTGATCCGCTCCGGAGCATCCGCCTCGACAATGTCTCACTCGCGGTGGACTGATCGTCGTGCACACGGTTCTCCGCAGGGTTCTCGCGGTGCTACCGACGTTGCTCGGCGTGCTGGTGGTCACCTTCCTGGTCGTCCACATGATCCCCGGCGATCCCGTCCGTGCCCTGCTCGGTGACCAGGCGACCGCGGAGCAGATTGCCAGGACCCGCCAGGATCTGGGGCTCGATCAGCCGTTGGTGACGCAGTTCGTCGACTACCTCGCCCGGCTGCTGCGAGGCGACCTGGGGGTGTCGATCGCCAGCCGGCAGCCCGTCGCCGAGCAGATCACCGCCCGGTTGCCCGCCACCGCGACACTGGCGATCGCCGGTGTGCTGTTGTCGGTGGTCTTCGGGGTGCCGCTGGGGATACTCGGGGCGACCCTGCGCGGCCGCTTCGCCGATTTCGTGACGTTGGTGATCAGCAGTTTCGGGGTGGCCGCGCCGCCGTTCTGGGTCGGCATCCTGCTGTCGACCGCGTTCGCCATCAACCTCGGCTGGCTCCCGGCCATCGGCGGCGGGGAGCCCGGCGACACCGGCTCGATCCTGCGGGCGCTGGTGCTCCCGGCCGTCGCGCTGGGCTTGTCGGGCATGGCTCTGGTCGCCAGGATGACGAGATCTAGCATGCTCGACGTCCTCAGCGAGGATTACGTCCGCACGGCGAGGGCGAAGGGCCTGGACGAGCGTGCCGTCATCTACAAGCACGCGCTGCGCAACGCGGCGATCCCCATTGTCACGGTGATCGGGCTGAACTTCGGCCACCTGCTGGGCGGCACCATCGTGATGGAGACGGTCTTCGCCAGGCCCGGCATCGGCAAGCTGCTCCTCGACGCCATCCTCGGCAGGGACTACCCCGTCGTGCAGGGCGTCACGCTGGTCATCGCCGTGTCGTTCGTACTCGTCAACCTCCTCACGGACCTCACCTACCCCTACTTCGACCCACGGCTCAAGACGCGTGAGGAAGTAACCCGATGACCAGACGGCTGACCGGCAGCCGGCCGCTGATGATCGGCGGGGTACTCGTCCTGCTGGTGATACTCACGGCGCTGCTCGCGCCCCTGCTGGCGCCCCAGGACCCGTACGTGCAGGACCTGGCGGATCGTCTGCTCGGGCCGGGGGAGAACGGCCACCTGCTGGGCACCGACCAGTTCGGGCGGGACCTGCTCAGCAGGCTCATCTACGGCGCGCGGGTGTCACTGCAAGCCGGCGTGGTGGCCGTCGCGATCGGTGCGGGCGTGGGGCTCGTGCTCGGGCTGTTCGCCGGGTACCTCGGCGGGTGGGTCGACATGGTCATCGGTCGTTTGTTCGACATCATCCTGTCGTTCCCCACCATCCTGCTGGCACTGGCGATCGTGGCCGTCCTCGGACCGTCGATGGTGAACATGATCATCGCCATCGGTGTCACGACGGTGCCCAACTACGGCCGGGTGCTGCGGGGCGCCGTGATCGCCGTCAAGTCGAGGGAGTTCATGCAGGCCAGCGAGGCGTTCGGGGCGACCAATGCCTACGTCATCACGCGGCACGCCATGCCCAACGTGCTGCCCTCGCTGATCGTCACGACCAGCCTGGGCATCGCCGCGGCGATCCTGGTCGAGGCCACGCTCAGCTTCCTGGGCCTGGGTGTGCCGCCGCCGACGGCGACGTGGGGGTCCGTCATCAACGACGGCAAGCAGTACCTCGACATCGCTCCCGGCATCTCGACGTGGGCCGGCTTGGCGATCGTCGTCGCTGTACTCGGGTTCAGCCTGCTCGGGGACGGGCTGCGCGACGTGCTCGACCCTCGGCTGCACAAGTGAAGGAGCGCGACATCCGCATGAGCGAGCCGGTGCTGTCCGTGCGCGATCTCGTCACCGAGTTCCGGACAAGCGGGGGCGTGGTGCACGCCGTCGACCACGTCAGCTTCGATCTGTATCCCGGGGAGACCCTGGGGATCGTGGGGGAGTCGGGATCGGGGAAGAGCGCCACCGTGCTGTCGGCGCTCGGGCTGATACCCAAGAGCGACGGCAAGGTCGTCAGCGGGAGCGTGCAGTTCCGTGGCCGCGACCTGCTGGCACTCCCTCCCGAGCAGCTGCGCCGCGTCCGCGGTCGCGACGTCGCCATGGTCTTCCAGGACCCGATGACCTCGCTCAACCCGGTCTTCACGGTGGGCGCTCAACTCAGCGAGGCGGTCATGGTGCACCACCCGAAGATGCGGGCGGCGGCCGCACGGGCCAAGGCCGTCGAGGTGCTCACCCTGGTGGGGCTGCCGAACCCGGAAGCGCGATACGACCAGTACCCCCACGAGTATTCCGGCGGCATGCGACAACGCGCAATGATCGCGATGGCGATCATCAACGACCCCGAGATCCTGATCGCCGACGAGCCGACTACGGCACTGGACGTGACCATCCAGGCCCAGGTGTTGGACGTCCTGCGCAAGGTGCAGCGGGAGACCCGGTCCGCTTCGATCATCATCACCCACGATCTGGGCGTGGTGGCCGAGACCGCCGACCGGGTGCTGGTCATGTACGGGGGCCGCATCATCGAATCCGGTGACGTGACCACGATCTTCCACAATCCGCGGCATCCGTACACGGCGGGGCTGATGCGGAGCATGCCCCAGGTGAGCGACCGGGCCAACCGCCTCGTCCCCATCCCCGGCGACGCACCCAGCCTCCACGACCTGCCGTCAGGCTGTGCGTTCCATCCCCGCTGCGTGCTGTCGCAGGGCCGCACGGCGTGCACGATCGAGAAGCCTCCGCTACACGAGACCAGCGGGCCGTCGCACGTGGCCGCGTGCCATTTCTGGTCCGAGATGGCTCCGCCGGTGGTCACGGGTCCCGTGCTTGCGCGCGGCGCTGCCGAACCCATTGACCGGAACCGCACGTCGTTCTCGGGCGGAGCGCTGCTGCAGGTCCGCGATCTGGTCAAGCACTTCCCCGCGAAGCGGCGGTTGTTTGGCCGCCAGGGCCCCCCGGTGCGGGCGGTCGAAGGCGTGAGCCTCGAGCTGAAGGCCGGCGAGACGCTGGGTCTGGTGGGGGAATCGGGTTCCGGCAAGACGACGGTCGGAAAGGCGATCATGGGCCTGGTCGCGTCCAGTGGGGGACGGATCGCGTTCCTGGGCCAGGACATCACGGGATACGACCGCAAGGCCCTTCGCGACGTGCGGCGCGACCTGCAGATCGTGTTCCAGGACCCCTACACGTCCCTCGACCCGAAGATGAAGGTTTCCCAGCTGGTGGCCGAGCCCCTACGCATCCACGGCAGGTTCGACGGGGAGCGTTCACTCACCCACGTTCGTACGCTTCTCGAACGCGTCGGGCTATCGGCCGCGTTCGCCGCCCGCTATCCGCATCAGCTCTCGGGCGGGCAGCGCCAGCGCGTCGGCATCGCGCGCGCCCTAGCGCTGGAGCCGCGGGTCATCGTACTGGACGAGCCCGTGTCTGCACTGGACGTCTCCGTGCAGGCCCAGGTGATCAACCTGCTGCAGGAGCTGCAGGACGAGCTCGATCTGGCGTACCTGTTCATCGCCCACGACCTGTCCGTCGTCCATCACGTGTCCGACCGCGTGGCGGTGATGTATCTCGGGAAGATCATGGAGATCGGCTTCCGCAGCGATATCTACGATACCCCGACTCACCCCTACACTCAGGCGCTCCTGTCGGCAGTGCCGCTGCCCGATCCTACGCAGCGCGATCGGGGCGACAAGATTGTTCTAGTGGGAGGCATCCCCAGCCCCGCCGCACCGCCGTCGGGATGCGTGTTCCGCACCCGGTGCTGGAAGGCCGACGACAAATGTGCGTCGGAGGTGCCCGAACTGGAAGACCGCCTGGGGATCGGACACTCAAGTGCCTGCCACTACCCGGAACCGGCATCGGCAGGCAGGCCCGTTGTCACGGCAGGGAAGCCCGCCCCGAACTGACCCGGCTCGCCAGCGTCGCTGCCGCGTGCACCAACCCCGTTCCGAGGAGATGAACCATGACCGCAAGCACCGAGGTCGGCGTTGGCGTCGCGCTGCGCTACGAGACCCCGCACATCGTCGTGCTGACCATCGACAGCCCGCCCTCCAACGCCTTCACCTGGGAGAGCCGGCAGTCCATGCTGCGCGCCCTGGACATCGTGGAGGCGGATGACGACATCCGCGCAGTCGTGATCACCGGGACCGGACGGGCCTTCACGTCGGGTGCCAACCTCCGCGAGGACCAGGCCTTGACCGACGAGCAGCTCGCCGATTACATCGCGGAGTTCAGCGGGATGCTCAATCGCATCGAGGCACTCCGCATGCCCGTCATCGCCGCGATCAACGGGGCGAGCGTCGGCGGCGGGCTAGAGTTCGCGCTCGCCTGCGACATCAGGCTGGCCTCGACCGATGCGTTCTTCGTGGCGGCCGGGGTGAACGTCGGACTGATCGTCAGCTTCTGGCGCCTACCTCGCGTCGTCGGGCTCGGCGCGGCCAAGGAGATCATCCTGACCGGCAGCCGCTATACGGCGGAGCAGGCGCTGCGCTGGGGCCTGGTCACCGAGGTCCACGAGCCCGACGCGCTGCCCGCCGCCGCGCTCGCCAAGGCGCAGCGGATCGCCACACGTGCCCCGCTGTCCGTCGAGGCCGCGAAGTCGGCCGTCACCCGTGCCTTTGAGCTGGACTTCGAACAGGGCCAGGCGCTCCAGACGGTGAAGTTCATCGAGATGTACCGCACCGAAGATCATCAGGAGGCACTGCGTGCGTTCTTCGAGAAGCGCGACGGCACCTACTTCCGGCGCTGAACGAGCCAGGCGGCATGTTCGCATCGGAGCCGCTTTCTGCCCGTCCTGATCCTGTCGAACTCCGGCTCGCAGGCCCTGCTGCCTGAGTAGAGGTCGGCGCCGGCTGCGCCACTGGACAGGTTGATCATCCTGAGGCTTGTTGTGTAGGGCGTCGAGAAGCAGGGCGAGGCGCAGTGCCGCGAGGCGTTCTGGTCCGTCGACATCATTGGTGATCAGCTAGTGTCGTGAGTCATTAATCCGGAATATAATTTCTGGTAGTCTTCCTCGATGGCGAGGACGGGTCGGCCGACCGCGGAGTTGGTGCTCACCGAGGACGAGCGGGAGACGCTGCAGCGGTGGGCGCGACGCCTGAAGAGTGCCCAAGCCCTCGCGCTGCGGGCCAAGATCGTGCTGGCCTGCGCCCAGGGTGCGACGAACAAGGCGGTGGCCGTCCAGTTCTCGGTGACCCCGCAGATGGTGGGCAAGTGGCGGTCCCGGTTCGTGGCCGACCGGCTGGCCGGGCTGTTCCATGGGTCACGGCCTGGCCGACCGCGCACGATCACGGATGTCCAGGTCGAGCAGGTCGTGACGGCCACGCTGGACCAGGCGCCACCGGACGAGGGCACGCACTGGTCGACGCGGCTGATGGCTGCTCATACCGGGCTGACCCAGACCGCGGTGTCGCGGATCTGGCGGACGTTCGAGCTCAAGCCGCACCAGGTCGACTACTGGAAGCTGTCCACCGACCCGCACTTCGTCGACAAGCTCTACGACGTCGTCGGCCTCTACCTCGACCCGCCCGACGAGGCGGTCGATCCGGATCCGCGACGGGTCGCCGCGACCAACGCCGAGCTGCACCGCGCCGAGGCGCGCTACGCTCGCAACGAGCACCTGCGCACGCTAGCCAACAACGTGCACAACCTGGGCCAGCGCCTGTCGTTCCTCTGCTTCGGCGGCGACCGCGGCGGTGCCCTCGATCTCCACGACCACCTGGGCAGGGTCTGCACCGACCACAGCGCGATGCTGGACGCCATCCGCACCAGGGATCTCGACGAAGCCGAGCGGATCGCCGCCCGCCATGTCCACCTCTTCCGCGGACGAGTGATCGAGTTCTTCGAGAAGACCCCATCGAGACGATCACGTTCGCCGACCAGCTCCCGGCGCGCCTACCTTCGTGACGGCGCCCTGGCCTCGATTGCCGACACCATGTCCTACCGGCCGTGACCCAGATGCTGGATGAACGCCGACCCGAGAACCACGCCGTGGATGCGCCAGTCGGGGACTCGGGGAGGCGGTGATAGATCACCTCGGCGGGCCGCACCGTCCGCGGCGACGACCGCCTCGGCCCCACGGTGTGCGAGCAGGCACGCAACGGGTCAGCCTCGACCAGGTGATCGAGGTCCCCTGCACCGCGGCCGGATGCCGGGTGCGACGGCGGCCGGCTGGCCAGGGGCGGCCGCCTGACTCGGACGGCCGGAACGGTCACGGCATCCCGGACGGATGCCCAGCATCGTGACGAACAGACGCCTGCTGTGGACCTGCTCGGGAAGCTGGCACCCGAAGGCGAGTCCGCGGACAAGGTCCGGTGATCGCCGGCCGCGGCATGCTGCACACGCCCGGGCGTAAACATTCAGCGGTGTGGTGGCATGGCGTGATCGCCGGTCGGCCGTTCGGCCTCCGGTGCGCTCGGCTCGGTGTCCGTGGTCAGGTGGGCGCGGGTAGTGCCGGCATCCAGGGGTGGCCGGTGAG
>NZ_JAHKRK010000021.1 GCF_019396355.1 Pseudonocardia nigra
CACTGTCCACCGCAGCCCTTGTGTTGATCTTCTTCCTTGGACAGAAGCATGATCAACCAAGGGCTGCACTCATGATCAACCGGGGTCTCCGAGCTGGTGTCGCACCCCGGAGGTTAAAGATCAAGCTAGTGTCGGGTATCGGAACAGCCGTCGACGGACGTGGTGGTGGCGGCGGCGATCAGCCCGGGCGGCCACCCGATGCGTCGGACGCCTACCGTTCCCGCCCGTCCGTTCCGAGCGCGACGAGGACTGCGCTGGTGATGCGGTCGAGGTCGCCGCGCTCGGCGGGTGGCAGGGGCGCGCCCACGGCGTCCCGGGTGGCTGCGGCCTCGGCGAGCAACCGGGCGGCGTGCTCGCCCTCCCCGGCGATCGCGTGCGCGCCGGCCAGGCCTTCGAGCGCGAGGGCGACCGCGCGGAGGTCACCGGTGTTCCGCGCGGCCGTCAGCCCTTCGGTGTGGATCGCCTGTGCCGATTCGGCGTGGCCGCGCAGCTCCGCGATGAAGCCGAGCTCGGCCAGGATGAGCGCAGCGCCGGTGTCGGAGTCCATCGCTCGGTCCCATTCCAGCCATTTGCGGAGCAGTGACTCGGCGCGATCGAGGTCGCCTCGCCTGCGGGCGCCGAGGGCGATGCCGATCTCGGCGAACTCCTCGCCGACGGTGTAGCCCTGCTCGGCGGCGAGCTGCCGTGCCCGGTCGTGGAGCTGCTCGGCGCGGGCGTGGTCGCCGGTCAGCAGCGCGAGGCGGCCGAGCTGGCACAGGTGGTCCGAGGCGTCGGTCCACATCCCGAGCTCCTCGGCCGTGCGGACACCGCTCCGGTGCAGGCGGGCGGCTCGCGTGTAGTCACCCGTGATCTGCGCGAGCACGCCGAGCACGAAGCCGGCTTGCATCTCTCCCCAGGCATCGCCGAGCTCCCGGAAGAGGGTTCGGCTGTGTTCGCCGTCGGCGCGCAGTGCAACGAGGTCGCCGCGGCCGAGCGCCTGCCGGGCGCGCGCACAGAGCGCCGCGGCGATCCCCCAGCGGTCGCCGAGCTCACGGAACACCGCCAGCGCCCGGTCAACCGGCTCCGCGCCGTCCGCAGCAGTGCCGAAACCGGTGTGGGCGTGTCCGAGAAACCACAGCGCAGTGGCCAGCGCGGATCGCTCCTCCGAGCTGCTCCCGGCCTGCGGGGCGGGGACGTCGGCACGCCCCTTCTCGTCGCCGAGCCGCAATGCGACCGCGGCCCGCCAGGTCGCCGCGGTCCCTCGAGCGATGGCGGGGGCGGGACCCGTGGTGCCGAGGGCGGCGGTGAGGGAACGGCGGGCCTCGCCGAGCCTGCCCCTCAGCACCCAATACCAGGCCAGCGCGTTCACCAGCCGCAGTGCCTCCTCGGCCGCGTCGCCGCGCACCGTGCGGTCGAGGGCCGTCCGCAGGTTCGCGGTGTCGGCGTCGAGCAGCCGCAGCCCCTGCCGCTGGTCGGAGCCGCGTAGCTGCGGCGCGACACGTTCGGCGAGCGCGATGTAGTGGCGGCGGTGCCGCTCGTGCACCTGCCCGGTCTCTGCGGCTCGTGCAGCCGCTCCAGGCAGTAGGCGGTGACTGATTCCAGCAGGCGGTAGCGCGGCCCGTCCGGGCCGTCGACGACCGAGACCAGCGATCGGTCGACGAGGCGGACCAGCAGGCCCGCCACCAGATCGGCGGGCACGTCCTCGTCGGCGCTGACCGCCTCGGCGGCCTCCAGCGTGCAGCCGTCGACGTTGACCGCGAGCCGGCGCAGTACGACGCGCTCGTCGTGGGTCAGCAGCTCCCAACTCCAGTCGATCACGGCGCGGAGGGACTGCTGGCGGGTCGGGCCGCCGCGGCGGCCGTCGGCGAGCAGCTGGAACCGCTGGTCCAGGCGCCGGGCGAGCTCGTGTACGCCGAACGCGCGGACCCGGGTGGCGGCCAGTTCCAGTGCCAGTGGGAGGCCGTCGAGGCGACGGCAGATCACGGTGACGGCCGGAGCGTTGTGCTGGTCGAGCACGAAACCGGGGTCGGCGGCCGCGGTCCTGGTCACGAACAGCCGGACCGCGCTGAACGCGAGCAGCGACTCCGGACGCCGGCCGTGCTCGGAATCCGGCAGTTCGAGCGCCGGCACCGGGAACAGCTGCTCGCCTGCCAGCCTGAGCGGTTCCCGGCTGGTCGCGAGGACGCGCAGCCCGGGTGCGCCGCGCAGGAGCTCGTCGAGCAGCTGGGCCAGCGGCTCGACGACATGCTCACAGTTGTCGAGCACCAGGAGCGTCCGCCGGTTGCGCATCGCCTCGACGAGCCGCGCGAGCGGCTCCGTGCCCGGAGGAGCCGCGGCGTCGTGCACACCCAGCCCGGCCGCGACCGTCTCCACCAGCGAGCACGTCGGGTCCTCGCCGGCAGGCCGTCCCGCCAGCTCGACGATCCGGACATCGGGCGGGCCCACGGCTTGCCCGATGGCGATCTCGAGCGCGAGGCGCGTCTTCCCGATCCCGCCCGGCCCGACGAGTGTCACGAGGCGCCCGCCGTCGACCATGGCGTGCACTCGGGCGACCGCGTCCTCCCGCCCGATCAGCTCGGTGAGCGGGACGGGCAGGGCGGGATCGGGAACCGCAGCGGGGGTCAACGCCGGATCCTGCCGCAGGAGTGCCTGGTGCAGCGCGGCCAGCTCGGGCCCGGGGCTCGCGCCCAGCTCGTCGGCGAGGCGCCTGCGCAGCTCCTCGTAACCGGCCAGGGCATCGCCCTGCCGGCCCGCCCGGTAGAGCGCCCGCAGGTGCACGGCCCGCAGCCGTTCCCGCAGCGGGTGACGGGCCACGACGTCGGACAGCTCGGCGGCGAGCGCGTGGTGCTCGCCGAGTGCGAGCCGCGCCTCGGCCTGGTCCTCCACGGCCGCGAGGCGCTGCTCCTCCATCCGGACCACGGCGGCGCGGGCGAACGGCTCGTCCGCGACGTCGGCGAAGGCCGGTCCACGCCAGAGCGCGAGCGCCTCGGTGAACAGGTCGGTGCGGGCCCGCGCGTCGTCGAGCTCGCGGGCCCGCCGGACCAGTGCCTCGAACCGGGTGACGTCGACCGCGTCGGGGTCGACCCGGAGCAGGTACCCGGCCGCGCCGTGCACCACGACCTCCCGGCCGACCGCCCGGCGCAGCTGGGAGACCCGGGTGCGCAGGGCAGCGAGCGGGTCCGCGGGAGGGGCGGCGCCCCACAGGTGCTCGATCAACGCGTCGGTCGACACCGGTCGCCCGGCGTCGACCAGCAGGTGCGCGAGCAGCGCCCGCACCTTCGTCTCGGGGATGCGCACCGGCATCCCGCCCGCCGTCCACACCGCGAGCGGGCCGAGCACACCGAAACGCACGCTCACAAACGTATCGGCCGGATCCGTACCCGATCTGGACCGGATCCGAACCCGGCGGGCGCACGGTCAGGACCATGAACGAATCGAACGGCAAGTACGCCGGGATGAAGGCCGTCGTCACGGGCGGGACGCACGGCATGGGACTGGGGATCGTCACCGCGCTCCTCGACGGTGGCGCGGAGGTCGTGCTCACCGGACGCAGCGAGAAGGCCCTCGAGGAGGCCCGGGTCGCGCTCGCCGGCCGGGCGGCGCACGTCGTCCGCGCCGACGCGGCGGACCCGGCCGACGTCGACGCACTCGGTGTGCTCGTCGGCGAGACGCTGGGCCAGGTCGACGCGGTGTTCGTCAACCACGGGATCGCGGAGGTCGACCAGCCGCTGGAGGACGTGACCGCAGCAGCCTTCGACCGGCAGTTCGGGGTGAACACCAGGGGCGTGTTCTTCACGGTGCAGCGCCTGGCGCCGCTGGTGCGCGACGGCGGGGCGTTCGTCTTCACGACGGTCGCGAACGGGAGGGTCTTCCCGGGGATGAGCGTCTACTCCGGGTCGAAGGACGCGGTGCGCGCGTTCGCCAAGGTGTTCGCCGCCGAGTTCCTGCCGCGCCGGATCCGGGTGAACTCGGTGGCGCCCGGCTTCATCAAGACCCCGACCATGGGCGTCGCCGGGATGACCGACGCGGAGCGAGCGGCGTTCGAGGAACAGGGGAGCGTGCTGACGCCGCTGCAGCGGATGGGGACCGTCGAGGAGGTCGCGCGGGCCGCCCTGTTCCTGGCGTTCGACGCGACGTTCACGACCGCGGCCGAGCTCCCCTTCGACGGCGGCGGGTGGGGCCAGGGCATCACCCCGCCCGAGCAGGGCTGACGACATGACGACGGATCCGTGGGACGACCCGGCCAGAGTGACCGACAGCCCCGACCGCTCGGTCGCCGAGCACGTCGAGCGGTATCTCGCGTCCGAAGGACGCGACGGCTACCTCGAAGGCGGCGTCCCCAACCTCGTCCTCACCACCCTGGGCCGCCGCACCGGCGCACCGCGGCGGACCGCGTTGTTCTTCGGCATGGACGGCGACCGCTACGTCCTGGTGGCGTCGGGCTCTGCCGTGACCGCCCACCACCCGCAGTGGTACCTCAACGTGGAGGCCCACCCCGAGGTGCAGGTGCAGGTGCAGGCCGAGAGGTTCCTCGCCCGAGCCGACACCGCCACCGGCCCGGAACGCGAGCGGCTCTGGAGCATGATGACCGCGCTCGCACCGATCTACCACCGCTACGAGGCGCTGACGCCTCGCGAGATCCCCGTGGTGGTGCTGACCCGGCTGCCACAGCAGCCGGGATGACCGAGCCCGAACCGGCCGAGTCCGAGGCCCCCGGCTACGCGCCGGGGGCCTCGCGGGCGGAGGGCTACGCCACGAGCACGTGGTCGCCCGGACGGACCTTCCTGGTCCGGCGCCGGAAGGCGAACGTGTAGTCCGGCCACAGCGTGCGGTTCTTGCCGTGTTCGTCGAGGTACCAGCTGGCGCAGCCGCCGTGGGTCCACACCGAGCCCTCGAGCTTGCCCTGCACCTGCGCGTTGAAGTCGTCCTGACGGTCCCGGCGCGTGTCGATCGCCCTGGCACCGGTCCTGTCGAGCACGCGCAGCGCGTCGAGGAGGTAGTTCAGCTGCGACTCGATCATGTAGACCATCGAGCTGTGCCCCAGTCCGGTGTTCGGGCCGGTGAGCACGAACAGGTTGGGGAAACCGGCGATCGTGGTGCCGAGGAACGCCTCGGTGCCGTCGCGCCAGACGTCGGCCAGCTGCTCGCCGTCGCGGCCGACGATGGGCACCGAGAGCCCCAGCCCTTCCCCGACCTTGAACCCGGTGCCGAAGATGATCGTGTCGACCTCGTGCTCCACACCGTCGGCGGTCAGCACGCCGGTGGGCGTGACCCGGATGATCTTCTCCGTGACGACGTCGACGTTCGGCTGCTTCAGTGATCGGTAGTAGTCGTTGGACATCAGGATGCGCTTGCAGCCGATGCGGAAGTCGGGAGTGACCTTCGCTTTGAGGTCGGGCCGGTCGGCGAACGTCCGGTCCAGGTAGGCGCGGGCGTAGCGCTCCACGATCGCCATCCGGCTCGCCTTGCGGAAACCGAGGACGCGCGCCTCGTTGAACCCGTAGATCAGCGCGCGGTGCAGCTTCTGCAGGGGCGGCGCGGCGCGGTAGAGCGCGCGCATCCACCCGGGCACCGCGCGGTCGGGTTTGGGCAGCACCCACGGCGCGGTGCGCTGGAACAGGGTGAGCCCGGCGACGTCGGGCTGGATCGCCGGGACGAACTGGATCGCGCTCGCCCCGGTGCCGATCACGGCGACGCGCTCGCCCCGCAGGTCGTGGTCGTGGTCCCACTGCGCGGAGTGGAACGCGGTGCCGGTGAACTCGGTGAGGCCGTCGATGTCGGGGATCGACGGTTCGTGCAGTGCCCCGGTGCCCCACACGGCCACCCGGGCACTGACCGTCGTCCCGTCCGCCGTCCGCACGTTCCACCGCGCCCCGTCCCACTTCGCGGCGACGACGGCGGCGCCGAACCGGATGCGGTCGCGCAGCCGGTAGCGGTCGGCGATGCCCTCCAGGTAGGCGCGGATCTCCGGCTGCCGCGCGAAGAGGCGCGTCCAGTTCGGGTTGGGGGCGAAGGAGAACGAGTACAGGTGTGACTGCACGTCGCAGGCACAGCCCGGATAGGTGTTGTCGCGCCAGGTGCCGCCGAGGCTGTCGCCCTTCTCGAGGATCAGGAAGTCGGGCCGCCCCGCCTGCGTGAGCCGGACGGCGGCGCCGAGGCCGGCGAAGCCACTTCCCACGATCACGACGTCGACGGTGTGGTCGGTCATCTGCGCTCCTCCCGGTGTTACCGCCAGTAAGTTACCACGAGTAACTTCGCTGCGATAGGGTCGGGACGTGGACACCAGGACGCCCCGCCGCCGTGTCGGCCGGGCCGAGCGCGAGCGGCAGATCCTGGACGCCGCCCTCGCGGTGTTCGGCGAGCGCGGCTACCAGGCGGCGTCGATGGACGCGGTGGCCGAGCGGATCGGAGTGACCAAGCCCGTGCTCTACACGCACTTCGGCTCCAAGGACGGGCTGCTGCTCGCGTGCATCGCGCGGGCGCGCGCCGAGCTGCTGGAAGTCACGGCCACGGCGGCGTCCTCCGCCGAGGGACCGGAGGAGATGCTGCGGCGCGGCACGCTCGCGTTCTTCCGGTACCTGGAACGCAACGAGCCGGCCTGGACGATCCTCTACTCGGAGTCCCGGGTGGCCGGCGAGGCGCTTGAGGGCATCCGCGCCCAGCAGACCGACTTCATCGCCGCCCTGCTCGCCGCGCAGCAGCCCGACGCCGACCCCCAGCGGCTCACGGCGTGGGCGCACGTGATCGTCGGGGCGTGCGAGCGGCTGGCCCTGTGGCGCGGCGGCGCGCGGACGGTGACCAGCGAGCAGGCCACCGAGTACCTGATGGACCTGGTCTGGACCGGTCTCGCGACCGGCCACCCCCCGGACGCCAGAATGGGGTCGTGAGTACCACCGCACCCCGCCTGCTGCAGGTGCGCCGCAGCGAGCGCGTCACCCCCCGGATGATCCGGGTGACACTCGGCGGCAAGGAGCTTGCCGGTTTCGGCGGCGACGGCCCCGACCGCCGGATCAAGATGTTCTTCCCGGTGCCCGGCCAGGAGCGGCCCGCGGTGCCCCGCGCGGCGTCGGGGGGCCCGGTGTGGCCGACCGGCGAGCCGCGCCCGGCGATCCGGACCTACACGGTGCGCCGGTTCGACGCCGACGCGGGCGAGCTCGACGTCGACTTCGTGCTGCACGAGGGGCACGGGCCGGCCGCGGCGTGGGCCCGGGACGCCCGACCCGGGGCGTGGGTCGGGGTGTCGGAGCCGGGCGGCCGGTACGAGCCGGACCCGGGCGCCGACTTCCACGTGGTGATCGGCGACGAGACCGCGCTCCCCGCCGTCGCGACCGTGCTGGAGGCCCTGCCCGCCGGCGTGCCCGCCGTCGCGTTCCTCGAGGTGGCCGACGCGGGCGAGGAGCAGAAGCTGCCCGGCTCGGCCCGGATCCACTGGGTGCACCGTGGCGCGAGGGAGGCGGGCGGGCCGCTGGCCGAGGCCGTGCGCACCGCGGAGTTCCCGGCGGGCGCCGGGCAGGCGTGGCTCTCGGGCGAGTCGGGGTGCGTACGCGACCTGCGCAAGCACCTCCTGGACGACCGCGGCCTGGACCGTCGCAAGGTCTACGCCACGGGGTACTGGCGCGCCCGCTGACGGATGGTCGCCCTGCCCCGACGACCCGCCCGTCCCGACCGGACCCGCGAGTCGCCCGAAAGCCGCCCGTGAGTCGCCCACAATCGACAGGCGAGTCGGCCGAAATCGACAGGCGAGTCGCCCCGAATCCGCAGGCGAGTTGCCGAAAATCCGCCCACGAGTCGACGCTGATCGGCGGGGCGACTTATGTGTCGAGAACGGGCGCCTCACCTGCCAGGAACGGGCGACTCACCTGCCAGGAACGGGCGACTCGCGCATCAGAAGCGGGCGACTCACCTGTCAGGAACGGGCGACTCACGTGTCGAGAACGGGCGACTCGCGTGTCGGGAACGGGCGACTCACGCGTCCGGAACGGGCGACTCGCGCGTCAGGGATGGGGTTGGGCCGTCACCGCGGACGCCGCCGGAACGGTGACCGGTCGCGGCCGCGGCGGTTCCGGCTCGGCCGGGCCGACGTGCGCGTCCAGCCACGCCACGAGCGGTGCGGCCGCCCGCCAGGCCGCCCGCACCCGCTCCAGCGGCTCCCGGGTGCCGAGCCACGGCCCCACCGGCCACGACCGCTCGACCTGCAGCCCGCGGAGACGCAAGAGCCCGATCCGCGGATGGTCGGCCCGGTGGCCCCGCGGGCGACCGGTCAGGGCGCGCCCGGGATGGACCGTCCAGTCGACGAGTCCGTTCAACAGCGGGCCCAGGTCCTCCCCGGCCGGCCCGTCGACCGCCGCCCGGTACCGCCGCAGCTGCCCGCCGTCGAACGACCAGTGCCCCGCCGAGGCCGACAGTGCGGTGGCCGACAGGACGACCGCCAGCACCGAGCCACCCGCGGTGAGCGCCACGCCGCCGGTGTCGGTGCGGTACGGCGGCGCGTCCGGGCGGAACCGCCGGTTTCGGTACGGCCGGAACACTCGCAGCGTCCCGAACTCCGCCTCCAGATCGGCGGCGAGCGCCCGCATCGGCGCGTGCACGGCTGCGGTGTGCCGGTGCCGGTGCGCCGCCCAGAACTCGGCGGAGTTGTCGGCGGCGATCTCGGCCAGGAACGCCGTGGCGTCGGTCGGCCAGCCCTGGAATCCGTCCATGTCGGTGTCCTCCTCCATCGGGATGCGGACTTGGACGACGGCGGGTCCGAACCGGTTCCACAGGAAGCGCACAGGTTTCGCCCATCGAGGACACATGCACGCCCGCGACGCTGGCTAGCATGGCGACGATGAGGCAGGAGGCCCCGGAGTTGCGGCGAGCCGACGGCGGCGCGCTCCGAGTCCTGGTCGTCGACGACGAGGCGACGCTGGCCGAGTTGCTCACCATGGCCCTGCGCTACGAGGGCTGGGAGGTCAGGGCCGCCGCCGACGGCCACTCCGCCGTGCGCACGGCACGCGAGTTCCGCCCGGACGCCGTGGTGCTCGACGTCATGCTGCCCGACCTCGACGGGCTCGAGGTACTGCGCAGGCTGCGCGCCGACACCCCGGACGTGCCGGTGCTGTTCCTCACCGCCAAGGACGCGGTGGAGGACCGCGTCGCCGGGCTCACCGCGGGCGGCGACGACTACGTCACGAAGCCGTTCAGCCTCGAGGAGCTGGTCGCACGGCTGCGCGGGCTGCTGCGCCGGTCGGCGATCACGGCAGCGCGGCAGGCCTCGGAGCTGGTCGTCGGCGATCTCGTGCTCGACGAGGACAGCCGCGAGGTCCGCCGCGGCGATGTTCTCGTCGAGCTGACGGCGACCGAGTTCGAGCTGCTGCGCTACCTCATGCGCAACCCGAAGCGGGTGCTGTCGAAGGCCCAGATCCTCGACCGGGTGTGGAGCTACGACTTCGGTGGTCAGTCGAACGTGGTGGAGCTCTACATCTCGTACCTGCGCAAGAAGATCGACGCCGGGCGACCGCCGACGATCCACACTGTGCGGGGGGCCGGCTACGTGCTCAAGCCGGCGGCCACCGGGTGAGAGCCCGCTCGCTGCGGACCCGGCTCGTCGCCACCGTGCTGATCCTGCTGGCGGCGGCCTCGGTGGTGGTCGCACTGGTCACCACGGTGGCGCTGCGGGGGTTCCTCGTCGAGCGGCTCGACGAGGACCTCCGGACGTCCAACCGCGTGGTCGTCCGCATGGAGCCGGGCGCGCCCCCGGCCCTGGACCGGGCCGGGCCACGACCCTTCGACGGCCTCACGGCGATCGTCCGCGACGGCGAGGTCGTCGCAGCGGGCGTGCTCCCGCGCGGGGGTGGCACCCGCAAGGTGCCCGACGAGGAGCTCCCCGACCTGACCGCCGTGCCGCCCGGAGCGCCGCCACGCACCGTCGACCTCGGTCCGCTCGGCGACTACCGCGTGGTCGCGGGAACCACACCCACTGGTGACGTCGTCGTCACGGGGCTGCCGGAGCAGCAGGTGAACGACGTTGTCGCCCGGCTCGTCGCGATCGAGCTGGTCGTCGGCGGGGTGACCCTGCTCGGCGCGGGGGTCACGGGCGCGGTCGTCGTCCGGCGCGAGCTGCGGCCGCTGGAGCGGGTCGCCGCCACCGCCGCACGGGTCAGCGCCCTGGCGCTGGACCGCGGGGAGGTCTCGCTCGCCGACCGCGTTCCCGACGTCGATCCACGCACCGAGGTGGGTCAGGTCGGGAGCCCTCTGAACCGCATGCTCGACAACGTCGGGTCCGCGCTCGAGGCGCGGCACGAGAGCGAGACGCAGCTGCGCCAGTTCGTGGCGGACGCGAGCCACGAGCTGCGCACGCCGCTCGCTGCGATCAGCGGTTACACCGAGCTCAGCAGGCGGGCCGAGCTGCCCGCCGAGACGCAGCACTCGCTGGCCCGGATCGCCTCGCAGACCGAGCGGATGACCACGCTCGTCGAGGATCTGCTGTTGCTCGCGCGCCTCGACGCCGGCCGCCCGCTCGAACGCGGCGACGTCGACCTGACACGGCTCGTCGTCGACGCCGTGAGCGACGCCCACGCCGCGGGCCCGGACCACAACTGGCAGCTGGACGTGCCCGACCGTCCCGTCACCGTGCCCGGCGATGCCTCCCGGCTGGCCCAGGTGCTGGCCAACCTGCTGGCCAACGCCCGCACCCACACGCCGCCCGGCACCACCGTCGAGGTCACGCTGCGGCCCGAGCACGGCGGCGTCGGGCTGGGCGTGGTGGACAGCGGGCCCGGGATCGCCCCGGATCTGCTGCCGCACGTGTTCGAGCGCTTCGCGCGCGGTTCGGCATCCCGGTCGCGCGCCACCGGCAGCACCGGGTTGGGGCTCGCGATCGTGCACGCCGTGGTCGCCGCGCACGGCGGCACCGTGGATGTGACCAGCCGCCCCGGTCGGACGGAGTTCACGGTCCGTCTCCCGCGCTGACCCCGCGAGTCGACAGGGGTCACAGCTCGTCCACATGATCGACCCACCGGGACCACAGCGGCCGCCGCCACGGTCGTGGGCATGAGCGTCGACACCGCGCTGCAGTCCACCCGCACGGGGCGATCCGAGCGGATCGTGCTCGACGTCGTCGTCCCGGTCTTCGACGAGGAGGACGACCTCGAGCCGTCGGTCCGGCGGCTGCACGCCCACCTGGCCGTGCAGTTCCCGTACCGCTTCCGGATCACGATCGCCGACAACGCCAGTACCGACGCGACGCCCGCGATCGCCGCCCGGCTGGCCGCCGAGCTGCCCGCGGTCACGTCCGTGCGGCTGGAGCAGAAGGGCCGTGGCCGCGCCCTGCGGGCGACCTGGGCGGCCTCGGACGCACAGGTGCTGGCCTATTGCGACGTCGACCTGTCCACCGACCTCGCCGCGCTGCTCCCGCTCGTCGCGCCGCTGATCAGCGGGCATTCCGACATCGCGATCGGCACCCGCCTCGGCCGCGGCTCCCGGGTGGTGCGCGGCCCGAAGCGCGAGCTCGTCTCCCGCGCCTACAACCTGCTGCTGCGCGGCGCACTCGCCGCCCGGTTCACCGACGCGCAGTGCGGCTTCAAGGCGATCCGCGCGGACGTCGCGCGCCGCCTGCTCCCGCTCGTCGAGGACACCGGATGGTTCTTCGACACCGAGTTGCTGGTGCTCGCCGAGCGCTGCGGGCTGCGCATCCACGAGGTGGCGGTCGACTGGGTGGACGACCCGCACAGCAGCGTCGACATCCTCGCCACCGCCGTGGCCGACCTCAAAGGCATCGCCCGGCTCGGCCACGCACTCACCACCGGTCGCCTGCCCCTGCACGAGCTGCGCGGCAGCCTCGGCCGCGGCGCCCTCCCGGTACCGGACGTCGCGGGCGTGCCGAGGGGCCTGCCGGGTCAGCTGGTGCGGTTCGCCGCCATCGGCGTCGTCAGCACCCTGGCCTACCTGGTGCTGTACGCGCTGCTCCGCGGCGCCGCCGGCCCGTACGGCGCCAACGTCGGCGCGCTCGTCGTCACCGCCGTCGCCAACACCGCCGCCAACCGCAGGCTCACCTTCGGCGTGCGCGGAGTCACCGGCGCCGGCACCCACCACGTCCAAGGACTGATCGTCTTCGCGCTCGGGCTGGCCCTCACCACCGGCGCGCTCACCGCGCTCCACGCGTGGGCGCCCGACGCCGGCCGCTCCGTGGAGCTGACCGTGCTCGTCGCGGCGAACGCGCTGGCCACCGTGCTGCGGTTCGTCGCGTACCGCTCGTGGATTTTCCGCCGGCAGCGCGCCGGCGACGCACCCCGTCAGGAGACCCCGGCATGACCGCCACCCTCGTCCCGATCGGCTCCCCCGCTTCCCGTCCGGCCGTGCGCCGGACCGGCGGTGAGCGGATCGCACTCGCTGCGCTGCTGCTCGGCACCGCGGCGCTGCTCCTGTGGAACCTCGGCGCCGGGGGCTGGGCCAACACCTACTACGCGGGCGCCGTGCAGGCGATGACCAAGGACTGGACCGCGTTCTTCTTCGGCTCGGTCGACGCCGGCAACGTCGTCACCGTCGACAAGCCACCCGCCGCGCTGTGGGTCATGGCGCTGTCGGGAAGGGTGTTCGGCTTCTCCTCCTGGAGCATGCTGGTGCCGCAGGCGCTGATAGGCGTCGGCGCGGTCGCCCTGCTGTACGCCGCGGTGCGGCGGGTGGCGGGCCCGGTCGCCGGGCTCCTCGCGGGGGCGGTGCTGGCGCTGACCCCGGTGGTCGTGGAGATGTTCCGCTACAACAACCCGGATGCGCTGCTCGTGCTCCTGCTGGTGGCCGCCGCGTACGCCAGCGTCCGCGCGATCGAGGCGGCGTCGACGACGTGGCTGCTGCTCGCCGGGACACTGGTCGGGCTCGCGTTCCTGACCAAGATGGCACCGGCGTTCGTCCCGCTCCCGGCGCTCGCGCTCGCCTACCTGGTCGCCGCGCCCACGGGCCTGTGGCGCCGCGTCCGCCAGCTGCTGGCCGCCGGGGTGGCGATCGTCTTGTCCGCCGGATGGTGGTTCGCCGTCGTCGAGGTGTGGCCCACCGGCAGCCGCCCCTACATCGGTGGCTCCGAGACCGACAGCGCGCTCGAGCTCGCCCTGGGCTACAACGGCCTCGGCCGGATCTTCGGTGGCGGCGGCGGGGCCACCACCGGCGGAATGATCATCTCGGCGGGCGGCAGCGTCACCACCACCACCGGCCCCGGGTTCGGCAGCGAGGCAGGCCCCCTGCGGATGTTCGACGCGCAGGTCGGGCCCGCGGTGTCGTGGCTGCTGCCGGCCGCGCTGGCGTTGCTCGTGGTGGGGCTGTGGCTCACCCGCCGCGCCCCGCGGACCGACCGGGTCCGCGCCTCCCTGGTCCTGTGGGGGGCCTGGACGGCGGTCACCGCGCTGGTGTTCAGCCTGGCGCAAGGGATCTTCCACTCCTACTACACCGTTGCGCTGGCGCCGGGGATCGCGGCCCTGGTCGGAATCGGCGGGGCCGCGCTCTGGCCGCACCACCGCTCGTGGCCGGGCCGTGCCGCGCTCGTGCTGGTCGTGGCCGGCACCGCGGCGTGGGCGTGGGTGCTGCTCACCCGCTCCCCCGACGTCCTGCCGTGGCTGCGCTGGGTCGTCGCGGCCGCGGCGGCGGTCGGCTGTCTCGGGCTGCTCGCGCCCCCGCGGCGGTGGACGGCAGCGCTGGCGCTGGCGCTGGTCCTCACCGGTGCAGCGGCCCCCGCGGCGTACGCCGCGCAGGCGGCGGCGTCGAACGGTCGCGGCGTCATCGCGCCCGGCCCGATGCCCGGCTCACCGGCCGGGGCGGACCAGGGCGCAGCACCCACGCTCGGCCCACCCGGACGGGACACGGTCGACCCGGAGCTCGTGGCGCTCCTGCAGGCCGCGGGCACGACCTGGGCCGCGGCGACGGTGGGCGCCCAGGGCGCCGCGACGCTCGCGCTCGCCGGCGACGTGACCGTGATGGGGATCGGCGGGTTCTCCGGCGGTGACCCCGCTCCGACGCTCGAGGAGTTCCAGGCGTACGTCGCCGCGGGCGAGGTGCGGTACTTCGTCCCGGATGCGGGCGGGATGCGCCGCACTCCCCCGCCCGGTACCACGCCGCAGCAGGGCGGCCCGACGCTGCAGGGCCCGGGCGGCGGCCGGAACTCCGCGATCACGACGTGGGTGCAGGAGAACTTCGCCTCGTTCACCGTCGGGGACCGGACGATCTACGACCTGACCCAGCCACTGCGTTGAGGAGCGCACCGCCTTGCAGCAAAGCCACTTTCATGCCATCGGGTTGCGTGAAAGTGGCTTTGCTGCAATCTCGAAGCCCGACCCGCACGACCTGCGCGCCGGACGCGACAAGGCAAGACTGGTGGACGTGATCGGGGCGTTCGGACGGGTGCTCGACGTGGTGCGGGCGGGGGCGGAGCAGACGGTCGGATCGGCGCGGGCCGTGGTTGCGCTGACCCGGTCAGGGGTGGTCCGCCCGGTCCGGCCGGACCGGCTGCTCGGGATGGCCGGAAGCCTCGCCCGCTACGGGCTGACGGTCACCGCGGGCTACGCGGCGGGGGCGGCGCGCCACCCGGACCGCCCGGCGATCGTCGACGACGAGGGCTCGCTCACGTTCGCCCAGCTGGACCGGCACTCCGACGCCGTGGCGCGGGCGTTCGCAGCCTCCGGCGTCGAGCCCGGGGTGCGGGTCGGCGTGCTGTGCCGCAACCACCGCGGCGCGGTCGTGGCGCAGGTCGCGGCGGGCAAGCTCGGCGCGGACGCGGTGCTGCTCAACACCGGCCTGTCGGCGGGGCAGCTCGGGGACGTCGCCCGCGAGCTGGCCCTGCACACCGTCGTCGCCGACGAGGAGTTCGCGCCCGCGCTGGCCGGGCTGCCGGACGGCTGCCGGGTCGTCGCCGACCTCGATGCGCTCGACGGTCCCGGTCCGCTGCCGCTGCGCCCGCCCGAGGGCCGCACGATCGTGCTCACCTCCGGCACCACGGGACCGCCGAAGGGCGCCCGCAGGCCGGCCCTGCACAGCATCTCCCCTGCGGCGGCGATCCTCTCGGCGATCCCGCTGCGGGCCGGCGAGCCCGCGCTGATCGCGGCACCGCTGCTGCACACGTGGGGCCTCGCGGCGCTGCAGCTCGCGGTGCTGCACGGATCGCCCGTCGTGCTGACCCGCCGGTTCGACCCGGCCGGGCTCCTGGAACTGGCCGAGACGCACCGGTGCGCCGCCGTGTTCGCCGTGCCGGTGATGCTGCAGCGGGTGCTGGAGCTGCCGGACGCGCAGCTCGCCGCCGCGTGGTCGGCCCACCGGCCGCGGATCGTGGCCGTCAGCGGGTCGGCACTGCCCGCGGAGCTCGCCACGGCGTTCCTCGACCGCTTCGGCGACGTCCTCTACAACCTCTACGGCTCCACCGAGGTCTCCTGGGTCAGCATCGCCTCGCCCACCGATCTGCGCGCCGCACCCGGGACCGCGGGCCGCGCCCCGGCAGGCACCCGCCTCGTCGTGCTGGGCGACGACGACCGCCCGGTGCCACCCGGTGTCGAGGGCCGGATCTTCGTGCACAACGACATGCCGTTCGAGGGCTACACCCGCGCAGGTGCGGACGTGCCGCGGTCCGGCGGGCTGCTCGGCACCGGCGACGTCGGCCACCTCGACGAGAACGGCCTGCTGCACCTCACCGGACGCGCCGACGACATGATCGTCTCCGGTGGGGAGAACGTGCACCCCGGTCCGGTGGAGGAGCTGCTCGCCGCGCGCCCCGAGGTGCGCGAGGTGGCCGTCACGGGGGTGCCGGACGAGCGGTTCGGGCAGCGGCTCGCGGCCTACGTGGTGCTGGTGCCGGGTGCGCAGGTCGAGCCCGACGACGTGCGCGGCTGGGTGCGCGCTGAGCTGAGCCGCTTCGCCGTGCCGCGCGACGTGGAGTTCGTCGACGCGCTGCCGCGCAACGCCACCGGCAAGGTGGTGCACCGCGAGCTCCCCGGCGCGGCGCATCGCTGAGCGTCGCCCGCTCGGGTGAGGGAAGCCTCAGCTATCGTGCCGTGATGGACGGACGCTGCGCCGTGCTCGCCCGTGTCGCCGACGAGCCGCTCGCCGGCACGGCACCGGTCGCGCCGCGCTGGGTGTGCCTGGAGCACCGCGGCGCGTGGCCGCGGGAGGTCGCCGAGCACCCGGACCCTGCGGTCCGCGCCTTCGTCGCACGGGCGGGCGCTGCCGGGTGGCGGGTGCTGCTGATCCGGCGCCCGGGACGCCGCGGGGACGGGGCGAGCGGCCCCACCCGCGTGTACCTCACCCACACCGCACCACAGGTCGCCCGCACCGCGCGGCTGACGATCGCCGGGCCGTCCGAGCTCGCGGACGTCCCGCTCCCGGAGCGCGGCGCGCCGTTGCCCGGGGCGCCGGTCCGCGACCCGCTGCTGCTGGTGTGCACCCACGGGAGACGGGACCGCTGCTGCGCCCTCGACGGCCGCGCGCTCGCCGTCGCGCTGGCCGGGACGGGCGAGCCCGACGTCTGGGAGTGCAGTCACCTCGGCGGGCACCGGTTCGCGCCGACCGCGCTCGTGCTGCCCACCGGATACGTCTACGGGCGGCTCGACGCGGCCACGGCGGTCGCCGTCCGGAAGGCGGCAGGTGCGGGCGAGGTCGAGACGGCGCTGTGCCGCGGCCGGTCCACCTGGTCCCCGGCGGGGCAGGTGGCCGAGCTCGCGGTGCGGGCGGCGACCGGGCTGCGGGACGCCGACGCGCTCGAGGTCGCCGACACCGCCGGCGGCGCGGTGGTCGACAGCCGGGACGGCAGGCGCTGGGCCGTCGAGGTCCACAGCGACGAGGTGCCCGCCCAGCGCCCGCCTCCTGTGGTGGGGCGCCGCTACCGGTCGCGGCGCTGCGCGCCGCCGCCGTCCGTCCGTTGACCTGACGCAACGGCGCCCGGCCCGGCGGAACGATGTGTACGATCTCAAGGAGACATACACATCGGAGGCGGCATGCGCACCAATATCGACGTCGATGACGAGCTGCTGGCCGAAGCGATGAAGGCCTTGGGAACCCGCACCAAGAAGGAGACCGTCGAGGCGGGCCTGCGTGAGGTGGTGCGGCAGTACCGGACGCGCCAGGTGCTCGAGCTGCGCGGGGCGGTCCGGTGGGAAGGCGACCTCGACGAGATGCGTTCGGGCCGGCCCGGCTGGACCGCGTGAAGCCTGACTTCGCTGTCGACACGAGCGTCTGGATCGACTTCCTCGCCGACCGTTCCACGCCTCAGGTGGAGTACCTGGACAAGGCGCTGCGCGATGCGAGACAGATCGCGATGACCGACATCGTTCTCACGGAGATCCTGCAGGGCTTGCGGGAGTCCGCCGTGAAGCGCGTGGAGTTCCGGCTCGCGGTCTTCCCCGTTCTCCAGCTCCGCGGCCTCGGCGACTTCCGCCGCTCGGCGTCGATCTACCGTGCGAGCCGGGCCCGCGGCGTCACCATCCGACGCACCACCGACTGCCTCATCGCGGCCGTCTGCATCCGGGAGGGCGTGCCGCTGCTGCACGACGACCGGGGCTTCGACGCGATCGCCGCGGTGAGCGAGCTGTCGGTCGTTCCCGTGTCGTGATCACCCGAGACGCTGCCGATCACGGCACACTCGGGGCATGGCCACCGCCACGCCCGCGCTCCCGCTCCGCCCGCCTGCCCACCAGGCCGACCCGCGCGCCGTGCGGTGGTGGCAGCTGCGTGCACTGTTGACGTTGCTGGTCCTGGTCGTGCCACAGGTCGTGGTGCTGATCGTGCTGTCCTCCGACGCTCCGACCTGGCTCGTCGTCACCGCGGTGGCCACGGCGCTCGCCGTGATGGGCTACGGGATCGTCGTGCCGCCGCTGCTGTACCGGATCCACCGGTGGGAGGTCACCGACGAGGCCGTCTACACGCTGTCGGGCTGGCTCGTGCGGGAGTGGCGGATCGCGCCGATCTCGCGCGTGCAGACCGTCGACACCGAGCACGGCCCGCTGGAACAGCTGCTCAGGCTGGCGAGCGTCACGGTCACCACGGCGTCCGCGCGCGGGCCGGTGAAGATCCGCGGCCTGGACGCCACGGCCGCGGCCGAGCTGGCCCGCACCCTCACCGAGACCACGCAGGCCACCCCGGGGGACGCCACGTGACCGAGCAGGCGCCGTTCCCGCAGCAGGCGAGCATGACGGACGCCGCCCCGCCGGCGGTCCAAACGCCGTGGCGCAGGCTCGACAAGCGGATGCTCGTGGTGAGCCCGCTGGGCAGCGCGGTGCGGCTGCTGCCGGTCGCCGTGATCCTGCTGTTCACCGGGCAGGGCGACGTCACGACCCGGCTGTGGATCCCGCTCGTCTTCGCCGTGCTCGTGGTGATCGCGGGCGTGGCCCGGTGGCGCACCACCCGCTACCGGATCACGGCCGAACGCGTCGAGCTGCACAGCGGCTGGCTGCGCAAGCAGCGCCGGTCCGTGCCGCGCGACCGGATCCGCTCGGTCGACCTGACCGCCCGGCTGCTGCACCGTGCCTTCGGACTGAGCGTGGTGCAGGTCAGCGCGGGGTCGGGGGCGGTGCTCGAGCAGTCCGGACTGAGCCTCGACGCCGTCAGCAAGGCCGAGGCCGAGCGGCTGCGGCGGGAGCTGCTGGACCACCGCTCCCCCGTCGCGCCGGACCCGGCGCAGCAGACCCCACAGGCGCCGCCCGCCGAGGAGCTGGCCGGGTTGCAGTGGTCCTGGCTGCGCTTCGCGCCGCTGACGTTCTCCTCACTCGCGGGCGTCGGCGCCGTCGGGGCCGCTGTGTTCAACCTCGTCGACGACCTCGGCGTCGACCCCCGCGACATCGGCGTGATCGAGGACGCCACCGACCGCCTCGCCACCGCCCCGATCTGGCTGGGCGTCGCCGTGGTGGGCGTCGGGCTGCTGGTGACGGCGGTGGTCGGCGCGCTGATCCTGTTCGCCGAGCGCTGGTACGACTACCGGCTCACGCGGGAGCCGAGCCGGGACGGCGCACTGCCTGCCGCCGGCACGCCCGTCGTCGGGACCGGGACCCTGCGGGTGAAGCGCGGTCTGCTGACCCGCCGCTCGCTGTCGGTTGCGGAGCAGCGCCTGCGGGGCACGGAGATCGTCGAGCCGCTGCTGCTGCGGGCCGGACGGGGCGCGCAGTGCCGCGCGCTGTCCACCGGACTGGCCCGCGACGGCCAGGGTGGAGCGCTGCAGCCACCCGCGCCGCGCGCCGAGGCGCACCGGGTGGCGTCGGCGGTGCTGCGGGAGCACCCGGCGCAGATCACCGGTGCGCCGCTGCGCGCCCACCCCCGCGCGGCGCTGGTGCGGCGGATGAGCCGGGCGCTGGTCCCGGTGGTGGTGCTGGTGGCCGGGGCGTTCCTGCTCGGCTGGGCGGTGCCCGCCGTGGCGTGGCTGGGGCCGGCGAGCCTCGTGCTGCTCCCGCTCGCCGCGCTCCTCGGCCTGGACCGCTACCGCAACCTCGGCCACGAGCTCACCGCCCGGTACCTGGTGGCCCGGCAGGGCTCCCTGCAGCGGCAGACGGTCGCGCTGCAGCGGGCAGGCGTGATCGGCTGGACGTTCCGGCAGAGCATCTTCCAACGCCGCTCGGGGCTCGTGGCGGTTGAAGCGATCACCGCGGCCGGGGCGGGCGGCTACACGGTGCTCGACGTGGCCGCACCCGACGGGGTGGCGCTGGCCGACGCGGCCACACCCCACCTGCTCACCCCGTTCCTGGCGCGGCCGAATGCCGAGCACCGGGCGGGGTGAGCCGCGGCAGCGGGTCCGCCACCGGCGGTCTCCCGCTCCCGTCTGCCCCCCGCGAACGATCCACTGCCGCATCGTGACCGGATCGTGCCCGTGACCGGCGCCAACACGCCCGGTACTGCGTCCGCCGCGAACCCTGCGGGCCTAGTGTGACCGGGTGACCGATCGTCTGGTGTGGATCGACTGCGAGATGACCGGGCTGGACCTCCGGCGCGACGCGCTCATCGAGATCGCCTGCCTGGTGACCGACGGCGACCTCCGGGTCCTCGGTGACGGGGTCGACATCGTGATCTCCGCCGATGAGTCGGCGCTCGCCGGCATGCCCGAGATCGTGCGGGAGATGCACGCCCGGTCCGGGCTCACCGAGGAGGTCCGCCGGTCCACGGTGACCCTGGCCGAGGCGGAGGAGGCGGTGCTGGCCTACGTCCGCCGCCACGTACCCGAGCCGCGCACGGCCCCGCTCGCCGGCAACTCCATCGCCACCGACCGCGCGTTCCTCGCCCGGGACATGCCCGACCTGGACGGGCACCTGCACTACCGGATGGTCGACGTCAGCTCGGTCAAGGAGCTGTGCAGGCGCTGGTTCCCCCGGGTCTTCTACGCGAAGCCGGAGAAGGGTCTGGCGCACCGGGCGCTGGCCGACATCGAGGAGTCGATCCGCGAGCTCGACTACTACCGCCACACCCTGTTCGTGCCCCCGCCCGGACCGACATCCGAGCAGGCCCAGGCGGTCGCGGCACGGTTGACGGGAACCCCTTTCGAGACGCCGCAGGGGCCACGCTAAGCTGATGACGTTCCCGGTTCCGACCGGGTCGCGATGGTGGGTGTAGCTCAGCTGGTAGAGCACCTGGTTGTGGTCCAGGAAGTCGCGGGTTCAAGTCCCGTCACTCACCCCATGCCGCGGCACCCCGCCGCACGGCCCCTGGAACAGGGTGTGTTAGCGTTCCAGGGCGCCGGGCGGGAGGGCGCAACGGCAGGCGCCGCTAGCTCAATCGGCAGAGCAGCTGACTCTTAATCAGCGGGTTGGGGGTTCGATTCCCTCGCGGCGCACCACCTGACCTGGTGTTCTTCGGAGCATCAGGTCTTGCTGTTTCCGAGTGTGTGCGCGGTGTGTGCACGCCAGTCCCGACGGCCATCCTCGGCACCATCGCCGCGGCGGCCTCCGCAGCCTCCGCAGCGACTGCCGGGAACACGCTCATGTACGTGTCGCTCGTCAGCGTTGAGCTCGAATGGCCGAGCACTTCCTGCACCACTTTCAACGGCACTCCGGCTGCGAGCATCAGACTCGCCGCGCCGTGGCGGAGGTCGTGCAGCCGGATCGGCGGCAGCCCGGCCGCGGCGGCGATGGCGTGGAACCGGTCCGTGATCGTCTCCGGGTGCAGCGGCGACCCGTCCTGCCGGGCGAACACCTTCCCCGACTCCACCCACGCCGACGCCCACTCCATCCGCTCGGCCAGCTGCCGACGCCGGTGCGCCCGCAACACCTCGACCGTGCCGCCGTCGAGCGCCACCGTGCGGTTCCCGGCGTCCGACTTCGGCGGCCCCTCGACCACCTGCCACCCGACCTGCACGAGCTGACGGCGCACCGTCAACGTGCCGGCTGCCAGGTCGACGTCCTGCCATTCGAGCCCGGCCGCCTCACCGCGGCGCAGGCCGAGGTGCGCGACCGTGTGCCACAGCCCGTACAGCCGGTCGGCGTGGGCGTGGTCGAGGAACTCCCCCAGCTGCGCCGGCGTCCACACCATAACCGGCGATGGCGGCTGCGCGGCCACCTCGAGCTGCGCCCGCTCCGGCGCGTCCGGGTCGCACTCGGCGAGCCGGTCGACCGCGGTACGCCACCGGTCGACTCGCTCCGCCGTCCACACCAGCGCCTTCGGGCGCTTTCCCGCGGGGAGCTTCACCAGCGCGGCCGGGTTCACGAGGATGAGGCCCTCGCGCAGCGCATCGTTCAGCGCGGCCCGCAGCGACGCCCGGACCCGCTGCCTGGTCGCGTCCGAGCCCGGCACCTCGGCGAGCATCTCGGCGACGTGCGCGACCCGCAGGTCGTCGAGGCTCAGGTGCCCGAGGTGGGGCAGGTGGTAGTTCCGGATCTGGCCGGCGTAGGAGCGGCGGGTGCTTGGCCCGATGTCGGTCTTGCCGGCGATCCACTCGGTGAGGAACACGCCGACTGTGACATCGCTGACGACCACGCCGCGGCGGGCCTTGTCCCGCACCAGGTCGAGGGCGGTCTGCGCGTCCGTCTGCGAGTCGAAGCCGGCCTTGCGGATCTGCTGCGGCTTCCCGCCCTTGCCCGGGACGGTCGCGGTGAACGCCCACGTCCCGTGTCGCGGGTTCCATGTGCCGTCCTTACGGCGCAGCTTCGGGCAGCGGGCGCCGAGCTGACGGCGCCGACCGTTGACGATCTCGGTGCAGCCGCAGCGCTTCGACACCGCTCCGCGGGCGCTCATGGCTGTGGGTCCTCCTCACCGAGTTGACGCCGGAGCGCCGTAGGCAGCGAGAGGTACTGGTACGGCGGGATCGGAACGTTGGTCTGGCGGAACACCTCGTGCATCCGCTGCAGCCCGAGCACAGCCTCGTCCTCCCGCTGTGAGCAGCGCCGCAGCTCGTGCTCCAGGTCCCGCCGATCCTCACCACGCTGCCGCAGGGCCTCATCGGACTCGTCGAGAAGCTCGGTCACCCGCCGGGCGTCGAGCCGGGCCTCCTGCCACTGCACGAAGAGAGCTGAGTACTCGCGGTAGTTGGCGAGCAGGGCAGCGTCCTCGGCGGAAGGTGGCTCGACGCCCCGACCGATGTGCCCGGTCTCGCACCAGTCCAGCGCGGACAGCGGGGACACTTCCACGTCGGGTAGGGGTTCCACCGTCTCGACCCGCCCCAGCGGGAACAGCAAGAGCAGCGGGGGCACGCGAAGAGCAGCGGATAGGACGAGCCACTCGGGCACGGAGATCGTCTCCCTGCGCCCCGACTCCAGGTTCGCCAGGACCGACCGTGGGATCGCGTAGCCAAGCTCCTCGCACCGGTCGGCCAGACGTTGGGCGCTCATCCGGCCCCGGCGGCGCTTCATCTCGCCCGCGATCATCGCCGCCACCCCCCGGGCCCACTCGTTTTGGTTCATCACGACACAACTTAGCACGAAGTTGCGTGGCTGCGGCACCCCGTGGCAGAGTGTCGTCACGACACCCAGACCGAAAGGGTTGTGTTGTGACGACTCAAACTGCGATGACGGCGGCCGAGCTGCGGGCCCTGCCCGCCGCCGTTCCGCTCTGGCCCACGGCCGCGCGAGCACTGGGGCTCGGGCGGACCACCGCCTACAAGATGGTCCAGGCGGGCGAGTGGCCGACCCGGCTCCTACGGCTCGGCAACGCCTACCGCGTGCCCACCGCTGAGCTGCTCGCCCTGCTGGGGGTCGACGAGCAGCGCAGCGGCGACGAGCCGCAGGGCGCGGCCTGATGAACCCCCGAAACAGAGACGGCGGCCCGGGCCAGCCACAGCCCGGAACCGCCGCCACGAAGATCGCCGCCGCCGCCAAGCCGCAGGATCGGCGCCAGTCTACGGCCAGCACCGACAACGTGGTCGAGTTCGGCACCGAGCACCTGCCGTCGGGGGATGCTCAGTTCCCGCGCGTCGAGGTCGTCTGCAGGCGTTGCGGGTTCACGCACTTCCACATCAAATACGAGGTCGGCGCCTCGACGATCGTCCGCTCACCCGCGTGCGCCCGGCACACCAAGTACACCGTCGTGATCGTCAACGTGAAGCCCACTGCGGTCGAGCGCAGACGGGGGGCGGCGTGATGGCCACCTCGCTGCCCCGGACGCGGTTCCGGCTCCGCAACCCCGGCCGGCCCGGTGACCCCTGCCAGTACGAGGACACGGGCGGCTGCGGCTGCGAGCACCCCGACTGCGGCGGCTACACCTGCCACCGGCACGACGACTACGGGTGCGAGTGCGGGCGGCACGACCCCTGCCCGCTCTGCGGCGGCCTCACCGAGCTGGCCGCCATCTGCGGCGAGTGCGGCATCTGGTCCACCCGCCAGCAGTTCGAGGACCGCGGCGGCTGCTGCTCCCGCAGCGCCGTCGAGCACGGCAACCGGTGGCCCGGCGAGGGGCTCCGCCCCCACCCCGAGTACGGAGGGGTCGAGTGGGTGTGTGCGGCCCGCTGCGACGCCCAGGGTGACACGGCCGAGGTGCAGACCAGCCGCTACCTCGACGTCGTCCTCGGCGACCGCGAGGGCAAGGCCGCCATCGTGTTCGGCCGGAAGCCGTACCGCAACGGGGACAGCTACGCGCACCGCGACTGGCAGGAGCGGCTGTACGCCTGGCCGGCCGATCGGCAGAAGCTCACCGATGACGTGGCGCGCGAGCTCGCAGCCGGCAAGCCGGTCGACGTCCACATCTGCCCCGCGGTCCGCCAGCGCAACGCGAAAAGCCGCCGCAAGGGCGACGCCATCCCACCGCTGGTGCTGTGGGCCGACGGGGACGACGAGCCCCGCAACATCGGGCTGTACCGCCAGCTCGTTGCAGGAGGGTCCCTCGTCGTGTCCTCGGGCAGCGGGCGGCACTGGCACCTCTACCTGCCACTGACACGGCCGGTCGGCCTCGGCACGTTCGACCGGCTGAACGCCGCGCTCGCCAAGCAGCTCGGCGCCGACTCCAAGTGGGCCGACAACAGCCTGCTCCGCCTGCCGGGCACCTCGAACTGGAAGTCAACCGTGCCCGTCGAGGGCAAAGAGGCGGCGCCGGCCGCACCCGTCAGGATCATCAGCCACACGGCGGGTGTCCACGACCCCGACGTGCTCGCCGAGATCCTCGGCGTCGCCCGCACGGAGCCGGCCGCCGGCTCGACGGCGCCGGCTGTCGAGTACGAGCCGATCACCGCCGAGGACCCGCCCCAGGTCCTGCCCCAGCATGTCCAGTGGGCGCTGGCGCATGAGGACACCGCCGACCGGTCGGCGGCGTGCTGGCGGGTGCTCACCGCGTGCATCGACTCCGGGCTCACCAGCGGGCAGGCCGTGGCGGTGCTCGCCAAGTACCGGCCGGCCCGGCGGTACAAGACCCGCGAGCACCTGGAGGCCGACGTCGCCCGCGCCTACAGCAAGGTCACCCGGTCGGTGGCGGTCGACGAAGAGACGTGGCAAGCATTCCTCGCCACGTTCACCGAGGACCCATGCCCGTGGATGGCGACCAACCGGGCGCTGTGGCTGTCCCAGGCCATGCAGACCGACCGGCGCAAGGGATTCGCCCGGCACGCGATTCAGGCCTTCCTCGACGTGATCAGGGGCCGCTACAGCGCCCAGCGGGCCGTAGCGCTGCTGACCGCCGCCGCGCCGGCCGCAGGTGCCAGCGACGCCGACACCGTCCTGCGCTGGGCCCTGTCCAAAGCGATGACCAGGGCGGCGGAGGTGCAGGAGTGACCGCAGCCGAAGACCTGTTCGCGCAGCTCAAAGCTGCCAACGAGCAGGTCAGCGCAGCGCAGAACGACGAGGCGGAGGACGCCTCATCGTGGGAGCCGATCGACCTCGGCCCCTACCTGCGCGGCGAGATCACACGTCCCACACCGTCCCTGGGGGCCCACCGGATGAACGGACAACGGCTCCTCTACCCCGGGCTCGAACACTCGATCATCGGGGAGATGGAGGCCGGCAAGAGCTGGCTCGCGCTGATGTGCGTCGCCGAGGTCCTCAACGCCGGGAACCCGGTGCTCTACGTCCACTTCGAGGAGAGCGACCCCGCCGACACCGTCGAGCGGCTCCTCGCCATGGGGGTGGCGGCGTCCCGGATCTCCGCCAGCCTGTCGTTCGTCGGCCCGGCCGCGAGGATCACCCCCGACGTGATCTCCCGGCTGACGGAGGTGCCCCCCGTCCTCGTCGTCCTCGACGGCGTGAACGAGGCGATGTCGCTGCACGGGCAAGGCATCCGCGAGGAGGACGGCGCGGCGGCGTTCCGGCGCCGTCTGGTTAAGCCGTTCACCGCCGTCGGCGCCGCGGTGGTGTCGCTCGACCACGTCGTCAAGGACCCCGACCGCAACGGCCAGGGATACGCACTCGGGTCGATCCACAAGGGGAACGGTCTCAACGGGGCCCTGTTCCTACTGGAGAGCCGGGAGGCGTTCGGCGAAGGCCGCAAGGGCGCCTCCGACTTGTTCGTGACGAAGGACCGGCCCGGTCGGCTCCGCAAGGCGGGCAAGCCAACGAAGATCCCGCGCAAGTTCTACATGGGCACGATCATCCTCGACGCCTCCGAGGAGAGCCACTTCCCGCGCGTGATCAACGGCCGGGACTGGCAGCGGATCTCCTGCCTGTGGACCACACCCAAGGACGACGTCGCCGAGACGCAGGAGGAGCGCGACGACGAAGCGGCGGCGAAGGTCCGGACGAAGGTGCTCACGGCCGTGGCTCAGCTGGTGAGCGACGAGATCGCGGCGTCCCGAAACAAGATCGAAGCGAAGGTCAAGGGCCACCGGGCCGCAGACGTCCGCCGGGCGATTGACGCCCTCGTAGGCGACAGGCAGCTCGTCGAGGAGCGGACCGGCCGCGGGTGCGTCTACAGCATTCCACAGGAGGAAGGCACGGCGGATGAATGATCTTCTCGACCTCGTCCCACGACCTCGTCCCATGATCATTGTTGAAGATCGTCCACGACCTCGTCCCGCGACTTCGTCCCGGACCTCGTCCCCCTTAGGGAAGGGGGACGTGGGACGAGGTCCGTCCCGGGAGGCAACCACCTCGTCCGGGACGAGGTGGGACGAGGTCGGACGAGGTCGACAGATTCGACCCCCGCCGAGCGATCCAGGCCGCCTCCCCAGCCCGCCACGTCAGCCCCCCGGCTGTGGCCCATGCCCACCGGAGGACCCGGCGCCGCACCCGCCCCGCCCCATCGCCGCAGTCGGAAGGAACCCATGAGCACCGTCACCCAACAGCACATCGACCAGGCCGCCGACTACATCCGCCGCAACGGCCACGTCTCCTTCCCCGAGTTGCAGCGCTACGCCGAATCCGCCCTCGGCATGACCGCCAGCGGCGACTACAGCCTCGAAGCCGGGCCCAACCTGCTGCTGTGGCTCGGGATGAGCCAGGAGTTCGTCGACCTCATCCACGGCATCCAGGCCACCCGGCAGTTCGACCTCAACCCGACGTCACTGCTCGTCTACATGGTCGACGGCGGCGTGATGGATCTTCCGCTCGCCAAGCGGCCACCGCGAACCGGATACAAGACACCGCACTGGGCCCCGACTGTCCTGCACCCGAAGGCCGCCAGCAAAGCGTCGCGACGATGACCACCGCCGTCCGCCCCGACCTGCGGCTCGTCCCCGCCGCCCTCGCCCCGGCCCTCGACCGGCTCGACCTCGACGACGCAGCCTGCGCCGGCCAAGCACCCCTGCACGACGGCGAGATCGACGGCGAACTACCCACCACCCGCAACCAACGCCACCAAGCCGCCGCGCACCTGTGCGCCAACTGCCCCGCGCTCACCCGCTGCCGCGACCTGATCGCCACACTGCCGCGCGCCACCACCGGTGTGTGGGCCGGGCTGCTCCTCGACGGCCGCGGCACTCCACAACCCATCTCCCCAGGGCCGGAGGGGGTGAGGGTGTGACGGCCAGCAGGGGCCTGGTGACCCTCGCAGCCGCCCGCGAAAACTCTCCCCGAAGCCGAGGGGGCGATCTGCGACGCAAGGTCGGACGAACGCTGACCCCGCAGCCAGGGCCGCTTCTACACACGGCCCATCAGGAGAAAGTGGATCATGACCGACCCGCGTCTGCTCCTCGTCCAGATCGACGAGCCGTTGCGCCGATACCTGCTCACCGCGCTCGTCGCCGGGCGGCGTGAGCTGCGCCGCAACGGGGTGCACCCGCCGGTGGGGTTCGACCGGTTGACGGCCGCCCTGGCGGCCCGCACCGGCCAGGGGCAGCCGGAATTCGGTGATGGTGCCGCGGACGTCGAGGCTGCTCTCATGGATTACGACACCGCCGCCGCACGGCTGGCCGTCAGCCCACGCACCGTGCGCAGGCTCGTCGCGTCCGGGCGGTTGGAGGCCGTGCCGATCGGCCGCCGAAGGCTCATCCGCGCCTGCGACGTCGACCTGATGGCGGGGGCGCGCCGTGCCGGGTGATGAGCACAAGAGCCTGAGCCACGTCGAGATCAAGAACCAGGACCGCGGCGAAGTACAGGCAGTGGTGGCGACGCTAGGCGTGGTCGATAGCGACCAGGACGTGATTCTTCCGGGGGCCTTCACCGAGGGCGAGCCCGTCGTCGTATCTGCCTACGGGCATCAGAGCTGGAGTGGCGCGCTCCCCGTAGGCGCCGGAGAGATCCACACCCGGGGGGACGAGGCAATCTTCACCGGCCGGTTCTTCCTCGACACCACCGCGGGCAAGGACACCTTCGCCGTCGTCAAGGCGCTCGGCGCCGCGCAGGCTTGGTCGTTCGGGTTTGACGTGGTCGACGAGCAGCACGGCGAGCACTCCGGCCAGCGGGTGCGCTTCCTCAAGCGGCTCCGCACCTACGAAGTGTCACCTGTGCTCCGCGGGGCCGGAGTCGGGGTGCGCACCCTCGCCGTCAAGGCAGCCGAGGACCCGGTCGAGGCCGTGGTCCGGGAGTTCGCCCGGTTCGTCGAGATCGGTCTCGCCCAGGACCTCGCGCGGGAGTTGGCCGAGATCAAGCACCGGGTCGAACTGGCCGACCAGCGCGACCGCGACCGCCGCGACCTGCTCGATATTCGCAACCACCTGCACCGGAGGAACTGATGGACGACCACAACGACATGCTCGACGAGCTCATGGACGCCACCGAGCTGGCCGAACTGAACGCGGAGATCGCCGACGTACTCACGCAGGTGTCCGCGGTCGTCGACCGCGCCCAGGCGGTCAAGAAACTGAACCGGAACCACCGGATCGGCCGCCGACCCGCCGAGCTCATGCGGTGGATGCTCGAGGACCTGGAGGCCACGGCCGCCGTGCTCGAAGGCAAGGCCGCCTGATGCCGACACGCCGCAAGCCGCCCGCGACGGTGGCCGCCGACTCACCGTGCGTCCACTGGTGCCCGGCCTGCCGTGCCCGCGCAGCCGGCGTCGGCCCCGGCCCCTACACCCCCAGCGAGTTCCAGGTCCTCGCGGTCGAGCAGCCACCCAACCCGGTCGCCACGCACCCCGACGTGATCGCTACCGCAGCCGCACGCGACGAGGCACGAGCCGTGTTCGACGTGGTTGATGTGGTGTGGCAGGACGCGCTGCGCGCGCACCGCCAGGCGGACGAGCAGGCCGAGCGGCGACGGCTGTCCGAGGCCGAGGCACAGGCCGCCGAGCGCCGTGCCGCAGCGTGGCAGCGCGTCGTGGACGCCAACGTCGCCCACCACGCCGCCGCGAGACGCGCCGCCACCGAACTGGAACCGAGCACCCGCCCATGAACTCGACCCCGCCGCGACCGGTAAGCACCCCCGCCTGCCCCCGCTCTCCGTGGCAGAGCCGGTGCGCACCTCGCGGCGGGGTCGACCCCACCCCGGGGTGGTCAGGCGACGTGGCCGAGGACCCTAGGTGACCCCGCCCTGTCCTCAGATCCGTCCGCGCGACCCGAACCGATCGAGAGGTGATCATGAACCGGGATGACCCGCCGCCTGGCCTGCAGGACGCGGGCCGGGCCCTGTGGCGCGACCTGCTCGACGCGTTCCAGCTCGCCGAGCACGAGCGCCGCATCCTCCTCGAGTGCTGCCGCACCGCCGACAGTCTCGACCAGCTCGCCGAGGTCGTGGCGAGCGAGGGGGTGATGGAACCGGGTACGGGGCGCGTGCACCCTGCCCTGGTCGAGCAGCGGCAGCAGCGGGCGATCCTGGCGAAGCTCGTCGCGTCCTTGCGTGTCCCTGACGATTCCGACGAGCGGCCCCAGCGGCGCGGCGCGGCGCGCCCCCCTCAGGTCGTCGCCATGAGGCGCCGCCCCGCCGACGCGGACACGGCGCCCATCCCCGTGGTGACCGCGCTGCGTGCCGCGGTGCAGGAGCGGATGCGGTCGCTCGGCGGGGCGCCGCCCAAGCCGGTGGTGCCCGCCGTGGTGGTCGAGCGGGCGCGCCAGCAGCGCCCGGACCTGTTCCGGCCGGCGGCGCCCCGGTAGGGGCCCGTCTGGCGCGCAGCGTCAACGCCGGCTCCGCGGGCCTTCGGCTGGCCGGCGGGGCAGCTAAGGGCGGCACCGCTGTCTGGCAGCTCCTCTTCCTGCTGGGCGCCGTACCTGCGTGAGCGCGTCGGACATGACGAAGCCCCCGCCCTGATCCAGGGTGGGGGGCTTCGTTGTCGGGGCTGTCAGGCGGCGGGGGCCTTCCTGCTGCGATGTGCGCGTAGCCGGCAGTCGGGGCCGCAGTATCGGGCGTCTGCTCGGCCGGCGACGGGTCGTGTGCAGTCCTCGCGGGCGCAGACGCGATCCAGCCCGCTTTGCAACGCCTCTAGCCGTTGCCGGAGCTTGCGGATCGCCGCCTCCCCCTTGCGAAGCTCGCCGATCAGCGGTGCCAGCTGCCGCGGGGTGAGGGTCCGCAGCTGTTCGCTGTGCAGCCCTTGCGCAGCGATGTCCGCGGCCTGGGCGCTGTGGGCGATCGATCGGATGCCGGTCTCGACGGCGCCGGGCTGCCTCTTAGCCATGAAACGACTGTACCCGTTGCAATTGCCGGTGGTCGATCAGCGCCGGCGGCGGCCGTCGACCAGCGGGTGAACTACGCCCCCGCCCCCCTCGTGCGGATCGGCCCTCGACAGCACAACGCCCCGCAGGCAAGGGGATGCCTGCGGGGCGTTCGTTCGTGCTTGGGGCGGTCAGCGACGTCTGCGGCCGCCGAAGGTCACGCCGCCCGGCCCGGGGGTGTCGAGGGTGTGACGGCCGGTCTTGGCGTTCCAAGTCCAGGAGCCGAGCTTGAGCCCCCAGCTGGAGAACCCGCGCTGAGTGAAGTGGAAGCGCAGCGGGCCGAGTCGGATGGTCTTGCGGGCGCGGAAGGTGGGCATCAGGGGGGTCTCCTATCGGTCTTCGGTCAGGGCCCGCTCGACGTCGTCGAGGCTGAGGCCGTAGCCGGCTTGGTGATCGCCTACGGCGATGGTGTTGGCGGCGGGGTCCACGAGCATGTAGGTGCCGTAGTCGATCGCTCGGGGGTCGCGGCGGCGGCTCTTCTCCAGCCGCAGTCTCTGCCGGGCGGCCATGCGGCGGAGGCGGTTCTCTCGGACCTTGTCGGACTCGGCGGGCTTCTGCTGCTCGCGGATCACCTTCTCTCGCACCTCGGGGTCCTTCCACGCTTCACGGATTGCTTTGACCTTGCGGCTCTGACTCATGCTGGAAACTATACCCGAAGAGATGCCACAAGTGATTCTGGAAGAAATGTTGGGCGTCGGGGACCTGAGCCAGCGGCGCCGGCTCCCCCGGGGTGCGCGGGCCCGACCTGCGGGAACAGGTGTCGGTGCACCGGCGGCCACCCAGCTCAGGTTGTGGTGTTTGTGCTGGTCAGAGACTTGATCGGGTACCTGTGTGGCGGCTCAGGTCTGGCGGCGCTCGCTCAGGTCGATCACCTCGCCGTCCGGGTCCTCGTCGGCGGTCGCGGCCACGTCGATCCACTCGCGCTTGATGCCGTAGCCCTCACGCTTGAGCGTGGTCGAGTAGACCGTGCCGCGCTTCACCCCGGCCGTCTTGAGCATCGCGCCCAGGGCGGCGTTGTCGAGGTGCGCCCAGGTCTCGGACCGCAGCCCGGCGAGCGCCTCGCGGAGTTCGTCGAGCAGCATCGCCCTCGAGGTGCCGAACACCTGGCGGCAGTCGTCGAGGAGGTCGACCTGCGCGGCTTCCTCGGCGGCCTCCTCGCCCGCAGCCTGCCCGGTGAGCCGTCCGGCGGCTTCCCGGATCGCGCGCGCGGCCGCGGCGATGCTCTCGGACTTCACGTTGTCCAGGCCGGCGACGCTGCGCACGATCTGCGGCCGGTCACCGTCGGCGCGGAGCCACATCAGGCCCTTGTCGTCGATGTCGAATGCGGTGGCGTCGATCCCGCGGGAGTAGGCGCCGGTGCCGAGCACCTGGTCATTTGTCGTGTGGTCGAACAGTTTCAGCGCGGCCCGGATGGCGGCGTTGGTGCCGATCTGGCGCGGGATCGTCTCCTCGCACACGTTCTGTGTGGCCAGGACGGTGATGAACCCGAGCGCCGGCCCGCGCTTGGCGAGGTCGGTGACGATGGCGACGATCTCGTCGCGGATCGCCTTGTGCGCCTTGCTGGCCTTCTCGCCGTACCCAAAATAGGCCTGCGTCTCGTCCATGCCGATCACCCACGGCGCGAGGTCGCGGTACTTGTCGGCCAACGCCGAGGTGACCTTCGACTCGGGGCACTCCTCGCGGGGCAGCTCCCGGATGAACTTGGCGCGACGGCGCATCTCCGCGCGCAGTTCTCGCAGGAACGGCAGCACCCGCTCCTCAACCTCCTCGGGCTCGTCCCCGACGGAGTAGAAGTGCGCGAACAGCCTGGTCGGGGCGAGGTCCCCGGTGCCCTTGCCGTCGAGGCTGACGACCTTGGTGCGCGGGTCCAGGCCGCCGACGAGCAGCAGCTGACGCAGCAGGAACGTCTTGCCCATGCGCGGCTGCGCACCGATCACGACGGCGGAGTAGGCGAGCGTGAAGCTGACCCATTCGCCGCGCTGATCGGTGGCCTGCGGCTGCGCCCGGAAGATGTCGACCTCGCGGCCCTCGGCGAGCGGCCACGGCTTCTGCCGCTGCGCCACGAGCGGCTCGTCGCAGACGTAGAGCGACAGGTGCGCGGCGTGGCGCCGCCCGACCGAGGGCCAAACGCACCCGAGCTCGCGCTTCAACGCGGCAGCGAGACGTTCCCGGCGTTCCACGATCGACGCCGCGGTCACCCCGCCGGGCAGCTCGAGGTCGACCTGCACGCCGGGGCCGTGCCGGTGCACGTCGTTGAGCATGCGGATGGTGTCGGGGTCGCGCAGCCCACCGATCCCGAGCGAGCACAGCGCCTCGCGCACCATCGGCGCCCGCAGCGGGATCACGATGCCGGGGCCGACGGCCTCGGGTCGGGTGGCGAGTGGCTTCCCACGGGTGCGCCCCACCCACCCGAGCGTGAGCACGAGCGCCGCGCCGGCCACCCACACCGCCCACACCGGCGGGTGCGGGATGCGCTCGAGCAGCAGGGGCAGGAACCGCCACACGGCGACGCCCACGCCGACGGCGGCGACGATCTCCCACGGGCTCTTACCGGGGATCACCTTGATCGTCCAGAGCATGACGGCGGCCCCGACGATGGCGGACAGCGCGTAGGGGTAGGTCCAGGCCAGGATCGGGCCGACCACGGCCAGCGCGCCGGTGGCGAACACGAGGCCGCGGGCGTGCAGGTTCGCCTTGCGCACCGCGTGCACTCGGGTGTACTCGGGTGTCTCGGTGTTCGCGGCGTGCTGGTGGCGGACCTGCGCCGAATCCTGGTCGTACACCCACCGGGCGAGCGCTGCAGTCACCCTCGCCAGGCCGCGGGGGGAGTAGAGCACCAGCAGCCCCAGCAGTCCGGGCAGGTAGAAGACCCACTTGATTGCGCGGTAGGCGTTGCGCCGGGCGAGGTTGCGCGAGGTGCTGCGGAAGGTCTCGCGGTCGCGCAGCCATTCGGGCCGGATCGGGGCGGAAGTGTCGACCACCGGCGTCGGTGGCTGGTCGGGCTTCACCAGCGACAGCGGTGTCTTGGGGGGCGCCTCGACGGGCGCCGGGTCGTGCGGTTCGATCGTCACGGATTCCACTCCTTGCTAGTGGGATCAAGGCCCCGGCCGGTCGTGAGGTGACCGCGTCGGGGCCGCCAACATCAGCGGTGGGTGTGACCGAGGTGGTCGCGCCAGTCCGGCGAGTGCTCGACGCGCTGGCGGCACTCGGGGCAGCGCCGTGGTGGGGCGGATGCCCGCCGTCGCGCCCGCCGCACCGTCGTCCGCCCACCGGAGCGGACGTGCCGGAACGCGTCGAACAACTCGCGGATGAACTCGATCACCTTGTGAATCACTTGACCCTCCTCACGGGTCGGGGAACGGGGACTTGCGCCCGCAGCCGGTCCGCCCGCGACGACCCGACCGACCAGGCGCGCATCACGGCCGCCCGGCTGGGCACCTTGCGCTCGTCGGCGGCCCGCTCGCGTAGCCACGCGACCACCTCGTCGTCGGTGGGGCTGGACCGGTCCGCGCCCCGCGCGGCCTGCGGGTTCTCGTCGGGCGTGTGCCCGTGGATTAGCCCTACAGCAACAGGAGGGCTATTCGGCGCTGGCCCGGTCGGACCGGTGGGCGTAGCGACCGTCTCAACGGGCCCTGTGGTGACGTCTGCGGCCCGTTCGTCGGCGGCTGGGGTGACCGGTACCCCACGCGCGGGCAGGGCGGGCGCCGGGCCGGGCCGCTCGACCACCTCGACCGGGCGGGACCGGGTCACGAGCACGAGCAGATGCACGGTCGCCCCGACCACCGCCGGCGGGATGGTGCCCACCGCCACGGCCACCCACCACGGCGGCACCACCGCGTGGGCGTGCATGCCGAGCTGGCCGGCGTTCCCGGCGACGGTGACCGCGATCAGGCACCACGTCATGCCGGCGGCGAACCGGGCCGCCTCCCGCGCCACCCCGCGCCCACCCAGCCACGTCGCGCACGACACGGCCGCCCCCGCGTCGACGGCGATCGGCAGGAGCCACGCGAAGTGCCCAGGGATCCGCACGGCGAGCGCGAGGCCGCGGAGCGCGTCAAACGACAGCACCGCGGCCGCGGCCAGGACAACGGCCAGACCGCCGAGGGTCAAGTACCGGTTCATCCCCGGCACCCCCCGCAGTGCAAGCCGGCGCACGTGGCCGCCCCACCGCCGAGGAACAGCAGCCCGACGAGCGCGAGCGGCCACCAGGTGGCGACCCACGCCGTGACCGCGGCGACCGCACCGGTCAGCCGCAGGCTGACGGCGGCGACGATGGCCAGGGCGATCAGCACGACGGCGGCGACGACGGCGAGCACTCCGGCGGCCGGGCCGGCCACCCGCGGGCGCGCCTGCCGCGCCTCGTCGGCCCGCACCCGGGCAGCAATGCCCCGTACCTCGTCGCAGGTGAACCCGCCGTGCGCGGCCGCGTCCCGCTTCCCACACCGGCACCACGCGGGCGAGCGCGGAACCCGGGCCGGCGGGTGCGCGAGCGGGCGCGGCATCGGGAGACCGTCGACGTGGACGACGTCACCGTCGACGACGAGTACCGGCTCGTGTTCGGTGGTGGTCATCGCGCACCGCCCCGGGCCAGCCGGCGCACGGCCCGCACCAGCGCCACCGACGCCAGCACGGCGCCCGGTACGGCCAGCACGAACGGCTCCGGCGCGGTGAACGCCGCCAGCGCGAGCACCAGCCCGACGGAGGCCAGCGTGAAGGTGGTGAGGTCGGCGGAGTGGTGCTCACACATCAGGAGCGCTCCTCGTCGTCGAGGACGGCGCGCAGGCTCGCCTCGAGCAGGTCGGTGGTGGTGTTGGCGACGATGTGCCGCTGCAGGCCGGCCACCAGCTCGGCGCGGGGCAGGTCCATCGCCTCGGCGACCTGGCCGAGCGTGGCGCCGTAGCGCACCGCGTCGGCCGCGTTGGTCCACTGCCCGTCACGCAGCTGTCGGATGAGCGCGACCGAGAGCTCCAGCGCGTCCAGTGCGGCTGCCCGCAGCACGTCGTGTGACCGAGGCTCCCCGATCCCGTGCTCGGCGTTGACCAGCAGCGCGACCGCGTACTCGTGGCCGGCCAGCAGCTCGCGCGCCGGGGTGAAGGTGTAGTCGCTCATCGGGCCGGTCCTCTCGTCGTCGTGGGTCGGGTGCACGTACCGGGCCCACCGGCAGCGGTCGCACCACGGCAGGTCAGCGTGGGTGTCGGGGTCGAAGTCGGGGTCGAACTCGCCGCACGGTTCCGCCGACGCGGTGCCGCAGCCGCAGGCGACGCCGAAGGGGCAGTGGTTGTAGCCGTAGCGGGCAGCGGGGGTGTGCTCGATGCCGTTCACCGGGTCACCTGCTCGAGCTGCTCCGCGACGGTGACGAGCGCGGCCGCCAACAACCTGGCGTCGGTTGCGGTCAAGTCGGTGCCGAGGGTGCGGCGGCTGCCGTCGAGGTTGTCCGATGCCAGGTCCAGCAGGTCCAGCCGGGCCAGGGTGCGTCCCGTGTGCGGGAAGGGGCCGCCGCCGTCGAGCCGGGCGAGGCCGGTGGTGACGAGGTAGTCGTCGGCGGCGACCTTCCAGCTCATGGGCGAGGAGCGGTGGTCGACGTTGTCGCGGTCTGTGGTGCAACACCGCGGGTCGCAGAAACCGGGGTGGTGCAGGTTGTGGTTGATACTCACGGGACGATCAGCTCCTTGGTAGCTGGTCTAGGGCCCGGCCGGCGCTTCCATCGCCGCGTCCGGGCCCGCCTACTTCATGGCGCGATGAGGTAGTTCGATCAGCCGGGAGGACCGCGTGCATGTGCGCGGTGTGTGCACGCACGGACAGCGCCCCGCCGGATCGGGGCGTCACCGACCGGCATCCGATAGCGCGTCTGAGCTGCGGAAACCCGCTGCGGCGACATCACTCGTCACCGCCCGACACGTTCTCGGGGGAACTCTTAGTCAGCGGGTTGGGGGTTCGATTCCCTCGCGGCGCACCACCTGCCAACTGGCGGTTCTCCGGGTCACGGGGAGCCGCCAGTTGTGTTTTCCGGACTTCTGACGAAAGCGCGCCCGGGCCGGGGAACTCGCCCGCGCCACCGCCCGTCGTCGACGGCCGAGATCGACCTCAGCGGGGTCCTGGCCGCTCTGCAACCCGCCTCACGTCGACCTCGCCCGCACCCGGCTGATCCGCGGCTGCCACGCGGACCGGCCTCGCGCCGAGCCGCCGGTGTCAGGGAGTATCGACATGTCACCCGGGGGGAGATCAATGGTTGCCGTCGAGGTCGCGCCGTCGGCCCGTCAGGTCCCCGCGGATCGCCGGGCGCGGGTCCACGCGCTGGCGCCCGCGGTGGTCTACCTGGCCGTGCGGGCGATCGGGCTGGTGGTGCTCGCCTGGATGGCCGGCTCCGACCTGATCCATGAGCTGAGCAGCTGGGACGGAGCGTGGCTGCTCGCCATCGCCGGATCGGGCTACGCCGGGGTGCCCGCCGACATGCTGGACGCCTTCGGGTCGCGCACGCCGGAGACCCCGCTCGGCTTCTTCCCCGGCTATCCGTGGCTGGTCGGCGCGATCGGCCTGCTCACCGGCGCGAACCTCGTTGCGGCCGGGCTCGTCGTGTCGGCGGCCGCGGGCGTCGCCGCCGCCTACGGGCTCACCCGGATCGGCGAGCTCGTGCCCGGTGGCTCCCGGCGGGCCGGGCTGCTGCTCACCGCGCTGTTCGCGGCCACGCCGATGGGCGTCGTGCTGTCGATGACCTACACCGAAGCCCTCTTCTGCGCCCTCGCCGCGTGGGCGCTGGTCGGCGTGCTGCGGTCGCAGTGGCTGCTGGCCGGCGCCTGTGCCGCCGGTGCGGGCCTGGTGCGCCCCACCGCCACCGCGCTCGTCGCCGCGGTGGGGCTCGCCGCGCTGACCGCGGTGGTCTCCCGCCGGGACGGCTGGCGGCCCTGGGCCGGTGGCCTGCTCGCCGCGGGCGGCGTCCTGGGGTACCTGGGCTACGTCGCGCTCCGCACCGGCGCGCTCGACGGCTGGTTCCGCATCCAGCGCGAAGGCTGGGGCTGGTACTTCGACGGCGGGGCGGCGACCACCCGCTACGCCACCACCGTGCTCAGCTCCGGCGAACGCGTCTTCGACGTCCTCACCGTCCTCTCGCTCGTCGCGAGCCTCGCGCTCCTGGGCGTCGCCGTGTCCATGCGCCTGCCGTGGCCGCTGCTCGTGTACGGCGCGGTCACGCTGCTCACCGTCCTGGGCACCGAGGGGCTCATGAACGCGAAGCCGCGACTGCTGGTGCCCGCGTTCGTGCTCCTGCTGCCCGTCGCGCTGGGGCTCGCCCGGCGCCGCACCGGCACCGCCGTGGTCGTCACCGCCGGAGCCGCCCTCGCCTCCGCCTGGTTCGGCGGCTACGCGCTCACGATCTGGCCCTACGGCATCTGACGGCACCACCCACGCCGTGACGGCCGCGCCGAGCAGGGCGAGCAGCGCGGCCGCGTTGACGGCCACTGCGAGGCCCGCCAGCTGCGCCACCACCGGGCCGAGCACGGCTCCGGCCAGCGTCACGGCCGCCTCGACGATCCCGAACACCGCCGCGACCCGGCCGAGCGCCGCGCCGGGCACGGTGCGTTGCACCACGGTCAGCGGCGCGCCGATCACCACGGAGCCGAACACGCCGACGCGACCGCCGCCACGAGCGCCAGGGGCATCACGACGGCGTTGACCAGCACCGCGAACGCCGCTGCCGTCGCGGCCTGGGCGCAGGCCAGCAGGGGACGCACCGCGACCCGGTCGACGAGGACGCGCAGCAGCGGCGCCCCGAGCAGGAACCCCACGCCGAGCGCGGACAGGAGCGTGCCGACCGCGGTGGGCCCGCCGAGGTTCCGCACCCCGAGCGGCACGAGCAGCGCGGTGAGCGCGGCGTTGGCGAGCAGGAAGCCCGCGGTGGCCGGGACCAGGGCACGAACCACGGGGTGGCCGCGCAGGACCCGCAGCCCGTCGGCGAACCCCGGGCGGGCTGGCCCGCCCGGCGGACGTCCGCGTCTCGCTGTGAGCGCAACGGCGAGCGCTGCGAGCAGGTAGGACCCCACGTCCACGGCGACCAGGACGGGAAAGCCGGCGAGCGTGAGAAGCACGGCCCCGAGCGGGCCGCCGACCAGCTGCACGACGCCGCCGGTCACGGCGCCGAGTGCGTTGGCGCTGCTGAGCAGCGCGCCGGTGCCGACCACGGCCGGGATGTGTGCCTGCATCGCGGGCCGCGCCACCACCGTGGCGGCGCTCTCCACCAGTACCGCGACGTGGACGACCCACGGTGCGGCGTCTGCGGCGAAGAGCACCGCGACGGCGGCCGCGCGCGCCAGGTCGGTGCCGATCAGCAGCGTGCGGCGGTCGAAGCGGTCGGCCAGCGTCCCCGCGACCGGTCCGAGCAGCAGGAACGGCAGGTACTCCGCCGCGAGCACGAGCCCGGTGGCGAGGAGCGACCCGGTCGTCGCCAGCACGTGCGCCGGCACCGCCACCACGAGCAACGACGACCCGAGCGCGCTCACCGTCCGCGCGATCCACAGCAGGCGGAAGTCGGGCACCTGCATCGCCAGGAACGTCGGTTCTCCCCGAACTTATCCTCACAGAACACATTCTGATGAGACATAGCTACCAGAAGAGTTCCTGTGGAGATAGAGTGCGCGGGTGCAGACACTCGGCCCCCGCCTGCGCGCCCTCCGCGCCGCCGCCGGGCGGACCGTCGCGTCGGTCGCTGCCGACGCCGGCCTCTCCGTGCCCTACATCGCGAATCTCGAGAACGGGCGCGGCAACCCCACACTCGGCGCGCTCGACCGGCTCGCGCGTGCACTCGGCACCGAGCTGTCGATCGCCCTGGGCCCGCACGACGGGGAACGGGCGAGCGAGCCGCCGTCGTCCCTGGTGCGCCTGGCCCGCACCGAGCGCTTCCGCCGCCTGACGGCCGAGCTCGCAGGCCCGGACCGGGATGCGGGCGAGGTCTCCGTCGCGCTGGTGGACCTGCTGGGGCGCGTGGGACCGGCGCTGGGTCGTGAGCCCGCGGACGCCGACTGGTGGCGCCTGCTCGACGCCTTGCTCCTCGTCGCCCTGCACCCGGCCCGGCCCACCGGTGATGATCCGGCTACGGTCGAGCGATGACACCCGAGGGGGACACCGGACGCATCGGGCGGTACGTGCGCATGGTCGCGCAGCCCGGGCAGGGCGCAGCGCTGGCCGACATCCTCCTGCGGGTGGCCGCGGGCCTGCGGGACGCGCCGGGCTGCGAGATGTACGTCATCAACGCGTCGGCCGACGAGCCCGACACGGTGTGGGTCACCGAGATCTGGACGGACGCGGCCGCGGCGGACCAGGCGCTGTCCAGCGACCTCGGCGACGTCGGCATCGGCGAGGTCCTGGCCCTGCTCGCCGGCCCGCCCGAGCTGGTGGAACTGCGCCCGCTCGGCGGCGCGGGCCTGCCCACCCCCTGAACCCGAGCGCAAACGGGCGACTCGCGTGTCAGGAACGGGCGACTCGCGCACGTTCCCGCGAGTCGCCGGTTTTGCGCCCCTGAGTTGCCCCGTTCCGGACGGGGTCAGCCCTCGCGCGACTCCTCGGCCGCCGGCTTGTGCGCCTTGAGCGATCCGGCGTGCGCCTTGGCGCTCGGGTCGTTGCGGGTCTTGATCAGGCTGGCCACGGTGACCACGACCAGCACCACGATGATCACACCGAGGCTGACCGGGGTGGAGATCTCCGGGACGCTCTCGCTGATGTCCACGTGCAGCCAGTGCAGCACGAGCTTGACGCCGATGAAGCCGAGGATGATCGCCAGGCCGGTGGACAGGTAGACCAGCCGGTCCAGCAGGCCCTTGACCAGGAAGAACAGCGCCCGCAGGCCGAGCAGGGCGAACGCGTTGGCCACGAAGACGATGTAGGGCTCGTCGGTGACCCCGAACACCGCGGGGATCGAGTCGAGCGCGAACAGCAGGTCGATCCCGCCGATCGCGATGAGGACGATGAGCAGCGGGGTGACCATCCGGCGGCTGTCGACGCGGGTGAAGAGCTTGCCGCCCACGTACTCGTCGGTGACGGGCAGGACGCGCCGCGCGGTGCGCACGACGGGGTTGTCCTCGACGTCCGGGTCCTCGTCGCGGTGGCGGAACAGCTGCACGGCCGTGTAGAGCAGCAGCAGCCCGAAGATCAGGAACATGAACGAGAACAGCGACAGCAGTGTGGCGCCGACGGCGATGAAGATCGCGCGCATGATCAGCGCCAGGATGATGCCGAACGTCAGCACCTTGTGCTGGTGTTCCTCGGGTACCGCGAACGTCGTCATGATGATCACGAAGACGAACAGGTTGTCGACCGAGAGGCTCTTCTCGACGATGTAACCGGCGAAGTACTGGGTGCCGAAGTCGCCACCGTAGGCGATCCCGAACCAGATGCCGAAGGCCACCGCGACGAGGATGTAGAAGACCGACCACGCCGTGGCCTCGCGGAACCCGACCCGATGTGGGCGCACGGCCCCAAACACGAGGTCCAGCGCGAGCAGGGCGATGATCAGCCCGATCGTCACGACCCAGGTGAGCCCGCTGATCTCCAGCACTCCGACCTCCGCACCCTCACACCGTCATTACCAACCCTTTACCCAACGACGGTTCCGATCACCCGGTTCCCATCAGCGCGTGACGGCGAACACACCGCTCGACGGGAAGCACGCGGCAGTCAGCAGGGCGCGCACAAGCGTCCCGCCCAGTTCACCCAGCCGGGCTGCCGCCTCCGCGCCGAGGTGGGCCCACGGGTCCGCACCCAGCCGGTCGGTGTCGTGCTCGATCTGCTTCCGCAGGCCCGCCCCCTCGACGGTGAGGGCGCCGTCCGCGTCGAGCACGCCGCGGTCGCGCAGCGCCGCGACGGCCCCGTCCCACTGCTCCCGTGACCAGCCGCGGCTCGCCATCGCGAACTCCGGGAGGAAGGCACGCCCCGTCGCCGTGGCGGTGACCAGCGCCTCCAGCCCGCTGAGCCCGGCACCGAGCAGCAGCGCGACGTGTCCGTCGCCCCGGTGCTCGCGAAGGATCGACAGCGCGTGCCACAGCACGAGGTGCGGGGCATCGGGCCACTTCACCTCGGCGTGCGCGGCCGCCAGCGGCCTGCCCTCGCAGGCGCACGCCTCGGCGGCCCGGCGAGCGAGCCCGGCGGCCTCGGCCACCTCCGGGGACGCGACGACGTCGTCGCCGAGCATCCGGCGCAGGGTCGCGTCGACCGCGACGAACCGCGCCGCGACGAGCGTGGCCGGGTCGACGAGCGTCCAGGCGGCCGGGATGTGGCGCGCCACGAGATCGGGGTTGAAGTTGTAGAACGTGGCGGCCACGACGGGCGCGCCCACCGCTCCCATCGGCGCCGAGCGGCCCGCGAAGTAGCTCATCCGGCCGGGCTTCAACCCGGCGGCCGTGAGGTGTTCCTCCGTCTCGGGCGCGAAGTAGGTCATGGCGTGCAGGGGTTCGAGGCCGCGGGCGAGGCGTCCGGAGTCGCAAGGGTCCATGGTCGGCGACGCTATCGCGTAGGGCGCCGCGGTTGGGGGTAGTCCCGCCGGCAACGACTCCCCGATCAGCGAAGGAGCACGACCCATGGCACTCGACGACGACGACATGACGACCACCGCGGGCGGCGGCAACGAGGGCCCGGCCGACTCCGGCGCGGGCGGCGGCACCCCCGGCACCTCCGACGGCGGCGCCGACGGCGGCGCGGAGGGCCCCGCGGACGCGGGTGCGGGCTCGGGCAGCCCCGGTGTCTCCGACGGCGGGGCCGACGGCGGCGCCGAGGGCCCGGCCGACTCCGGCGCGGGCGGCGGCACCCCCGGCACCTCCGACGGCGGAGCGGACGGCGGCGCCGACAGCGGCGCGGAAGGCCCGGCCGACGCGGGCGCGAGCGGCACGCCCGGCGTCTCCGACGGCGGAGCGGACGGGGGCGCGGACAGCGGTGCCCGCTGAGGGCACCCGGTCGCCGAGCCGGACGGGTGACACGCTCGCCCGGCTCACCGGTACCGACGCCGCGACGTTCGCCGCGCGGCACTGGGGACGGGAGCCGCTGCTCGTCCGCGGTGCCGACACCGACGCCTTCCGCGACCTGCTCGACCTCGACGGGGTCGACGAGCTCTTGTCCCGCAGAGGGCTGCGCACGCCGTTCCTCCGGCTCGCTTGCAAGGGGACGGTGCTGGACTCCGGCGCGTTCACCGGTCCCGGCGGGGTCGGCGCGGAGATCGGCGACCAGGTCCGGGACGACCGCGTCGGCGCGCTGTTCGCCGACGGCACCACGGTGGTGCTGCAGGCGCTGCACCGCACCTGGCCCTCCGTGGCCGACCTCGCGGCGCGGCTCGGCGAGGAGCTCGGCCATCCGGTCCAGGCGAACGCGTACGTGACGCCGCCGTCGTCGCAGGGGTTCTCGGCGCACTACGACGTGCACGACGTGTTCGTGCTACAGCTCGCCGGGCGCAAGCACTGGACCGTGCACACGCCGGTGCACCCCGATCCCCTGCGCGACCAGCCGTGGAACGCCCACGCGGCCGCCGTGGCCGCGCGGGCCAGGGACGAGGCGCCCGCGATCAACGCGGTCCTCGAACCGGGCGACGCGATGTACCTGCCGCGCGGCTGGCTGCACGCCGCCACCGCGCTGGGTGAGGTGTCGGCGCACCTGACCGTCGGCGTCCACGTGGTCAGCAGATTCGCGCTCGTGGAGGCCATGACCGCGATCGTGGCGCACGACGAGCGGCTGCGCGCGTCTCTGCCATTGGGGATCGACGTGGCCGACCCCGACCAGCTCGCCCCGCACGTCGATGCCGTGCGAGGGGCTCTGGTCGACGCCGTGCAGCACCTGTCCCCCGTCGACGTCGCACGCCGGGTGCGCGCCCGGGTGTGGACCGGCGGGCGGCCCGAGCCGGTGGGCCCGGTGGCGCTGGCCGCGTTCGTCGACGGCCTCGCCGCAGGCGACGGGGTGCGGCGCCGCGCGGGCCTGCGGCACCGCCTGTCCCGTCGCGGCGAGCAGGTGCTGCTGGAGCTGCCCGACCGGCAGATCACATTGCCCCCGTCCACCGAGCCCGCCCTGCGAGCGCTGCTCGACGGCGCCCCGCGTGCCGTGGGCGACCTCCCCGGCCTGGACGAGGCCGACCAGCTGGTGCTCGTGCGCCGCCTGCTGCGCGAGGGCGTGCTGGCACCGGCAGCGCGATCGTGACGGCGGGCCGGCCGCGCTGCTCGCTCGTCGCCGAGGCGGCGGGTGACCCCCTCGAGGGCACGGCGCCGCCGGCGGCGCGGTGGTTCCTCGTCGAGCATCCAGGGCCGTGGGGTCGCGTGCCGCTCGCGCAGTCGGGCATCGACGGGGCGGCCGTCGACGCGCTCTCGGCGTGGGCGGTCGCGCAGGGCGGGCGGGTGGTCCTCGTCCGCCGCCCCGGCCGCCCGGCCGGCGCCGGCGGCACCCGCCGCTGGTTCCGCGTCGACTCCCGCCCCGGTCACGAGACGATCAGCAGCGGCCGGTTCACCGACGAGGCGGAGCTGGTGGAGGCCGTGGATGCGCCGGGAGAGCCCCATCCCGGGCCGCTGCACCTGGTGTGCACCCACGGCAGGCACGACACGTGCTGTGCGGTGCGTGGCCGCCCGCTCGCCGCCGCGCTGGCCGCGGCCGACCGCGGCGCCGTGTGGGAATGCAGTCACATCGGCGGCTGCCGGTTCGCCCCCGCGCTCGTCCTGCTCCCCCACGGTTACACGCTCGGCGGGGTCCCGCCCGCCGCCGCCGCGACCGTCGCCCAGGACTACCGCGCCGGCCTGCTCGACGCACGCTGGCTGCGCGGGCGCTCCTCGCTGCCGCCCGCCGTCCAGGCCGCGCAGCACCACGCGCGGGCCGCCACGGGTGCGCTCGGCGTCGACGCACTGCAGCTGGTCGACCTCAAGCCCGACGAGCAGCCCGACGGCTCGCCCGGCTGGCGCGTCGAGCTGGGCCACCCGGACTGCTCCGTGGTGCTGCACGAACGCACCGTCGCGACCGGGCGCCCGCTGACTTGCGCGGCCACCGCCCCCGGCCGGATGCGCGTCTTCGACCTCGTCGAGCTCACGATCGCGACCGACGCCTGGCGTTCTCCCGGCTGATCGTCTGCGCCGACTCTGCCAGCACCGCGAGCCGGCACGGCCAGATCGGGGCCGGACGGGTGGCCCAGACACACCCGGCGCACCGCCCGTCCGGGCCCTCGACGTGGTCGACGAGCAACGCCGTCCAGGTCCGGGGCCATCCGGCGAGGATCGCGGCGGCATCCGAGCGCCGGTTCTGTTCCGAGGTGGTCACGTCCCCGTACGTTCCTCACGCGAGCCACCAAGGATCGGCGCTCATCTGCAATCCCAGATGCCGCCTTCCGGATGTCACCATTCGTCCACCGACGGATACGGAGAGCGGCGTGGGCGTGCGGAACGGATCGGTCGTCCTGCGTCGGATACTGGGCCGGGAGCTGCGGCTGCTGCGCGAGGAGGCCGGGCTCACGCTGGAGCGCGCCGCCCCCGACCTCGACTGGTCCGCGAGCAAGCTCAGCCGCATCGAGACCGGCCAGCAGAAGGTCGACGTGCACGGCGTGCGCAGCATGCTCGACCTGTACGGGGCGGCGGAACGCTGGGACGAGCTCATCAGCCTGTGCCGGGAGGCGCAGCAGAAGGGCTGGTGGCAGGCGTACGGGCTCGGGGAGCGCGACTTCTACATCGGCTACGAGACCGAAGCGTGCCTCGTTCAGGATTTCACGATCGACTACGTACCCGGCCTGCTACAGGTTGCCGCCTACAGCCGCGCGCTGTTCACCTCATCGTTTGTGGACCGAACCCAGGAGGAGCTCGCAAACGCGATCAAGGTTCGGATGATCCGCCAGGAACGGCTGACCTCGGAGGATGATCCGCTGGAACTCGTCGCGGTGATCGACGAGTCTGTGCTGTACCGGGAGATCGGCGGCCCGGATGTACTGGCGGAGCAGCTGGCGCACCTTGTGGCCGCGGCCCAGCTCCCGTCGGTGACGCTGCAGGTGCTGCCCACCGTCGCATGCCAACGCGCCGCGATGGGCTCCGGGTTCACGGTCCTGAACTTCGGCGATCTCGGCGAACCGGATATGGCCTACGTCGAGCATGCGCTCGGGGCGATGCGAATGGAGAAGGAGGCCGACGTCGTCAGGGCTAGACTCATGCTCGGCCGGCTGCGGTCGGACGCCCTGAGCCCCGCCGACTCGCTGGCGCTGATCCGGCAGGTCGCTGCCAGCGCCTGATGCGAGAAAGTGGAATGCCGTGGACCTCACCGACCTGCAGTGGTTCAAGAGCAGTTTCAGCGGCGGCAACAGCAACGGCTGCGTCGAGGTGGCCTTCCTCCCCGACGGCGGCGTGGCCGTCCGCGACACCAAGGACCGCTCCCTGCCCCCGCACCGCTACACCGCCGCAGAGTGGGACGCGTTCGTGTCCGGCGTCCGCGCGGGCGAGTTCGACCGTCCCTGACTGGGGCCGGATCCTCTGCACCGCCCGTCTCACCGCGCCGACGAACCCGCCGATCAAGGCACAAACGTCGCTCCTGAACCGATTCCGAGAGGCATCAGCGCCTTGATCAGCGCCTTCCACACCCGGCCCGCCGGGGCCACGGGGTGCAGGGCATCCGCCCGTTGCCACAGCCGCCGTCGTCCCCGATGCTCCGCGCCGCCCGTGTCACCGCGCCGACGAACCCGCCGATCAAGGCACAAACGTCCCTGCTGAACCGATCCCGAGCGACATCAGCGCCTTGATCAGTGGGTTCCGCACCGAGCCACCGGCGCCACCGGTGCCAGGGGCGCCGCGGCTGTGCCTCGCCGGCGAAGCGGCGGTCGCTGCCTGTCATCCGTGGTCCGGGCGGTGCCGCAGCCCCCGTCGCTCACCCGGCCCGGATCTCCGCCACCGCCGCCGCGTCGAGGAGCCCCAGCTCGGCGGCGTGGGCGGCGATCTGCAGGCTGTCGTCCACGGCGAGCATCGGCACGCCCGCCGCGCTGACCTCGGCGGCGAGCGCGTCCACCTCCGCGATCCGGCCGGCGGCGGAGTGGCGGGTGCGGCGGATGTAGACCGCGCGGATGCGGTCCGGGTGCTCGCGCGCGAGCGTTGCGTAGATCTCCGGGTCGGCCTGGCCGCTGTCGCCGACCAGCACCAGCCCGAGTTGGGGGTGCTCGGTGAGCATCCGCCGCACCAGCCCCAGCTTGTGCTCCTGCGCGCCGATCCGGAAGAGCCCGCTGCGCGAGGGTCCCCAGTCGGTGAGCAGCAGTGGCCCGAGCGGGAACCGGCGCAGCGCGATGAACTCGAGCAGCATCTCGTGGAGGTTCCACGGGCTGGTCGAGACGTAGAAGACGGGGCTGTTCCCCGCGACCAGCGCCCGGTACAGCGCCGCCGCGCCCGGCAGCGGCGAGCGTTCGCGCACCGGGGTGAGCAGGGTGGCGCGCAGGAACTCGACACCGCGGGTCAGGCCGGTCTCGAGGATCGTGTCGTCCACGTCGCTCACCAGGCCGACCCGCGCGGCGGGGTCGACCACGAGCACCTGCGCCACGGCGGCCGTCCCGTCGGCCAGCGCCAGGCGGAACTCGTGCCAGCCGGGAGCGATGCCGTCCGGTACGTCGACGATCGCGTCGAGGTAGCCGTCGCGGTCGGCGCGCACCTGGGCCGACACGCCCGGACCGGTGATCGCGACTGCCGCCGCCGGCACCTCGACGGTCAGGAAGCGCGCGAGGCTCGCCCGCAGCACCGCGCGGCGGGACCGGCGGGTCGGCGCGGGCGCCTCCGGCACCCCCACCGCAGGAGCGGCCGCCTCCGGGCGGCCGAGCACCACGCGCCCGCCGATCCGCACCCGCGTGGTGGTGCCGTGCCCGATGAAGGGCACGATCATCGGCAGGTGCCTGCCACGGACGCGCAGCACGAGCAGCACGGCCGCCTGCACGAGGTCCTCGACGACCATCGCGAGCCGAACCGTCACCATGCGGCTGGCCGCCCGCCACCCCGAGTCGCGCATCCCGACGTCTACTCCGCCCCGTATGCCAGCAAGGTGGCAATACTGCCATCAGACGGCAGCATGGCCACCTTGCTGGCACCCGGCGGCGACCACCGCGGCGCACCCGTGCGGCCGTCCGGGCGGACATTGTCCGTACAATGCCGGTAGTGCGCACCGTCCTGCTCGACCTCGACGGCACCCTCGTCGACTCCGCGGCCACCATCACCGAGCACCTCGCGGCTGCCCTGACCGAGGTCGACTTCCCGGTGCCCGGCCAGGACCGGCTGCGCCGGCTGGTCGGGCCCCCGTTCGAGACCGCACTCCCCGAGCTCGGCCTCACCGACGAGCAGACGGCCGCGGCGATCACGGTCTACCGCAGCTCCTACGACGCCGTCGCCGCCACCATCACCCCGACGTTCCCCGGCATCCCCGCGCTCCTGGAGCGGCTGCGCGAGGACGAGCTGCGCCTGGCCGTCGCGACCTCCAAGCCCGAGGAGCTCGCCCGCAAGATCGTGTCCGGGGTCGGGATCGAGGGGCACTTCGAGCTGGTCGGGGGTGCCGACCACGTCGGAGGCCGGGTCGGGAAGGCGGCAGTCGTCCGCTCGGTCCTCGACCGCCTCGGCGTCGACCCGGCCCGCGAGCCCGTGGTGATGGTCGGCGACCGGCACCACGACGTCGACGGCGCGGCCGAGCACGGCGTACCCACGATCGCGGTGGAATGGGGGTACGCCGAACCCGGCGAGCTCCACGGCGCCCGCCTCGTCGTCGCCGACCTCGACGAGCTGGCCGCCGCGCTGCGGGGCGACGAGGTGTGGTCCACCGTCGCAGCGCTCCGCGGTTGACCGGCGGTCACTCCTCGTCGACGACGACCGTGTTCTGGGCGGCGGTCAGCATCCATCGCCCGTCTTCCTTGGTCATCACGTACATGGGGCTGCCCACGTAGCCTTCGCCGGCCGACCGGGAGACCTGACGTACCTTGACGGCGGCGACGTCCGGCCGCAGGAACAGCACGTGCTCCACCTCGAACGTGACCGTCGATTCGCGCATCGCGCCGGGCAGCACCTGTTGTGTGAACGCCGCGATCGCGTCCCGGCCGAACAGCCGCCTGCCGTGCCCCGTCGTCCAGATCGCGTCCTCGCGGAACAGCCCGACGAACTCCTCGACCAGCTCGTTGTTCTGTGAGTGCTCGACGGTGGCGACCACCTCCTTGATCGCCGCGATCTCGGCCTCACGCGTCCGCTCGTCAACCCCATCACTGATCATGCAAGTGATCCTAATACTTGCAGTTGAGTCCAGGTCCAGCGATCGGCGATGTGGCGGGCACCCGACAGCACAGATCCGCTGAGCTGCGTGCACCGACGACCCGGTCGCGCTAGTCCCCCGCGGGCGTCTGCACCCACCCGTAGCTGCGGTTCACCGCCCGTCCCCAGTTCTCGCGCTCGCGGGCGCGCAGTGCGGCGTCCATCGCCGGTTCCCACGCCGCCGCGCGGTGCCAGTTGGCGCGCAGCACCTCCACGTCCGACCAGTGGCCCACCGCCAGCCCGGCTGCGTAGGCCGCGCCGAGCGACACCGCCTCCGACCCGAGCGGCCGCTCGACCCGCACGTCGAGCACGTCGGCGACGAACTGCATGAGCAGGTGGTTGGCCGTCATCCCGCCGTCGACCTTGAGCCGGGTGACGGGCACGCCCGAGTCGGCGTTCATCGCGTCGACGACCTCACGGGTCTGCCAGCCGGTGGCCTCCAGCACCGCGCGGGCGAGATGCCCGCGGTTGATGAACGACGTCAGGCCCACCATCACGCCGCGGGCGTCCGGGTGCCAACGCGGCGAGTACAACCCGGAGAACGCGGGGACGATGTAGCAGCCCCCGTTGTCCGGCACGGTGCTCGCGAGCGTCTCGATCTGCGCGGCGGTGGGGATCATCCCCAGCGAGTCGCGGAACCACTGCACCAGTGAGCCCGTCATCGCGATGGCGCCTTCCAGCGCGTAGACCGGCGCGTCGCCGAGCAGGTACCCGACCGTCGGGATCAGCCCGTGCGTCGACTCCGCCAACGTGCTCCCGGTGTTCATCAGCAGGAACGCGCCGGTACCGTAGGTGCACTTCACCTCGCCCGGTGAGAAGCAGGCCTGGCCCACGAGCGCGGCCTGCTGGTCGCCCAGCGCGCCCGCCACCGGCACCCCGGGCAGCACCGTGGTGCACGTGCCGTAGACCTCGGCGTTGGGCCGAATCTCCGGCAGCATCCGCCGCGGCACGGCCAGCACGTCGAGCAGCTTCTCCGACCACTCGAGCGTGCGGACGTCCATCAGCATCGTGCGGCTCGCGTTCGTCACGTCGGTGACGTGGCGGCCGGTGAGGCGCCAGATCAGCCAGGTCTCGATCGTCCCGAACAGCACGTCGCCCGCCTCGGCGCCCTCGCGGGCGCCGGGGACGTGGTCGAGCAGCCAGCGCAGCCGCGGACCGGCGAAGTAGGTGGCGGGCGGCAGGCCGCATATCTCCTTGATCAGCGGGGCGTGGCCGTCCTCGGCCAGGCGCGCGACGATGCCGTCGGTGCGCGTGTCCTGCCAGGTGATCGCCCTGGCCAGCGGCACGCCCGTGTGTCGGTTCCAGATCACGGTGGTCTCGCGCTGGTTGGCGATGCCGAGGCCGACGAGGTTGTCCGGGCTGAGCCCGGCGTTGCGCAGCGCCGCGGGGACGACCCGCGTGACGTTGCGCCAGATCTCGGCGGCGTCGTGCTCCACGAGCCCGGGGCGCGGGTAGTGCTGGCGGTGCTCGCGCTGGGCGACGGCGAGCATCCGCCCGGACCGGTTGAACAGCAGGCACCGGGTGGACGTGGTGCCCTGGTCGATCGCCGCGACGACCCGCTCAGTCATGCCGTCCCCCCGCGAGTCGCCCGAAAACGACACGCGAGTCGCCCCGAATCGACACGCGAGTCGCGCTGAATCGACACGCGATTCGCTCGAAAACGACGGTCGAGTTGTCCCGGACGAGGCGCGAGCGCCCGAGGGCGACTCGCGTGGCCAAACCGGGCGACTCGGCGGGCAGGAACAGGCGACTCGGCTGGCCAAAGCGGGCGACTCGGCTGGCCAAAGCGGCCGACTCGGCTGGCGGGAGCTGGCGACTCGCGCGGCCAAAGCGGGCGACTCGTGTGGCGGGGACGGGCGACTCGCGGGGTCACGGCGTCACCGTCAGGGACGCCGAGATCTCCCGGGCGGCCCCGACGAGCTGCTCGGCCAGCCACGGGCGCAGCTCCCCGCCCAGCCCGAACAGGTCCTCCACCGGCCCCACGACGCCCAGCGCGCCGACCACCATCCCGCCGCTGGCCCGCACCGGGGCCGCCGCACCGCCCACGCCCGTCTCGTACTCGCCGACGTCGCTCGCCCACCCGCGCCGCCGCGCCACTCCGAGGTGCCCCTCGAGCGCCGCGACGGTGACGCAGGTGCGCCCGGTCCAGCGCTGCAGGTCGAGGTCACGGGCGGGCGGCGTGGCCACCGGGGCGAACGCGAGCAGGCACTTGCCGAGCGCCGTCGCGTGCAGCGGCTGCTCCTCCCCCGTCCGGATCCGCTGCGCCGAGCCGTCGGGCCGGAACACGTGGTGCACGAGCCGCACGGCGCGACCGGTGGCCACCCCGAGCACGACGGCGAGCCCGGAGCTGCCGGCCAGCGAGTCGGCCCAGTTCATGGCGCGGGCCCGCAGGTCGTGGGGGTCCCACCCGCCCCTGCCGAGCTCGCGGAGCCCGGCGCCGAGCACGTAGCGGGAGGTCTCCACGTCCTGGTCGACGAACCCCACGTCGCGCAGCGTCCGGACGATGCCGTGTGCGGTGGGCCGGGGCAGGTCCAGCGCGGCCGCGAGCTCGTTCAGCCCGAGCGGACGCTCCGTGCTGCCCAGCAGCCGCAGTACCGCTGCGGCCCGCTCGATGGACTGGATGGAGCCCGGCATGGGCGGGACTCTACGCAGCGCGCCGGAGGCCCCGGATCAGCAGTGTGATGTTCGCCCGACCGGGGGTTCGACAATGCCGAACAGTAACTATTGACCCGCCTCCCGCCGCTTTCTAGCGTCCCCCGCACCCGCCACCGGGGCGGGATCTCTCAGGGAGGGCTTCGATGGCGAAGAACTCGTACATCGGGGAGCTATTTGCCGAGTTCCTCGGCACCATGATCCTCATCCTGTTCGGCGTCGGCGTCGTCGCCCAGGTGGTGACGACGCCCGACGGGAGCCTCGGCGACCACGACTCGATCGCCTGGGCCTGGGGCTTCGGCGTGATGTTCGGCGTGTACGTGGCGGGCCGGATCAGCGGCGCGCACATCAACCCGGCGGTGACGATCGCGTTGGCCGCGTTCCAGGGCTTCCCCTGGCGCAAGGTCCTGCCGTACTCGCTCGCCCAGACCGCCGGGGCGTTCGTGGCGGCCCTCATCGTCCGCTTCGTGTACGCCGACCTGATCGCCAAGGTCGACCCCGAGCACACCATCGCCAGCCAGGGCATCTTCTCCACGCTGCCGGGCAACGGGGTGGACGGCGTCGGCATCCCGACCGCCTTCTTCGACCAGATCGTCGGCACCGCGATCCTCGTCTTCGTGATCTTCGCGCTGGTCAACGCCCGGAACAACCCGCCGCTGGCGAACACCGCCCCGTTCATGATCGGCCTGCTCGTGGTCGGGATCGGCATGGCGTGGGGCGCGAACGCGGGCTACGCGATCAACCCCGCCAGGGACTTCGGGCCGCGTCTCGCGTCGTTCATCACGGGCTATGAGACCGCCTGGCTCGACCAGAACGGCGTCGTCTACTTCTGGCTACCGATCGTGGCGCCGATCATCGGCGGGCTCATCGGCGGCGGGCTGTTCCAGCTGCTCGTGAACCGCTACATCCCGTCCGAGGACGTGGCCACCCCCGTGGGCCGCGACGTCCCCCAGTAACGAGCGAGGAGACAACTCATGGCCGAGTTCGTCGGTGCCGTCGACCAGGGCACGACCAGCACCCGCTTCATGATCTTCGACCACTCCGGCAACGAGGTGGGCCGCCACCAGCTGGAGCACGAGCAGATCCTCCCGCAGGCGGGCTGGGTCGAGCACAACCCGGTCGAGATCCTGGAACGCACGTCCGCGGTGCTGCAGACCGCGCTGAACAAGACCAAGCTGTCCGCTTCCGACCTCGTCGCGCTGGGCATCACCAACCAGCGCGAGACGGCCGTGGTGTGGGACAAGCGCACCGGGCGTCCGCTCTACAACGCGATCGTCTGGCAGGACACCCGCACCGACCGCATCGCCTCCGCTCTGGAGCGCGACGGCCGCGGCGACGTGATCCGGCAGAAGGCGGGCCTGCCTCCTGCCACGTACTTCTCCGGCGGCAAGATCCAGTGGATCCTCGAGAACGTCGACGGCGCACGGGAGGCGGCCGAGCGCGGCGACGCGATCTTCGGCAACACCGACACCTGGCTGCTGTGGAACCTCACCGGCGGCAAGGACGGCGGCGTGCACGTCACCGACGTCACCAACGCCAGCCGCACGATGTTGATGAACCTCGAGACGCTCGACTGGGACGACGAGCTGCTCGGCTTCTTCGGCATCCCGCGGTCGATGCTGCCGGAGATCCAGCCCAGCTCGAAGCCCGGCGGCTACGGCAGCACCCTCGCCCGCGGCCCGCTCGGCGGCGAGGTCCTGATCACCGGGGACCTCGGCGACCAGCAGGCGGCCACCGTCGGCCAGGTCTGCTTCGCCCCCGGCGAGGCGAAGAACACCTACGGCACCGGCAACTTCATGCTGCTCAACACCGGTACCGAGCTGGTGCGCTCGCAGGCCGGGCTGCTGTCCACCGTCTGCTACAAGTTCGGGGACGAGCCGGTGGTGTACGCCCTGGAGGGCTCCATCGCCGTCACCGGGTCGGCCGTGCAGTGGCTGCGCGACCAGCTCGGGATCATCTCGGGGGCGTCGCAGAGCGAGTCGCTGGCCCGCCAGGTGGAGGACAACGGCGGGGTGTACTTCGTCCCGGCGTTCTCCGGGCTGTTCGCGCCGTACTGGCGCTCCGACGCCCGCGGCGCGATCGTCGGGCTCTCCCGGTACAACACCAACGCGCACCTCGCCCGGGCCACTCTCGAGTCGATCTGCTATCAGAGCCGCGACGTCGCCGAGGCGATGGAAAAGGACTCCGGGGTCACCCTCGACGTGCTCAAGGTCGACGGCGGCGTCACCGCCAACGAGCTGTGCATGCAGATCCAGGCCGACGTGCTCGGCGTGCCGGTGAGCCGGCCCGTCGTCGCGGAGACCACGGCACTCGGTGCGGCGTACGCGGCCGGGCTCGCCGTCGGGTTCTGGAAGAACACCGACGAGCTGCGCGCCAACTGGAACGAGTCGCGGCGCTGGCAGCCGCAGTGGTCCGAGGAGCAGCGCTCGAACGGGTACGAGCGCTGGAAGAAGGCCGTCACCAGGACGTTGGACTGGGTGGACGTGGACTGATCCGGGAAGTCCGTCCCCGGTCCACGCACGCGAGAAGGGAACCACCATGAGATCGGTCGCGCTCTCCCCACAGGCCCGCGAGGCCGCGTTGGACGCCATGAGCTCGACCGAACTCGACGTGTTGGTCGTCGGCGGCGGTGTCGTGGGCAGCGGGGCTGCCCTCGACGCCGCCACCCGCGGCCTCACCGTCGGGCTCGTCGAGGCCCGCGACTTCGCCTCCGGCACGTCGAGCCGATCGAGCAAGCTCATCCACGGCGGCCTGCGCTACCTCGAGATGCTCGACTTCCGGCTGGTGGCGGAGGCCCTGCAGGAACGCGGGCTGCTCATCGACACGCTGGCGCCGCACCTGATCCGGCCGGTGCCGTTCATCTACCCGCTCACCCACCACGTGTGGGAGCGGTTCTACGCGGGCGCGGGAGTGGCGCTCTACGACACGCTCGGGCTGCTGTCGGGTAGGGCCCGAGGGGTGCCCCACCACCGGCACCTCACCCGCCGCGGGGCGCGCAGGATCGTGCCGTCCCTGCGCAAGGACGCCCTGGTCGGGGCGCTGCAGTACTACGACGCGCAGGTCGACGACGCCCGGCACACCATGTTCCTCGCGCGCACGGCCGCCGCCTACGGCGCGCACGTCGCGTCCCGGGCCCGCGTCGTCGGGCTGCTGCGTGAGGGCGAGCGGGTCACCGGCGCCGAGGTGCACGACCTGGAGTCCGGCCGCACGATCCAGGTGCGTGCGAAGCAGATCGTCAACGCCACCGGCGTGTGGACCGACGAGACGCAGGGCCTGGTGGGCGAGCGCGGGCAGTTCCACGTGCGAGCCAGCAAGGGCATCCACCTCGTCGTCCCGCGCGACCGCATCCGCGGCGACTCCGGGCTGATCCTGCGCACCGAGAAGTCCGTGTTGTTCGTCATCCCGTGGGGCCGGCACTGGATCATCGGCACCACCGACACGGACTGGAAGCTCGGCCTCGCCCACCCGGCCGCCAGTGCCGCCGACATCGACTACCTGCTCGACCACGTCAACTCCGTGCTGGAGCAGCCGCTCACCCACGAGGACGTCGAGGGCGTGTACGCCGGGCTGCGGCCGCTGCTGTCGGGCGAGTCGGAGTCGACGTCGAAGCTGTCGCGCGAGCACGCCGTGGCGCACACGGTGCCCGGGCTCGTCGTCGTGGCCGGCGGGAAGTACACGACCTACCGGGTCATGGCGAAGGACGCCATCGACGCAGCGGTGCACGGGCTCCACACGAAGGTGCCGCCGTCGGTCACCGAGAACGTGCCGCTGCTGGGCGCGGAGGGATTCGCCGCGCTGAAGAACTCCGCGCACGTGCTCGCGGAGCAGTACGGGCTGCACGTGGCGCGGATCGAGAACCTGCTCGGCCGCTACGGCTCGCTGATCCACGAGGTGCTGGCGCTGGTCGTCGACGACCCGAGCCTCGGCGAGCCGCTCACCGGCGCGCCCGACCACCTGCGCGCCGAGATCGTCTACGCGGCGTCGCACGAGGGCGCCCGGCACCTGGACGACGTGCTCGCCCGGCGCACCCGGATCTCCATCGAGACCTTCGACCGGGGCCTCGGCGCCGTCGAGGAGGCCGCCCGGCTCGTCGCGCCCGTGCTGGGCTGGAGCGACGAGCAGATCGAGCGCGAGGTGGAGCACTATCGCAAGCGCGTGGAGGCCGAGCGGGAGAGCCAGAAGATGCCCGACGACGAGACGGCCGACTCCGCCCGGATGGGCGCCCCGGAGGTCGTGCCGCTGGCGTGAGCCCGCCGTGGATCGCAGTCGTGGATTGCAGTAAAGCCACTTTCATGCCACGTGGTTGCGTGAAAGTGGCTTTGCTGCAACTCGGTCGGGCGGAACGGCGCGGGCGGCTCAGTCCTCGTCCCACACGGCCAGCAGGCTGACGAGCACGAACACCTGCACGGGCAGCGGCAGTCCGGGCAGCTCGGCCTCCGCTTCGCCCCGCCACGCGCTGGTGCGCCGCACCGACCCGGCCCGCTCGCCGTCGCGGACGAGCACCTGCTCGCTGCGGAACACCGCGGGCCGCTCGAACCGGTGCGTGACGCCGTCGGCCTCGAGCGTCCACTCCAGCCGCCCGACCCCGTCGGCCAGTGCGACGACGCCGCCGTCGGCGTCGAGCAGGCGGTAGCGGCGTCCGGTCCAGCCACCCCGGGCCACGTCGTAGTGCCGGCCGGCGAGCTCGAACGACCCGCCGCCGAAGAACGACGACGGCTTCCAGCTGCACAGGCTCGCCTCGTCGCAGGTGATCTCGTAGCGGGTGCTCAGCAGCCCCGCCCGCGACGCGCGCAGCACGCCGCCAGCCCACCACCCCGGCCCGCGATGCGCCAGCCCCGGGATTAGCGTGATGCCTGTGGGCGATCTGATCGGACTCGAGGACATCGAAGCGGCGGCGGAGCGGATCGCCGGGCACGTCGTACGCACGCCGACGGTGCCGAGCCCCGGGCTGGCGGCGCACCTCGGCGTGCCGGTCTCCGTCAAGCTCGAGCTGCTGCAGCGCACCGGTTCGTTCAAGCCCCGCGGGGCCTTCCTCAAGCTGCTGAGCCTCTCGGACGCCGAACGCGCCGCGGGCGTGGTGGCGGTCAGCGGCGGCAACCACGGCGTCGCGCTCGCCGACGCCGCCGGGTCGCTCGGCGTCGCGGCCACCATCGTGATGCCGGAGTCGGCCCCGCGGCGGTCCGTCGCGACCGCCAGGGCGGCGGGCGCCACGGTCACCCTCACCCCCGACATGCAGGGCGCTTTCGCCCTCACCACGGAACTGCAGGCCGGCGGGCTCACGCTGGTGCACCCGTTCGACGACCCGCTCGTCGTCGCCGGGCAGGGCACGGTCGGCCTCGAGTTCGCCGCCGACGCCCCGGACGTCACCGACGTGCTGGTCAGCATCGGCGGCGGCGGGTTGATCGCGGGTGTGGCGGCCGCGTTCCGGGCGCTCGTGCCGGGCGTGCGGGTGTGGGGCGTGGAGACCGAGGGCGCCGACGCGATGGCGCGGGCGCTCGCCGTGGGCGCCCCGGTCTCGATCGCGCCGACCTCCATCGTCAGCACGCTCAGCGCACCGCACGTGTCCACGTTGACCCTCGAGCACGCGCAGGCCCTGCTCGAGGACGTGATCGTCGTGCCCGACGCCGACGCCGTGCGCGGCTCGCTCACCCTCGCCGAGGAGGCGAAGATGTGGACCGAGCCGGCCGCCGGCTGCCTGGTCCCGGCCGCGCAGCAGGTGCTCGACCGGGTCGGCCCGGACGCCCGGCTCGGCCTCGTCGTGTGCGGCGGCAACGTCACGGCCACCGACGTGGCCGGCTGGGTCGAGCGGTTCGCGGCCACCCCGTTCGCGCCGCGGGTGCCCGTCACGCCATAGCCGGGAAGTCCCGGGGCCGGCCGGGCGTTCCACGGGACGTGCGCACGGACGTCGTCGTGATCGGGGCCGGACAGGCCGGGCTCTCGGCCGCCTACGGGCTGCGGCGCGCCGGGCTCGAACCCGGCGCGGACTTCGTGGTGCTCGACCGCGAGGACGGCCCGGGCGGGGCGTGGCGGCACCGCTGGCCGACCCTGCGGGTGGACGACGCCCACCGCATCTCCGACCTCCCCGGGCTGCCGTTCGAGCCCGCCGACCCCACGCTGCCGGCCGCCCAGGTGGTGCCCGCCTACTTCGACGCCCACGAGCGCGTGTTCGACCTGCAGGTCCGCAGGCCGGTGCACGTCTCGGCGGTGCGGGACGCGGCACCGAACCTGCTCGTCGAGACCGACGTGGGCACCTGGCGGACGCGGGCGTTGATCAACGCCACCGGCACGTGGACGCGCCCGTTCCGCCCCAGCTACCCCGGCCAGGACACCTTCCGTGGCAGCCAGCTGCACACCGTCGACTACACCGGGCCGGACGAGTTCGCCGGGCGGCGCGTGGTCGTGGTCGGCGGCGGCACGTCCGCGGTGCAGCTGCTGCTGGAGATCACCCCGGTCGCGGCGGCGACCACCTGGGTCACGCGCCGCCCGCCGGTGTTCCGCGACGGCCCCTTCGACGCCGACGCCGGACGCGCGGCCGTCGCCCGTGTGGAGGAGCGGGTGCGCGCCGGGTTGCCACCGGAGAGCGTGGTCGGGGTGACCGGCCTGATGCTCACCCCCGAGGTGCGCGCGGGGCTGGACTCGGGTGTGCTGCACCGGCTGCCGATGTTCGAGCGGATCATCCCGGACGGCGTGGCGTGGGCGGACGGCTCCACCGCGGCGGCCGACGTGATCCTGTGGGCCACCGGCTGGCGGGCCGCCCTCGGCCACCTCACCCCGCTGCAGCTGCGCGGGCCGGGTGGCGGGATCGCCGTCGACGGCACCCGCGTGCGCTCCGACCCCCGGATCCACCTGGTGGGCTACGGCCCGAGCGCCAGCACCATCGGGGCCAACCGGGCGGGACGCGCGGCGGCCCGCGAGGTGCTGGCGTTCCTCGCCGGGCGGCCGTCCGGGGCCCTCGCCGGCTAGCTGGTTCGTCCCCGCGAGTCGGCGGGCGGACCCTCAGGCCTGCTGCTGCAGCTCCGCGAAGGCCGCCGTGTCCATGTACATGACCTCCCAGATGTGCCCGTCGAGGTCCTGGAAGCTCCAGCCGTACATGAAGCCGTGGTCCTGCTTGTCGTCGGCGGGGCCGGCCCCGGCCCGGAACGCCGCCTCGACCAGGTCGTCCACCTCCTGCCGGCTGCCGGCGCCGATCGCGAAGATCGCCTCGGTGCCCGTGGTGGAGTCGACGATCGACTTCTTGGTGAAGTCGGCGAACCGGCCGTGGTCGAGCAGCATGAACGCGGTGTCGTCGTTGACGATCATGGAGGCGGCGTGCTCGTCGGTGAACTGCGGGTCGAACGTGAATCCGAGCTCGGTGAAGAACGCGATGGACGCCTGGACGTCCTTGACGGCGATGTTGACGTACAGCTTGCGGGACATGCGTCCTCCGGGTGCTCGGGGCCGGTCGGCCGGGGTACACCGAGGCAGACCGGGGCGGCGCCGGGAACTCATCGGTGCGCAGGAACACAGGGCCACCCCTCCCACTCCGCGCATACTATTCGGCGTGGAGTAATCAGCAAGGAGCAACCGGAGGGGTGACGTGCCGGCCGTGACGCCGCTGGGCGTGAGCGTGCTCGCCCTGCTGAGCGAACGCCCCATGCACCCGTACGAGATGTACCGCCTGCTGCTGGAACGGCACGCGGACCGGATCGTCAAGGTCCGGCCCGGCTCGCTGTACCACACCGTCGACCGCCTGGCCGAGCAGGAGCTCGTCGAGGCCACCGGTACCGACCGCGCCGGAGGCCGCCCGGAACGCACCACCTACCGGATCACCCCGGCGGGCCGCGAGGCGCTCGCCGAGCGGATCCGGGCGCTGCTCGCCACGCCGGTCAACGAGTACCCGCAGTTCCCCGTCGCCCTCGCCGAGGCGCACAACCTCCCCCGGGCCGAGGTGATCGACCTGCTCACCACCCGGGCCGACCGGCTGGAGGCCGCCGTCACCGAGATCGCCGGGCTGCTCGCCGCCGCCCGGGAGCGCTCGGTCGCGGAGGCCTACGTGCTCGCCGGCCGGTACGCCCACGACATGCACGCCGCCGAACTGGGCTGGCTCCGCCGCCTGATCGACCGGCTGGAACGGAAGGAACTGCCATGGCCGCCCTACGACAACCCGTGACGGGCGGCGAGGTCGGCCCCTGGCCCGCGCTCTGGGCGCTCGTCCTGGGGTTCTTCATGATCCTCGTGGACTCGACCATCGTCTCGGTCGCCACGCCCGCGATCATGGCGGACCTCGGCGCCGACGTGAACGCCGTCGTCTGGGTCACCAGCGCCTACCTGCTCGCGTACGCGGTGCCACTGCTGGTCACCGGCCGGCTGGGCGACCGGTTCGGGCCGAAGCGGGTCTACCTCGCCGGCCTCGCCACGTTCACGGTGGCGTCGCTGTGGTGCGGCCTCACCGGCAGCGTCGACCAGCTCGTCGTCGCCCGGATCCTGCAGGGGCTCGGGGCGTCGATGATGACCCCGCAGACCATGGCGGTGATCACCCGGACGTTCCCCGCCGACCAGCGCGGCCGGGCGATGAGCCTGTGGGGCGCGGTGGCCGGGGTCGCCACGCTCGTGGGCCCGATCCTCGGCGGCATACTCATCGACGGGCTCGGCTGGGAATGGATCTTCTTCATCAACGTCCCGGTCGGCGTGGTGGGGTTCGTCCTCGCCGTCCGCCTCGTCCCCGCGCTGCCCACCCACGTCCACCGCTTCGACCTGCTCGGCGTGGCGCTGAGCGCGGTCGGGATGTTCCTGCTCGTGTTCGGCATCCAGGAGGGCCAGACCTACGACTGGGGCACCATCGCCGGGCCGATCTCGGTGTGGTCGCTGATCGGCGCGGGCGCGGTCGTGCTGGCCCTGTTCCTCGTCTGGCAGGCGCGCAACCGCGGGGAACCGCTGGTCTCGCTGCAGCTGTTCCGCGACCGCAACTTCAGCCTGGCCAACGTGGCGATCACCACCGTCGGGTTCGCCGTCACCGCGATGGCGTTCCCACTGATGCTCTACGCGCAGCAGGTGCGCGGGCTCAGCCCCACCGGGTCGGCCCTGCTCCTCGCGCCGATGGCCGTCATCGCCGGCGGCCTGGCCCCGTTCGTCGGCAGGCTGACCGACCGTGCTCACCCACGGGTCGTCGCAGGCGTCGGCCTGCTCAGTTTCCCCGTGGCGCTGGTGTGGCTCGCCGCAGTCCTCGGCCCCGACGTGCCGATCTGGCAGCTGCTGCTCCCGATCGCGCTGCTGGGCATCGCCAACGGCTTCATGTGGGCCCCGATCAGCACCACCGCCACCCGCAACCTGCCCATGACCCGGGCGGGCGCGGGCTCGGGCGTCTACAACACCACGCGGCAGGTCGGAGCCGTGCTCGGCAGTGCGGGCATCGCGGCGGTCATGCAGTCCCGGCTGGCCGCGCTCCTGCCCGCCGCCCCGGCGAGCGGCGGCGCCGAGGCCGGCGCGGGCGGGGGCGTGCTGCCGCCCGCCCTGCACGAGGGCTTCAGCGCGGCGATGGCCCAGTCGCTGCTCCTGCCCGCCGCCGTGCTCGTGATCGGCCTCGTCGCCGTGCTCTGCTTCGCCACGCCCGAGCACCTGCGCCGGCCGCAGACAGCCCGGCGGACCCCGGCGCCGGTGGCCGGACAGTAGCGGGCGACGATCGCCCGTCGCCCGTCCGTCGCCGGTTGCAGCAAAGCCACTTTCACGCAACGAGGTTGCAGGAAAGTGGCTGTCAGGAGAATCGACCGCAGCCTATGAGGCCTTGGCGAGTGTGACCTCGTATCCGAGGTCTTGGAGTGCCTTGAGGTGGCGGTCGCGGCGACGGTCGGGGCTGTCGTGGCGGCGGAGGAAGTAGTCGCCTCCGAGGTCGTCGTAGTCAGCG
>NZ_JAHKRK010000210.1 GCF_019396355.1 Pseudonocardia nigra
GGCCACCGCGCGGTCGCCACCCGCTACGACAAGCGCGACTACATGTTCCGCGGAACCATCGACGTCGCCTCGATCAGGATCTGGCTCCGCGACCCCGTCCCATGATCCAAGGGACACGCTCTAGGCCCACCCGGCACCGAGGCGTCGCGCAGGAATCGACCTGCGGACCGCGGCGTGGAACAGGTCCGGGCGTCGCGCACGGCCAGGTACCCGCCGAACGACCAGCCCCGGATTCCCACCCGAGCGGCATCTCGGACACGCCGGTATCGCCTCCGACGACGCGGGGCTTGGCGCCGACCATCCTCCGCTTCCAGGGGCAGCCCAGGCGATGCCTGTAGCCGGATGGTGACGCAGAACGCGATCTTCATGGGTCACCAGAACTTGATGCCGGTGGCCTTGAGCCGGCGCCGGTGCTGCCGCACTGCGGTCTCGATCGCATCGGTTGTGATGAGGTCCCCCCAGACCTTGGCGGCCGTCTCCCCTTGTTCGAGCAGCGCGTGCGCCTCGTCCCGGCCGATCGCGGCGCTCTGAACGATGCGCGATCCGAACCCGATATGCCAGCGCTCGTCACGGAGGACCAGCTCCATCCCCTTGCGAACACCCGGCAGCCCGACGGACAGGCCCTCGAGCGCGTCGAGCATCGCATTCTGTCCCGCCAGGAGGACCACGCCCTCGATCACCATGTGGTAGAGCCCGACCGCGGCGGTCAGGCCCTCGTGGTCCTCGGCGAGCCGCTGGGCGGTGGCCGGCAGGCGCTCCTCGAACAGGTCGACGAGCTCGGTACTGACGTGGGCGCGCAGGGCGTCCCGCCGTGCCGCGGGGTTGGCCCCCGGGACGCCGGCGACCTCGGCGGAGACGAGGTCGAAGAAGCGGGCGTGGCGCGCCTCGTCCCGGGCCTGGGCGACGAAGGTTGCCTGCATCGCGTCGTCACGCGACGCGGCCGCCTGGTAGGCACCGAGCTGCCCGGACACCGACGTCTCGGCGATGACGAAGCCTGCGATCAGTCCGAGGACCTTGCCGTTCTCGGCGTCCGTGAGCTGCGGCCAGGCCTCGCGGTCGGCCGAGTAGTCGATGTCCGTCTCGTCCCACTGCAGCGTCTCGGCGAGTTGCACGAAATGGCCGTATCCGGTGATCATGACTCAGTGTCCTCGGTCCTCCGGGAACTCTCCCGGCTCCAGCTCGCGGAAGTCCGCCTTGGTGGCACCACAGATGGGGCACATCCAGTCGTCAGGGATGTCCTCGAAGGGCGTCCCCGGGTCGATGCCGCTGTCCGGGTCACCTTCCTCGGGATCGTAGATGAATCCGCACGGCACGCAGATCCACCGCGTGGTCTCCGGCTTGGCCTGTGTCTGTCCGCTGACGCTCATCTCCTGGCCAGTGCTCCCGGGAGGGGCACCGAGATCGCCTCGGGCCACGGGTAAGGCACGAGAAAGCCCTCCCGCCCGTTGTCGTGGGCCATGACGAGCCCGAGCTCTGGGTGGTCATGCGCTCATACCGATGAAGAACACGACAGTCGCCACAAAGCGGGTCGCGCTGCTCATCGGGACGGCGGCCCGGTGCTTGTCCTTCGAGAAGTCACTGTGTTGCGCGCCGACGCTACCGGCGTCACGCGTGAGATGGAACCAGGGACGGCCGAGCCGGCCACGATCCCGATGGCGGGTCCACGCCCACGGACCCGGCGGGACGAGCGGGCTACTGCGACTTCGGCTCCCGGTCGGTCCGGCGTCGGCCGTCCAGTAGCAGGTCGAGCAGGCGAAGTTCGGCGGGCCACGCCGCGACAAGCTGGTCACGAGGAATCGACCGCGCGGCGTAGCGCAGCAGCAGCACCACGGCAACGACGTCGTCGAGCGGCCCGATCACCGGCAGGAACTCCGGCAGCAGGTCGATCGGGGAGACCACCCAGATGACCGCCAGCAACAGCGCGACCTTCGCCCGCCGCGGTACCGCGGGTGAGCGGCGCAGCCGCCGGGCGGTGGTGACACAGGCCGGCAGGAACTCCGCGATGTCGCGAAGCAGGCCCGGCGGCAACCTGCGGGCCAGCAGCACCATGACGACGCACAGCACGAGCCAGACTGCGGCGACGGCCGCCAACCCGATCAGCCAAGCGGCCCAGTCGACGTCCACGGCGCCATGGTGCGCCAGAGCTGGGGCACTCGACAACCAGGGGCTTGGAGGCAATGGAGGGCCGCGACCGCGAGCGCAGAACCCGTGACGTGTTCATGGACTGATCTCCGATTGCGATCGCAGGAAGCTTTTGCCTGGTGAGAGGTCCTCCGACTGGATTCGAACCAGTAGCCCGCCCGATTGATCCGCATGACCTGCGGAGCCACGCCGTCGGTGTCCGTGCGACGGATCGAGCGCGGCGTCGCTCAGCGAGGGGACGGTCAAGAGCCGTCAAGTCGTCGATGCCGCGCCCGCGTTGACAGCATCGCAACGAGCTCGCCTCGCCGCCCTGCTCCGTGTCACGGCGGGCAGAGCAGACCCCCGGCGCTCGACGGCGCGGGCGAGCTCCCCGGCAGGGGCACCGTCCTGAGCCGATGTCCGCCGCGGCGAGCGGCCCGGTCGGCGGTGGGGTTCAACCCGTCGCTGCCGGTGGTGAACAGCAGGGCCCCGCGGCCGGCGGCCCGCATTCCGGGCAGAACCGCGTCGACCGGCCGCGGCGCCGACCACCTTGAGCGCCAGCGAGTTCCGCAGGTCGGCCGGCGCGGTGTCCAGGACCGGCTTGATGAGATCGGGGTGTGGGCTGAACAGCACCACCTCCGGGACGCCCACCTCGACCAGGGCGCTGTCGCCGTCCGCGCCGAGGCCTCGGCGCGCTCGTGGCGGTCAGTGAGCAGACCAGCAGATCCGGTGACAGCAGCGCGTCCACTGTGGACAGAGAAGAGCCTTCGCATCCGGTGATCGCCGCGCCGCCCTGGTCAGGCGTAGCGCCGCGTTTCGGACGCGGGCCCGCCTATCCCGCCCTGCGCGCCGACTTCGAGATCATCTCGTGCAGCCGCTTCGCGCCAGCGGCCGAACGCCCCTTGCCGATCACGTAGCCGGCCACGTAATCGGCGGATAGGGCGTGTAGGTCCGAGAGGATTCGGGCGGCGTCCCGCTTGCCGCGCGGACCAGCCCATCCGTTGTTGCCGACGAACACAAGGTGCTTGAGACGCTCGGCAAGCTCTTCGGCGGGCGGTGCTGCGACCTCGCCGGTGTCCAGGTTCAGCGCACCCGTGGCGGCAGCCTAGCCGTCGAGCCGGAAGAAGCTCGACTCGATGGCGCATAGCGCGTAGTCCCGCGCGTAGCCGGCGGCCTGCTCGAGCATCTCCGCGTCCGGCACGTACACGAGCGTTGGGCGCTTACCGGGATGCGGGCGCCGGTTGCGCGACTTCGGCGTCGTGTGGTGACCATGCCTAGCGACGAACGTCTCGAGGCTCGGCGTGTAGCCGGCACCGGGCACGGTCGCGGTGACCAGAAGGCCGGCCGTGCCCGTCTCGGCACACTCGCGCTCAATGTGGGCGACGCCGATCGCCGCGGCCTCCTCCCAGTCGCGGTACTCCTGTTCGGGCATCCATGCGGCCCGGTAGTCGACGCTCATCGGCGCCTCCGTTCGTTTGAACGGGTAAAGCGTGGCAGAGGCCACGACACATCGGTGACGCGCAGTCACGACCAATCACCCGGACGCGACGAGCGGCCTGCTTCCGACAGTTGAACGGTTACTCCATATCTGCATCGAGCCGCCGCTCGATCCGCAGCGCGAGGGCGCGGTCAGCGGCGGCGAGTGCTCCGGGCGGTGCCACCAGGCCCGCCACGACATGGAAGCGGTGCAGGGCCGTGATGAGTGGGACCAACTCGGTCCGCGTCACTTCCCGTGGAGAGTGACGCACTGACCCAGGTTCGACGGCGACAGCTGGGAGCAGCGCTGGCTCGCCAGCGGCGCCGACGCCGCCCCGCGAGTCCTTCGAGGGCTGGACCAAGACCTTCACCATCCAGGCGTGGCCTGGGTGTTCAGCGGCCGACGAGGGACAGGTGGTGCTCGTTGTACCGGTCGCCCTGCACGCCGACTCGTGCCGCGAGGTCGTCGAGGTCGGCCAGTTCGTCCGCCGACAGCGGTACCCGGGTGGCGGCGGCGTTCTCCTCGACGCGCTCGCGCCGGCGGGTGCCGGGGATGGGCACGATCCACGGGTGCTGGGCGAGTAGCCAGGCGAGGGCGATTTGCCCGGGGGTGGCGTCCTTCGCCTGGGCCAGGCGGGTGACGTGCTCGACCAGGGCCTGGTTGGCGGTGCGGTTCTCGGCGCTGAAGCGGGGGATGCTCGCGCGGATGTCGCCGGCGCTGAGCTCGGTGGCGGAGGTGACGGTGCCGGTGAGGAAGCCCTTGCCGAGCGGGCTGAACGGCACGAAGCCGATACCGAGCTGGGCGCAGGTGGGCAGCACCTCGGGCTCCGGGTCACGCGTCCACAGCGAGTACTCGCTCTGCACCGCGGTCACGGGATGCACGGCATGCGCGCGGCGGATCGTGGCCGCCGCGGCCTCCGAGAGCCCGAAGTGGCGCACCTTGCCGGCCTGGACGAGTTCGGCGACGGCGCCGGCCACGTCCTCGATCGGGACGTGCGGGTCGACGCGGTGCTGGTAGAACAGGTCGATCGTGTCGACCCGCAGCCGGCGCAGCGACGCGTCGGCGACCCGCTTGACCTGCTCGGGGCGGCTGTCGAGCCCGACCGACCGGCCGTCCTGGATGCGCCACCCGAACTTCGTGGCGATCACCACCTGGTCGCGCAGCGGGGCGAGGGCGTCCCCGACGAGCTCCTCGTTGATGTAGGGGCCGTAGACCTCGGCGGTGTCGAAGAACGCGACCCCCCGCTCGACCGCGCCGCGCAACACCCCGATCATGGCGTCGCGGGCGCCGGGATTGGGCCCGTAGCTCTGGGACATGCCCATGGCGCCCAGTCCGATGGCCGAGACCTGCAGGCCCTGGCCGAGGGTCCGGGTGTGCATTCCTGCTCCTGTCCTGTCGTTCGCCTGTGCTCAGGGCCGCAGCAGCGTCTTGATCGCGCGGCGCTCGTCCATCGCCCGGTAGCCCTCGGCCGCCTGGTCGAGCGGCAGCTCGAGGTCGAACACCTTGCCGGGGTCGATCGTGCGGTTGCAGATCAGCTCGATCAGCTCGGGCAGGAACCGTCGCACCGGGGCGGGGCCGCCGTGCAGGTGCACGCCGGAGAAGAACAGCTCCTCGCCGGGCAGCTGCACGTCGTGGGCGACGCCGACGTAGCCGACGTGCCCACCGGGTCGGGCGGAGCGGATGGCCTGCATCATCGATTCCTGGGTGCCGACGGCCTCGATCACCGAGTGCGCGCCGAGCCCGTCGGTGAGCTGCTTGATCCGGGCCACGCCGTCGTCACCGCGTTCGGTGACGATGTCGGTGGCGCCGAAGTCCAGCGCGAGCTTCTGGCGGGACTCGTGCCGGCTCATCGCGATGATCCGCTCGGCGCCGAGCTGCGTCGCGGCGAGCACGCCGAGCAGGCCGACCGCCCCGTCGCCGACCACCGCGACGGTCTTGCCCGGGCCGACCTCGGCGGCCACGGCGCCGAACCAGCCGGTGCCCAGTACGTCGGAGGCGGCGAGCAGGCTGGGGACCAGATCGTCGGACGGGACCTCGGGGGTGGCGACGAGGGTCCCGTCGGCCAGCGGGATGCGCGCGTACTCGGCCTGGGTGCCGATCGCACCCATGAGCTCCGCGTGCACGCACCGGCTCTGGTAGCCGGCCTTGCAGATCTCGCAGGTGTTGTCGGAGGCGAAGAACGAGCCGACGACGAACTGGCCCGGCTGCACGGTGCGGACGTCCCGGCCGACTTCTTCGACGATGCCGACGTACTCGTGGCCCATCGGGGCCGGGCCCTCGACGGACTCGATGCCGCGGTAGGGCCACAGGTCCGACCCGCACACACAGGTTGCGGCGAGGCGGATGACGGCGTCGGTGGACTGGATGATCTTCGGGTCGTCGCGGTCTTCGACGCGGACGTCGCCGGGGGCGTGGAGGACGGCTCCTCGCATGGTGGGTTCTCCTGCTCTGGGGGGTTACTGGTGGTTCTGGAAGACCTGCTTGGCCACGGCCATCGCCGACATGGCCTTGGGCCAGCCGGCGTAGAAGGCCAGGTGGGTGATCGCCTCGATCAGCTCGGTCTCGGTGGCGCCGTTGTCGCGAGCCAGCCCGAGGTGGAACACGAGCTGCTCGGTGCTGCCGTTGGTGAGCAGGCTGCGTTCCTTGGGGGTGAGCTCGGTGCGTTCCCAGACCTGCCCGAACAGCACGTCGTCGGTCAAGCGGACCAGCTCCGGGGCGAAGTCGCCGAACGCCTTCTGCGCTCCGGAGGGTTCAGGTGCGTCGGTGTCGGTCAGCCGGTCGGGCATGGTGTGGTGGGTTCCTCTGTCGTCGGGTTCAGGCGCTGGGGACGAGCCGCAGGGTCGCCGCGGTCGCCCGGTCGGTGAGCATGGGTTCGAGGTAGCTGCCGGCGTAGCGGCCGTACTTGGCGCGGTAGGCCCGATCGACCTCGTCAGCCGGTACGGACGCGGGAGCGAAGCTGACGTGGCGATCCACTCCGCCGGCGCGGATGCGGCCGCGCGGGAGGCGGGTGGCGTGGCGGTACCAGGCGCCGTCGGCGCCGCGGTAGGAGCGGACGACCAGGTCGTCGCCCACCCGCACCACCCAGATCGGCACCCAGGACCGCAGGGACCCGTCCTCGCGTGCGGTGGTGATCTGCAGATCCTCTGCGCGCCCGACGCGGTCGAGCTCGTCGGCGGTCCATCCGGTCACGGCGACTCCTTCTCAGGTCGCGAGGTGGTTGCAGGCGCCGGGCCGCAGCCGGGCGTGGGCAGGGTTCGCAGCAGCGCCGTCCCCGCGGTGGGCAAGGCGCAAGGGGTGCTGAGCAGCACGCTGCGCGGACCGGTCGTGCCGGGCCTGGCGATGTCGCCGGTCGGTGCCTGCTCGCCGGGGGTCAGGGGATCCAGGCGAAGGTGTCGGGGTTGGGCCCGATGCGTCCGTCTGCGCCCTTGTCGAGGGCGTTGATAGCGGTCATCTCCTCGGCGGAGAGCTCGAAGTCGAACACGGAGATGTTCTCCTCCATGCGTTCCCGGCGGGTCGACTTCGGGATGACGATGTGGCCGTGCTGGATGTGCCAGCGGAGGACGACCTGGGCGGGTGTCTTCTGCCGCTCCGCGGCGATGCGGCCGACGACCGGGTCGTCGAGGACGGCGCCCTGGCCGAGCGGGCTCCATGCCTCCACCGCGATGCCGTGCGCGGCCGACGCCGCGCGGGCGGCGTCGTTGCGGAAGTAGGGGTGTACCTCGATCTGGTTGACCGCCGGGACGACGCCGGTCTCGCTGGTGATGCGATCGAGGTGGTCGGGCTGGAAGTTCGACACGCCCTGGGTGCGCAGCCGCCCGTCCTTGACCAGCTCGGTCATGGCGCGCCAGGTCGCCACGTAGTCGCCGTCGTAGAGGGTGGGCAGCGGCCAGTGGATGAGGAACAGGTCGAGCTCGGCGAGGCCGAGCTTGTCCAGTGTCTGGGCGAACGAGTGGCGCACGTCGTCAGGGCGGTGGTTGCCGTTGCCCAGCTTGCTGGTGACGTACAACTCGTCGCGCGGGATGCCGGAGGCGGCGACGGCGCGCCCGACGCCCGCCTCGTTGCCGTACATCTGCGCGGTGTCGATGTGGCAGTAGCCGCCGGCGAGGGCGAGACCGACGATCTCGGCGGTCGCGGCGGTGTTCTGCTCCGACGGGGCCCGTTCCGGCGGCACGTTGAGCGTGCCGAAGCCGAGTTGCGGAATCGTCGTGCCGTCGTTGAGGGGGATGTCCGGGACCACCGGTGCTTCCTCTCGTTGGTGTTCGAGTTGATCTTCACGGGGCGGTGGGGGCGTCAGCGGATGGTGTAGCCGCCGTCCACGGCCACGGCTTGGCGGAGGTGAAGGCGGCGCCGGGGCTGCACAGCCACAGCACGGCCGAGCTCGACGGCAGCGCAGACCGACGCCTCGTCGACGTCGGCGAGGGCGACCCCGGCGCCGGCTTCGGCGAAGGCCCAAGCCGTGGCCAGGCCGATGCCTGAGCCGCCGCCGGTGACAAGGGCGACCTGGTCCTGGAAGGAACACGTTCATGGTCGGATCTCTCCTTGCGCTGGGCCCCGGGCAGCCGTTCGCGGCGCGCGGGATGGTGACCGGGCCGGCACCGCCGTGTGCAGCCGGGTGCCGGGCCCCGGTCAGTGCGATCAGTCGACGCCGGTCAGTCGTTGTCGATGGTGACGCCGAACAGCTGCTGGTCGACGACCTCGGGGTCGGCGCCGGCGCGGACGCCGGTGGTCAGCGCGTCGATGGCTGCCATGTCGGCGACGGTGAGCTCGAAGTCGAAGACGTCAATGTTTTCGGTGATCCGCTCCGGGCGCACCGACTTGGGGATAACCGACAGCCCGTGCTGCAGGTGCCAGCGGATGACCACCTGGGCCGGGGTCTTGCCGTAGGCCTGGGCGAGGCCGGTGATGGTCGGGTGCTCCAGCGGGCTGTGCGGGGCGTCGGGGGTGCCGGCGTTGTAGACCCGCCCGCCGCCGATCGGCGACCAGGACTGGGTGACCACACCCAGCTTGGCGTTGGCGGCGCGCACCCGGGGCTGGTTGAAGAACGGGTGCAGCTCAACCTGGTTGACCGCGGGCACGACATCGGTGGCCCTGACGAGGTCCTCCAGGTGGTGCGGGTGGTGATTGCACACGCCGATGGCGCGCACCCGGCCGTCGGCGAGCAGCTTCTCCATCGCCCGCCAGGAGTCCAGGGTCCGCTCCCAGTCGGCGGGGACCGGCCAGTGGACGAGGTACAGGTCGAGGTAGTCCAACCCGAGCCGGCGCAGGCTGGCGTCGAAGGCGCGCAGCGTCGCGTCGTGTCCGTGGTCGCTCATCCACAGCTTGGTGGTGACGAACAGTTCGGCGCGGTCGATGCCGGAGCGGCGGATGCCCTCGCCGACCTGCGCCTCGTTGGCGTAGGCGGCGGCGGTGTCGATCAGCCGGTAGCCGGCGCCGATGGCGGTCTCGACGGCGCCGGCGGTCTGCTCGCGGGTGCTCTGGAAGACACCGAGGCCGAGGGCGGGCATCTGCACACCATTGTTGAGCGTCAGCAGCGGGCTCGTGGGGGTGGTCATACTCTCTCCTCCTGTGCGAGGTCAGTGGATTTCGGTGTAGGTGTCGCCGAGGCCGGCATACTGCTGCCACAGCCGCTCGGCGACCGCCGATGGCTCGTGCCGGCGGCCGGGGCCGACCGGGCCGACGATGACGAGGGGGTGCACCCGCACGCCGGCGGGCGCGAGTGCCTCGGCGAGCAGCCGGACGTAGACGGTCTCGGCGGTGGTGGTGATGCCGGACGCGGCCCGGTCGGCGGTGAGGTTCAGCCCGGCGCTGCCGGTGGTGAACAGCAGGGCCCCACGCCCGGCCCGCATGCCGGGCAGAACCGCGTCGACCACGGCCGCGGCGCCGGCCACGTTGAGTGCCAGGGAGTTCCGCAGGTCGGCGGGCGTGGTGTCCAGGACCGGCTTGATGAGATCGACGTCGGGGTGCGGGCTGAACAGCACCACCTCCGGGACGCCCAGGGAACTCATGAGCTGCCCGAGCGCTGCCTGTAGCGCGTCGACGTCGAGGATGTCGGCGGCGGCCCAGGCGGCTCGGATGCCGTCGGCGTCCAGCTCGCGCGCCTGGGCGCTGAGTCGGTCGCCGTCACGGGCGAGCAGGCCGACCGGGTTGCCCTCGCGGCCGAACCGGCGGGCGACGGCGTCACCGACGCCCGGACCGGCCCCCACGATCACGACGGGACCGGGTGCGGTCATCGGACGGCCTCCCGGCGCCGGGCGGTGGCGAGCAGGGCCAGCGGGGCGAGGGCCAGGACAGCGATGACGAGCCCGACCAGGGGCGGCCCCTGCGCGCCGAGGCTGGAGGACAGGGCGAGCCCGCCCAGCCAGGAGCCGCCGGCGATGCCGACGTTGAACGACGAGGTGCTCAGCGACATGGCCAGGGTGTTGACCGGGCCGGTGGCGCGAACGACCTGGGCGACCAAGATCGGGTTGGCGACCAGTCCGAAGGCGCCGAGTGCCACGATCAGCGCGGCGGCCAGGCCACCGTTGCTGCCCCACACTGTGAGCGCCGCGAGGGTCACCGCGATCAGCGTGGTGGCCGGGATGGCGGTGGCGAACGGGTGGGTGTCGCCGCGGCGTCCGCCGAAGGTGATGCCGGCCAGCGCGCCGGCGCCGTAGCCGAACATGGCCAGCGGCACGACGGCCTCCGGCAGCCCGGCCAGGTCGGTCAGCAGCGGCGACACGTAGCTGTAGGCGGCCACGAACGAGCCCTGGACCAGCGCGGTGGCCAGGTAGATCACCCACAGGCGGCCGCGGCGCAGCGAGGCGAGCTCGGCGGCGAGCGACGTCTGCGGGCGGGTCTCGGCGGCGGGCACCTGCCGGGCGATCACGACCGCGGCGATCAGGGCGAGCACGGCGAGCAACCAGAACGGGCCCTGCCAGCCCAGCAGCTGGCCTCCGGCGGTGCCCAGCGGCACGCCGAGCACGGTGGCCAGGGTGACGCCGCCGATCATCACGCCCATCGCCCGGGCGCTGGCCGCCTGCCCGGCGGCGCCCGCGGCGACCACCGCACCGACGGCCCAGAAGGTGCCGGTGGCGACGGCCGCGGCGAAGCGGGCGACGAGCACGATCACGAAGCTGCTGCTGGCCGCCGCGGCCACGTGGCCGGCGGCGAAGAGCAGCAGAGCGAGCACCAGGGTCGCGCGGGGTGGCAGGCGCAGTGTGGCCATCGCCATGACCGGAGCGCCGACCATCATCCCGACGGCGAACACCGTGATGAGCAGACCGGCCTGGGACAGGCTCACGTCCAGGCCAGCGGAGACCTGCGGCAGCAGCCCGGCCACGACGAGCTCGGTCGTGCCCATCAGGAACGCGACGGCGCCGAGCAGGTAAACGACCGGCGGCAGCTTGCCGGCGCGGGGCTGGCCCGCCCCGGCCGGGGCGGCCGTCGCGGACCGCGATGTGGCGGAGGTGGAGACCACCAGATTCCTTTCGAAGATCGTCAGTAGCGGTCCAGCCGGCCGGCTTGGAGCCGGCGGCCGGCGAGCCCGCGGTGAGCGGCCGGCAACGTCGACCGGACGGGTGCGGCGGAGGCCGGACGGTCCGAGCCAGAAGCTGAGGGCGGCCGCCCACCGGGCGTCGCCATCGAGGACGCCGTCCGCGCGGGCGTGACAGGCCCGGTCGTGACGGGTCACAACGTGACCCCCCTCCACCCGGCGGTCTCACCTACCGTGGAGGACGTGGACAACCGGGCGGAGGTACGCGACTTCCTGGTGACGCGCCGGGCCAAGATCACCCCCGAGCGGGCCGGGGTGCCCGTCTACGGCCGACGCCGCGTGCCCGGCCTGCGACGCGATGAGGTGGCGCGTCTGGCGGGGGTGTCGCCGGACTACTACACCCGGCTGGAGAAGGGGAACCTCAGCACCGCCTCCGACAGCGTCCTCGACGCCATCGCGACCGCGCTGCAGCTCGACGACGCCGAGCGGGCCCACCTGCTCGACCTCGCCCGCGCCGCCCGCGGTGGTGCCCGGAAACCGCGACGCCGCACCCAGCCGCAACAGGTGCGGCCCAGCGTGGCGCACCTGCTCGAGTCGATGACCGGCTCCGCGGCGTTCGTCCGCAACGGCCGCATGGACATCCTCGCCATCAACGCCCTGGGACGCGCCCTGTGGGCACCAGTGTTCGACACCCCACCCGGCAGGCGAATCTCGCCCGATTCGCCTTCCTCGACCCGCGAGGCGCCGACTTCTACACGGACTGGCCCGACGCCGCGAAAGGCGCCGTCGCCCTGCTACGCACCGAAGCCGGCCGCGCCCCACACGACGAGGCACTCACCGCGCTCGTCGGGGAGCTCGCCACCCGCAGCGACGAGTTCCGCACCTGGTGGGCCACCCACGACGTCCGACTGCACTGCACCGGGGTCAAGCGGCTGCGCCACCCCGAAGTCGGCGAGCTCACCCTCACCTTCAACGCACTCGACCTCCCCGCCGACCCCGGCCTGACCCTCACCGCCTACACCGCCGAACCCAACTCCCCGTCCGAGGAACGGCTACGGCTACTCGCCAGCTGGTCGACACCGTTCACACAGAACCCGTCCTCGTCCGCGCCCGAGCGAACCTGACCCCCCCGGCCACCCCCGGCGGTAACGACCGCTCGCGTCCTGGGACGAGCCTGCCGGTGACGCGGGTGCCCTCGAGCACGGACGAGGCGCCAAGGCTCCCCCTCTCGGGTCTAGGTGTCCCCACCGGAGGCCTTCCCGCCTCCCGTGGCCAACGCCATCGCGCCCGTCGCACCATGCCTGAGCTGCACCAACGGCCACGGCGCTAGTCCTCCAGCTGATGCGGTCAGGTCTCACCAAATTGATCATGCACCGCACAGCTGTGGTCGAAACTCACGAACATTGAGGTCCTGATCACTGGACGGCCGCTGGTTCGGTCGGGTCGACTTCTCCGACTGCGACTCGTACGGCGCCATCCAGCCGACGATCGGGGCGCCCTCAGCGGCCCGCTGCACCGCCTCGCAGCCCTTCAACGCCGGCAGCTGCCGCGCGGGACTGGAACGCGGCGCGACCGGGCGCTTCGGCACCGCGCGGCGTGCCGCTCGCTCGCTCGCGGCGCAGCCGGGTGCGACTGCGAGCCCGATCCGACTGAGGCGTGCGAGCACTGCGCCGCCGCTGGCCGACAGCCGGGCATCGAGGCGCCGGAGCAGCGGCGATCGAGGCACCCGATCAGCCGGCGGCCGAGAGGTAGGACGGCTCGGGCTGGATGGATGGGCTGGGTCACAGTTCCCAGCACGACGCTGGTTAGCTGGTGACGTGCCGATCGCTCTCCAGATCACCACCGCTGTGGTCGCTGGGCTGGCCCTGCTCGTCTCGGTGCTGGCGTTGGTGGTGGCGACCCGATCGATGCGGGCAGCGCGCCGTTCGGCCGCCGCTGCGGAGGCCAACGTCGCCATCGCGACCCGAAAGGAGCATCGCGAGGTCGAGGACCGCCACGACCAGGACGGCCCGACGTTCGCTGCGTCGGAGGTGGCGGTGGTGCACGACCGGAAGGCGCAGATCGTGGTGAGGATGGTCGGCGGGCCGGGGAAGGTCGTGATTGACGCCGAGCCGGACACACCATGGTGCGCGGGCATCTCGTCCGGCGAGGACGGCCAGCTGAGCTCCTCGATCAGGTTCGCGCCGATGGACGCTGGCGACGACATCAGGTTCACCGCCCACCTGACGGCGAACCCGTGGCAGGGGCACGATCAGATCATCCTCGCGCTGCGGTTCAGCGTGGAGTCGCGGGAGAGTCCACCGCGCACCTGGGAGCGACGGGTACGGGTCCCGCTCAAGCCGCCCCCGCCACGACCGGAGATCTACTGACCGCAGCGCCTCCGTGCAGGGCGTGCCCGTCGTGCTGCTCGTAACAGACGACGGGGCCGCCTACGTCATGTAGGCGGCCCCGGTCGGGCGCTGGTGCTCAGCTCACCAGCCGCGTGCCCTCCACTCGGGCAGCGACGGGCGCTCCGTGCCGAGGGTGGTGTCGTCCCCGTGGCCGGGGTAGACCCACGTCTCGTCAGGAAGCTGGTCGAACACCCGCTCCTCCAGGTCGCTCATGAGCGAGCCGAAGTCTTCCGGCGATGTTGTCCGGCCAGGACCGCCGGGGAACAGGGAGTCGCCGGTGAACAGGTGCTGCCGGTCGTCGCCGCGGTAGAGCAGCGCGATCGAGCCCGGAGTGTGGCCGCGCAGGTGCACGACCTCGAGCTCGATGTCGCCGAAGCGCACGGTGTCGCCGTGCTCCACCAGCTCGTCCATCGGGATCGGCAGCTCCGGGGCGTCCTGCGGGTGCGCGATCTGACGGGTCTGGAACATGCCGGCGACGGCGCCGAGCGCCTGCCAGTGGTCGGGGTGGCGGTGGGTGGTGACCAGGTGGCGCAGCTCCGGGCGGGAGTCGTCGGACCCGACGAGGTCGGCCAGCCGGTCCGGCTCGTTCGCCGCGTCGACCAGCAGCGCCTCGCCGGTGGCCCGGCACACCAGCAGATAGGCGTTGTTGTCCATCGGCCCGACGGACAGCTTCGTGATCGTCAGGGCGTCGAGGTCGCGGCGGATGGCGGGGCCGCCGGGGTCGGTGTGCCCGCTGTAGGCATCGAGGACGTCCACCTCGGCAGACTAGAGCGTGTCCCTTGGATCATGGGACGGGGTCGCGGAGCCAGATCCTGATCGAGGCGACGTCGATGGTTCCGCGGAACATGTAGTCGCGCTTGTCGTAGCGGGTGGCGACCGCGCGGTGGCCC
>NZ_JAHKRK010000211.1 GCF_019396355.1 Pseudonocardia nigra
GGAAGGCCCCCAGGCCTCAGACTTTGCTTCGGGCTAGACGCACCAATGCCAACCGAGCTCAGCCGGACCCGACCCGATTCTCATACCTCGTGGCGGCCGAAGGCCATGGGGGACTTTGCTGCAATCCCCGCCCTCGCCTACGGCCGCCCGCCGTCGTCAGCGGTGGAGCTCGCGGTGGGCGTCGGGGCCGGGGGCCACCTTCGGCAGCCTCGTGAGGAAGTACAGCCCGACGAGCCACCAGACGCCCACGATGATCCACTCGGCCGGCCAGATCAGCGCCGCGGGCATCCCGGGCAGGTAGAGCGCGGCCAGCGTGAGGCTCGCCAATGCGGCCAGCGCCCCGATGACACGGCCCGACGCCACCCGGAACGGCCGGGCCATCTCCGGCTCGCGGCTGCGCAGCACCAGGAACGCGATCGCGACCAGGAAGAACGCGACGACGATGTTGACCCCGCCCGCGTCCACGAGCCAGACGAGCATCTGCTCGCCGAACAGCGGCGCGACCGCCGACAGGGCACCGATGAACAGCAGGGCGTGGGTGGGCGTGCGGTAGCGCGGGTGCAGGTGGGCGAACCAGCGCGGCAGCATCCCGGAGTCGGCCATCGCGTAGAGCAGCCGGCTGGCCCCCATTGAGGAAGCCGTTCCAGCTGGTGAGGATGCCGGCGATGCCGCCGAGCACGAGAACCGTGCCCATCGCCGGGCTGTTCCACAGCGCCGCCATCCCGTCGGCGGCGGCCAGTTCCGACGCGGCGAGCTCGCCGCGGGGCAGCGCCGAGCCGACCCCGATGATGATCGCGATGTAGAACGCGGTGGCCGTCAGCACCGAGATCACGAGCAGCGCGCCGATCTGCCGGTGCGGGATCTTGATCTCCTCCGCCGACTGCGGGATCACGTCGAACCCGACGAACAGGAACGGCGTCGCGACGAGCACGCCGACGAACCCTGCCAGGCCGCCGTCGAGCCAGGGCTGCAGGTGCGCGCCGTCGCCGCCGACCGCCATCCCGGCGAGCAGCACGACGGCCACCCCCATGAGGAAGGCGACGGCGACGACCTGCAGGAAGCTCGCCGGCCGGATGCCGATGTAGTTCACCGCGGTCACGAGTACCGCGCCGCCGATGCCGACCAGTGCCCACGTGGCGTACACGTCATAGCCCGCCACCGTCCACAGGAGACCGGCGTTGAGGTCCGGCACCAGGTAGAGCGCGGTCTGCGGCAGCGCGACGGCCTCGAACGCGACCACCGACACGTACCCGAGCGTGATCGCCCAGGACGCCACGAACGCCCACCGGGAGCCGAGCGCGCGCAGCACGTAGTGGTGCTCCCCGCCCGCCTTCGGCATCGCCGAGACGAGCTCGGCGTAGGTCAGGCCGACCAGGACCATCACCAGGCCGCCACCGGCGAACGCGAGGACCGCACCGAGCGGCCCCGCCTCCTCGAGCCAGCCGCCGACCAGCACGACCCACCCGAAGCCGATCATGGCGCCGAACCCGACGGCGAACGTGTCCGCGCGACCCAGCACGCGGACGAGCCCGTCCTCCGACATGTGCGCTCCTCCCCACGACGATGTGGCCGGTCCGATCATGCCCCTCGGAAGGGTGGGGTCAAGAGCGCCGCCCGGGTGGGCCGCGCTCTCTCGCGCTGACAGGACAGGTCGGCCGCCATACGCTCACCGCCATGGTCGACGTCCGTCGTGAGATCAAGGCTCCCGTCGCCTCGGTCTGGGGCGTGTTGTCCGACGGGTGGCTCTATCCCTCCTGGGTCGTGGGCGCGTCCCGGATGCGGGCCGTGGACGACAGCTGGCCCGCGGTGGGCTCCGAGCTGCACCACTCGCTCGGCGGGTGGCCGGTGATGCTGAACGACACGACCCGGGTGGTGGCCTCCACCCCGCACAAGGAGCTCGTGATGCGCGGCCGGGGGTGGCCGATGGGCGAGGTCGAGATCCAGATCCTGCTCGAGCCGCGGCCCGGTGAGCACTGCGAGGTCGTGATGAAGGAGGACGTGATCAGCGGGCCCACGAAGCTGCTGCCCTACCCCGTGCGCGCCGCCCTGATCGGCACGCGCAACGGGGAGACGCTGCGCAGGCTCGCCTACCTCGCCGAGGGCGGATCCCGGTAGACGAGCTCGAGCGCCGCCGACGTGACCCGGCGCCGTACGAACCCGAACGTGCCCTGCTCGCCCAGTGCGGCGCGGGCCGCGAGCCACCCGCACACCCCGTGCACTCCCCCGCCGGGATGGGCGGACGCGCTGCCCAGGTAGAGGCCACCGACGACCGTCTCGGGGCGGCCGAGGCCGGGCACCGGGCGGAACACGAACTGCTGGAACAGCTGCGCCGACCCCCCGTTGACCGCACCGTGCACGAGGTTCGGGTCGGCCGCCTGCAGGTCGCCGGGTCGTTGGACGGTGCGGTCGAGCACGCGGGCCCCGAAGCCGGGGGCGAACTCCTCCAGCACCGCGTCGACGCGTTTGGCGAGCTCGTCGGCCGCGGCGTCGTCGTCCATGCCGCGCGGGAGGTGGGTGTAGGCCCACGCGCTCTCGGTGCCGGCGGGCGAGTGCGCGGGGTCGGCCGTGGTCATCTGCCCGACCAGCAGGAACGGCGGATCCGGGAGCCGCCTCGCCTCGATGTCCCCCGACCACGCCGCCATGCCGAGCTCGTCGACGCCGACGTGCACGGTGCCTGCCTCCCCGACCTCCCGGGACCGCCACGGGATCGGCCCGTCGAGCGCCCAGTTGACCTTCACGACCGCCGTGTCCCAGGCGAACCGCTCCAGGTCGGCGTGCAGCCGCGCCGGGACCGCGTCGGCGGGGAGCAACCGCCGGTACAGGTCCGGGGCGTTGACGTCGGCGATCACCGCGCGCCGGGCCCGGACGGTGAGCCCGCCCGCGGTGTGCACGGCGACGGCGCGGCCCCTGCTGACCTCGATCCGCTCCACGTGCTCGCCGGTGCGGACGTCGGCTCCCGCAGCGCCCGCCCGCGCGGCCAGCGCGGCGGCGAGCTCGCCCGTGCCGCCCACCGGCGTCGGGAAGCCGTGCTGCTGGCCCAGCATCGCGAGCAGCCAGCCGAACACCCCGCTGACCGGGGCGTCCGGGGGGACGTCGGCGTGCAGCGCGTTGCCCGCCAGCAACAGGCGGCCCGCCTCCGAGGCGAACAGCTCCTCCCCCATCCGCTTCACCGGCAGCGCGAGGAACCGGGCGAGCCGCAGCGCCTCCGCGGTGCCGATGCGCCGCAGCAGCTGCACCGGTCCGCGCACCGGGGGGAACGCGGTGAACATGGTCCGCAGGAACGTCTCGCCGATCTCGTCCCACTGCGCGCACAGCTTCAGCCAGGCGTCGCCGTCGCGCGGGTCGTGGTCGGCGAGACCGGCCGCCGTGCGCTCGCGGTCGCGGTGCAGCACGGCGGCGGGCCCCCCGTCGGGCCGAGGCGGGTGGGCCAGCACGCTCGGGGCGTGCGACCAGCGCAGCCCGTGCTGCTCCAGCTCCAGCGAGCGCAGCACCGGGGACGCGGCCGAGAGCGGGTAGAACGCGCTGAACAGGTCGGCGGTGAACCCCGGGTACAGCTCGGTCGACCGGATCGCGCCGCCCACCTGGTGGGTGGACTCGAGCAGGCAGACGTCCCAGCCCGCGTCGGCGAGCACGGCGGCCGCCACCAGGCCGTTGTGCCCGCCCCCGATCACGACGGCGTCAGCGGTGTGCGTGGGCATGCCGCCACTATGTTCTGGATCGCGAAGACCGGCACGTCCTGGCGTCGACCGTTCCGCTTACCTCCGGGGTCATCGACCGGTGCCGGGCTCCGGCGCATGATGATCACGTGGACACCAGGGAGACGATCGACGAACTGCTCCGCCGCGTTGCGGCCGGCGACCCGGACCGAATCGCCGAGCTGTACGCCGAGCAGGTGGCATGGATGCTGGACTGGCCCGACGGCGACTACGCCGACACGGTCCCCTGGATCCGGCACCGCTCCACCCGTGCCGGGGTGGCCGAGCACTACCGGCTGATCGCCGAGCACCACGTGCCGGAGGAGAGCACCGCCACCGTCTCGGCGGTGCTGGTGGACGGCGCCGACGCGGTCGTCACGGGCGAGTTCCGCAACACCGCGAAGCCGACCGGCCGCAGCTACGTGGCCGCCTTCGCACTGCACGTGACCGTGGAGGACGGGCTGATTACCCGCCACCACGTCTACGAGGACAGCCTGGCCGTGGCGAGGGCGTTCGGCGCGGCATGATGGTCGGGTGCCGCACGCGGTGACCGAGGAGGTCCGGCTCTCCGACGGGGCGCGGTTGTGGACCCGATCGGCCCCCGAGGCCGGGCGCCCGGCCGCGGTATTCGTGCACGGCGGCCCGGGGATGTGGGACCACCTCGGCCCGCTCGCGGGGATGCTCGCCGGGCTCGCCGGCACCCACCGGTACGACCAGCGCGGGTGCGGGCGCTCGGCGCCGGACACCGACTTCCGGCTGGACCGGTTCGTCGCCGACCTCGACGAGCTGCGCGCGCACTTCGGGCACGACCGGTGGTTCGTCGTCGGGCACTCCTTCGGGGCCACGCTCGGGCTGGCATACGCCGCCGCCCGTCCGGAGCGCGTCGCCGGGCTCGTGTACTGCAGCGGCGTGGGCCTGGACTGGCCGGGCCACCGCGCGGCCCACCGCGAGCGGGCGCGGGCGCGGCTCACCCCCGCGCAGCGCGCCCGGCGGGACGCGCTGCAGCAGCGGGACCGGTCGTGGCCGGAGGAGGTGGAGTGGCGCACGTTCTGCTGGCTGCCGGACTTCGCCGACCCCGAAAGGCGGTGGGAGCTGGCCGCGGCCGACGCCGCCACCCCGCTCCCGCTGAACCGCGAGTGCAACCGGGCGCTCAACGCCGAGACCGATGCGCGGGCGGACGCGGAACGCACCGCGTGCGCCCGCGTGACCGCCCCGGTGCTGGCGATCCACGGCGCGGCCGATCCGCGCCCGGTCGCGGGGGTCGAGGCGCTGGTCGACGCGCTGCCGTCCGCGCGGCTCGCGGTGCTGGACGGCGCCGGACATCAACCATGGCGGGAACGCCCCGCGGCCACCCGGGCGCTGCTGCGCGAGTTCGTGGCGGCCCATACCGCACCCTGACGCTCGCAACCGCGGCCGCGGCCCGCACGGAGTTCGGCCCGAGCACGCCGTCGCCGCACGGTCGAGGTCGACCTGAGCGGGCTCCGGGCGATCCGGTCACCCCGCTCACGTCGACTCGCCCGCGTCCCGCCGTGGATCGAGCCCGGCGTTCGGCGCCGCCGGCGCCGCACTCGTCACGAGTGCTCAGCGAAGCCACTTTCCTGCCACCTCGTTGCGTGAAAGTGGCTTTGCTGCAATCCGGGGACGGCGGGAACGCGCGGGCTCAGCCCCCGGCGCCCCGGCGGGCCAGGATCTCCGCGACCCGCTTGTGCACCTGCTCCGCGTGCGGGACGAGCCCGGGCGGGGCCAGCGCGGGGGCGAGCTCCGACACGGGCCGGTCGAGGAACCGGCCGATCCGGATGTCGATCGGCGCGGACGCCTCGTCCATGCCGAACTCCGCAGCGGCGGCGGTCACGTCCGCCCACAGCGCGGCGTCGTCGACCGCGTCGCGCACTGTGCGCAGCGGGCGCGGGGCCGGCGTGGGATCGGCGACCTCCCACCGGTGGCTGCCGTGCCCGACCCGCTGCGGCCCGTCGGCCCCCGGCACGTGGACGGTCGCGTGCGCGCCCACCGGCACCTGCACCTCGAGGCGGAAGGTGCCGTCGGCCCGCTCCCAGGCGACGGCGGCGGTGCCGTAGGGCGTCTCGTGCGTGGCCGCGGCGGAGGTGAGCCCGCCGCCGGGCAGCGGCGCGACGACGATCTCCCGGTAGCCGGGCGCGGCCGGGGCCAGCCCGGCGACGGTGCGGTGCAGCCAGTCGGCCACCGCGCCGAGCGCGTAGTGGTTGAACGACGTCATCTCACCGGGGTTGATCGACCCGTCCGGGAGCATGCTGTCCCAGCGCTCCCAGATCGTCGTCGCCCCCATCGACACCGGGTAGAGCCACGACGGGCAGGCGCGCTCCAGCAGCATCCGGTACGCGACCGCGGGCTCGCCCGCGCGCACCAGCGCGTCGCAGATCAGCGGGGTGCCGACGAACCCGGTGCCGATGCGGAACCCGCCGCCGCGCACCAGGTCCGCGAGCCTGCGGCCGGCGGCGGCACGCTGCTCGGGCTCGGGCACGAGGTCCCAGACCAGCGCGAGGGCGTACGCGGTGGGGGCGTCGCTGAGCAGCCGCCCGCGCGGCGTGACGTACTCGCGGGCGAACGCGGCCCGCGCCACGGCGGCCAGGTCGCCGTAGCGGCGCGCGTCGGCGTCGCGGCCCAGCACGCGGGCGGCGTCCGCGACGATCTCGGCGGACCGGACGAGGTGCGCGCTCGCCACGAGGTCGGGGTCGGCCTTGGCCGCCCACGGCGCCTCCGGCGGGGCGTCCGGGTCGAGCCAGTCGCCGAACTGGAACCCGCCGGCCCAGACGTGGTCCTCCCCCGCGAGCTGCGCCTGCCGGTCCACCCACGCGCGCATGCTGTCGAACTGGTCGGCGAGCACCCCGGCGTCCCCGTAGCGCTCGTACAGCGTCCACGGGACGATCGTCGCCGCGTCGCCCCACGCCGCCGCGGCCGGGCCGGGATCGCGCAGCACGTCGGGCACCACGAACGGCACCGAGCCGTCCGCGTGCTGGTCGGCGGCGAGGTCGCGCAGCCACGAGGCCAGGAACCCGGCCGAGTCGGCGACGAAGGTGGCCGTCGGGGCGAACACCTGGATGTCGCCGGTCCAGCCGAGCCGCTCGTCGCGCTGCGGGCAGTCGGTGGGGACGTCGACGAAGTTCCCGCGCATGCTCCGCACGACGTTCTCGTGCAGCCGCACCACGTCCGGTTCGGAACAGGTGAACGTGCCGGTGGGCCGCAGGTCGGAGCTGAGCACGACGGCCTCGACGTCCGCGGCCGTGACGTCCACGCCGGTGATCTCGGCATAGCGGAAGCCGTGGAAGGTCAGCGACGGCTCGAGCACCTCCTCGGCCCCGCCCGCGAGCAGCCAGCCGTCGGTGGCCTGCGCCGAGCGCAGCGGCCGGACGCCCAGCTCGCCGCGCTCGAGCACCTCGGCGTGCCGGATCGTCACCTCCTGCCCCGGGGCGCCGCCGCGGACCCGCAGCCGCACCCACCCGACCAGGTTCTCCCCGAAGTCGACCAGCTGGTTGCCCGACGGCGAGCGCGTCACCGCGACGGCCGGGACCGTCGCCACCGCTCGCACCGGCGGACCGAGCGGCGCGACGAGCCTGCCGAGATCCTCGTCGAGCACGTCGACCGGGTCGGCGGGCCCGTCGGGGCCGCTGCGCAGATCGGTGGTCTGCCCGTCGTAGAGGTCGTCGGCGAGCACCCCGCTCGGGCGGGCGGTCCAGGTGCCGTCGGTGCCGAACGTCGTGACGGTGCCGTCGGCGGCGGTGACCTCCAGCTGGGCCAGCGCGGCGAGGCGGTCGCCGTAGTGGGCCCGGCGGCCACCCCAGCCGAGCCTGCCGCGGTACCAGCCGTTGCCGAGCAGGATCTCGAGCGCGTTTCGGCCCGCGCGGACCAGCTCGGTGACGTCGTGGGTGCGGAACCGCAGCCGGTCCGCGTACGCGGTCCAGCCCGGGGCGAGCTCCTCGTCGGTGGCGCGGCGCCCGTTGATCGTGGTGACGTGCAGGCCCAGCGCGGTGACGTGCAGCCGTGCGCGGACGATCCCGTCCGGCAGGTCGACATCGGCGCACAGGACCGGGGCCGGGTCGCCGATGCGCCCGATGGCCCGCGGCGAGACGAACCGGGCGGTCCAGTCGGCGGCGTCCAGCAGCGTGGTCTCCAGCTGCGCGGGCTCGCTCCACGCCGTGTGGTCGGCCCCGGCGGCCACCCGCACCCGGACGGCGGCGCGGGCGCGCGCGGGCAGCGGCGGGAACGGCCACCGCACGAGCACCTGCTCGGCGGACTCGACCCGCGCCGCCGTGACCTCCCGGGTGTCGAGGTCGGTCAGCTCCAGCTCGGCCGCAGTGGCCGCGAACCCGGGCGGAGCGGAGGGCAGCTGCCAGGACAGCCGCGGGGTCGCGGTGCCCAGGCCGAAGCCGGTCTCCCGGTGCTCGAACCGGACGGGCGTGGGTACGACGTCCTGCAGGGTCACTTCGCCTCCACGGGCTGGGTGCGGGTCGGGTCGGACGGGAGGGGCGAGGCGTCCGGGGCGGCCGGCTTCAGCCGGGCCACCCACAGCCCGCCGATGAGTGCGGCGACGAGGTTCACCGTGAACAGATGCCGATGAGCGCACTGGCGTTGGCGGCCGCGATGGCCGGGGTGACGAACGCGAACGCGGCGGCGAGGATGCGGGTGAAGGCGATCGTGATGCCCTGGGCGGAACCGCGCAGCAGCGTCGGGAACAGCTCCTGCGACCACACCTTGTAGATCGCCTCGCCCGCGAACGGGCCACCGAGCCCGGACGCCAGTGCCATGATGATCAGTGTGGTGAGGCTGATGCCGAACACCAAGGGGACCGCCGTGCCCCCGCAGAGCAGCACCGCCCCGAAGGCGAACCAGCGCATCCGCGACGGCCGGTCGGCCACCCGCATGAACACGACCGCGCCGACCAACCCGACCGGGAAGCCGAGCAGGCCGATCAGGCTCGCGCTGGTCACCGACGTGCCGGCGACGTTGACGAACAGGTAGGTCTGGAACTGGCCGAAGGTGTTGGCGGCGAGGTTGCCGATGCCGTAGTAGAGGCCCGTGGCGACCACGGCGGCCAGCAGCGGGCCACGCATGAGGTGCCGCAGCGAGCTGCCGGAGATGGCGCCCTCGACCTCCACGGCGGGCTGCTCGGCGCGGGCGGCCCGCCACTCCTGCGACTCGACGAGCCTGCGCCGCAGGACGAGCACGACGAGTGCGACCACGAGCATGTGGGCGTACAGCAGCCGGGCGCCGAGCGTGCCCAGCCCCGAGAACAGCGCGCTGAACACGACGGCGCCGATGATGCCGCCCACCCAGAGCAGCTGGGAGAACGCGACCAGCCTGCCGCGCTGCCCCCGCGGGGCCTCCTCGGCGATGAGCGCCAGCGACGTCGGGATGTCGGCGCCCATCGCCAGCCCGGCGATGACCACGCCGGCGTAGAGCATCGGGGTGTTGACCGCACCCACCAGCAGCGCGAGCCCGACGACGAAGACGACCAGGTCGACGGTGAAGACGCGGCGGCGCCCGAGCAGGTCGCCGAGCCGCCCGCCGAGCAGCGCGCCGATGGCGAGCCCGAGGGTGAGCAGGGCGGACAGAGCGCCGATGTCCCACGGGGTGAGGCCGAGCGCAGGCTGGAACAGCACCAATGCGGTGCCGGTGGAGACGATCGTGGCGGCGTCCATGTAGGACGCCATCCCGCCGAGCACGGCGGTCCGCCATGCGGCGCGGGGCACCGCGGCGGGGGCCGGGGTGGAGCTCGTCATCGAAGCACTCCTCGGGACGCGGAACTGAAACGTTTCATTCCGTGGGGTTACCCGACCCTAGGCTCATGACGAGAAGGTCGTCAATGCCGGATTTCTAATGGTGGTAGGTTTTCTGGTGCCGTGCGTCGCACGTTTCACCGCTCGCGACCGCTCACCCGCGTCGTCCGCGCGACCGCATGATCAGCGCTGCCACCTGGTACGAGCAGTCCACCGCGCCCCGGTTGGCATAGCGGTGCGCGACGTCCGCGGCGAAGTACACGACGTCGCCCGCACCGAGCACGACCTCGCGCGCGTCGAGCGTCAGGGTCAGCTCGCCCGCGTCGACGACGACGAACTCGTGCGAACCGGCGGCGTAGGCCGGGAACGCGCCGGCGTCGCATCCGGACGGCAGCGTGGTGCGCACCCACTCGAAGTTCACGCCGGGGACGACCGGCGTGAGGATCGTCCGCGCCCAGCCGCCCGCCTCGTGCACCACCTCGTGCTCGGCCCGCCTGCGCACCACCACCCGGTCCGCGTCGGACTCGGCGAGGAGCCGGGCCAGCGGGACGCCGAGGCCGCTCGCGACCCGGTCGAGCACCACCACCGTCGGCGCCTTCGCACCGCGCTCCACCGACGACAGCATGCTCACGCTGACCCCGGACGCTGCAGCGACGTCCTGCAGGGTCAGGCCACGATCGAGCCGGGCCGCCTGGACGCGCCGCCCCAGCGCGATGAGATCCATGTACTCTATAGTAGTGAGTGATTTCGCTATAGCGGAAGCGCCCGCCGCCGTGGTGGTGCGTCCGGCGCGGCCGGAGGACCTCGACGCCGTCGCGGGCATCTACACCCCGTTCGTCTCCGACAGCCTGGTGACCTTCGAGCTCGAGCCGCCCGACCGGGCCGAATGGCTCCGCCGCCACGAGCACGTCACCGCGGCCGGCCTGCCGTTCCTCCTGGCGGAGGTGGACGGCAGGGCGGCCGGCTACGCCTACTGCACGCCGTGGCGCACCCGGCCCGCCTACCACGGCACCGTCGAGGACTCGATCTACGTGGCGCCGTGGGCGGCCGGCCGCGGGATCGGCGGGCGCCTGCTGGACGCCCTGCTCACCGCGTGCGGGCAGGCGGACGTCCGGCAGGTCCTCGCCGTCGTGGTCGACACCGGCGACCCGGCGTCGGTCGCGCTGCACCGCAGTCGCGGCTTCACCGACGCGGGCAGGTTGCGCGGGGTCGGCGTCAAGCACGGACGCACGCTCGACACCGTACTGCTGCAGCGGTCGCTGGTCAGCGACTGACGGCCATCGCGGCGTCGCGTCCCAGGAAGGCCAGGAAGCGCGTCTGCTCATCCGCGCCGGGCGGTGGCGTCACCTCGGGGCCCACCCCGCCCGGCACGCGCAGGTCGTTCGTGCGCGCCCACGCGAAGCAGCCCGGCACGAGGTCCGGGTCCAGCCGGACCTCGAGCCCGGCGGGCGCCCCGATGTCCCAGGCGTGGGCGAGGAAGTCGGTCACCAGCGCGATCACGAACCCCTCCAGCGGGATCTCCCCGAACGCCCGCATTCGGACGACGCGAGCGAGCGCGTCCGGGGTCAGCGTCGCGACGCTCGCCGCGCGGGCCGCGCGCCAGGTGCCGACCGGGTCGGACGGGATCAGCTGCCCGGGGTTCGGCGCCCCGGGCGCCCCGGCGCCCGAGGCGTAGGGCACGCCCGTCGCCAGGTGCCGGACGAGGTGCTGCCCCCAGACGACGTGGCCGAGCACGTCGCGGTTGCTCCACTCGCTGCACGCGGACGGGTCGTCCCAGCGGTCGGCGGGCAGCGTGGCGACGATCCGGTCGAAGCCGTCCTGCGCACGCCGGTAGTGGTCGATCGTGGTCATCGCTCGCTCCTTCGTCGGTGGTGCGGACGACCCGAGGACGGACTGGAAGCGCCGGACTCGACACGGCGCCGGTGTCGATTTCCGGTCCGCGGGTCCGTCCTTGCCGACGCGGCTACCGTCCCGGGTGGACCGCGGGCTTCGCAGGAGGTGTCCTCATGCGCTACATGCTGTTGATCTACGGGTGCGAGCATCCCGACCCCGGCACCCCCGAACACGCCGCCAAGATCGCCGCCGTGCAGTCGTTCACGGCGCAGTGCGCGGCCGACGGCGTGCTGCTGGCCGCCGACCGCCTGCACGACACCGACACCGCCACCACAATGCGGGTGCGCGACGGCGAGGCGCTCGTGACCGACGGCCCGTTCGCCGAGACCGCCGAGCACCTCGGCGGGTACTACCTCCTCGAGTGCCGCGACCTCGACGAGGCGCTCGGGTACGCGGCGCGGTGCCCGATGGCGGCGGAGGGGTGCATCGAGGTCCGGCCGGTCGTAGAGGCGCCGATGCCACCCGTGTCCCGCTAGGTGGCCGAACCCGCCGTCGTCGCCGTCGACCGGGTGTTCCGCGCCGAGCGCGCCCGCCTGCTCGCCGCCCTCATCCGCGGGCTCGGCGACTTCGAGCTCGCCGAGGACGCGCTGTCGGAGGCGTTCGCCGCGGCGCTGCGCACCTGGGACGCCGACGGTGTGCCGCGCGACCCGGTGGCGTGGCTCGTCACGGTGGCCCGCCGGTCCGCACTGGACCGCCTCCGCCGCGCCCGCGTCGGGGAGGACAAGTACGCCCAGCTCGCGCGGGCCGCCGAGGACCGGGGAACAGAGGTGGAGGAGCTTCCGGACGGGCTGGTGCGCGTCGGCGACGACCGGCTGAGCCTGCTGTTCACGTGCTGCCACCCCGCGCTCGCCGCGGACGCGCGGGTCGCGCTCACCCTGCAGGCCGTCGGCGGACTCACCGCCGCGCAGATCGCCAGGGCCTTCCTCGTGACCGAGGCGACGATGGCCCAGCGGCTGGTGCGGGCCAAGCGCAAGATCCGCGACGCCGGGATCCGGTTCGCCGTGCCCGACGATGCGGCGCTCCCCGACCGGCTCGCGGCGGCGCTCGCCGTCCTCTACCTGATCTTCACCGAGGGCTACGTCGGCACCGCGGGCGACGCGCTGACCCGGCCGGAGCTGTGCGCCGAGGCAATCCGGCTGGCCAAACTGCTGGCCGCACTCATGCCCGACGAGGCCGAGCCGCTGGGACTGGTGGCCCTGATGCTGCTGCAGGACTCGCGCCGCAGCACCCGCACCGACCCGGACGGCGCGCTGGTGCTGCTCGAGGACCAGGACCGCAGCCGCTGGGACCGCGACCGGATCGACGAAGGGCTCGCGCTCGTGGAGACCGCGCTGCGGCGTGGGCGGCCGGGCCCGTACCAGTTCCAGGCCGCCATCGCCGCCGTGCACGCGGTCGCCCCGACCGCGGCCGACACCGACTGGCCGCAGATCGAGGCGCTCTACGCCGAGCTGCTGCGGCGGCACCCGTCGCCGGTGGTGGCGCTCAACCACGCCGTGGCCGTGGCGATGGTCGCAGGGCCACAGCGCGGCCTGGACCTGCTCGCCGGGATCACCGGGCTGGAGCGCTACCGGCTCCTCCACGCCGCGCAGGCCGACCTCCTGCGGCGGCTGGGCCGCACCACCGAGGCCGCGGCCGCCTACCGGCGGGCGCTCGAGCTGGCGACGAACCCGGCCGAACGCCGGTTCCTGACCGAGCGGCTGGAGGCACTGCCCGACTGAACGCGCGTGGTCAGCCGCCGCCGCGGAAGGATGCGAGGTCGTCCTTCATCGCACGCAGGCGCTCGAGGTGCTCGGGCCCCCGGCGGACGGCCACGGAGGTGGCGAGGACGTCGATCACCACGAGGCCCGCGAGTCTGCTCACGGTCGGCGTGTGGATGTCGGTGTCCTCGAACGTCCGCACGACCAGCGCGACGTCGGCGAGCTCGGCGAGCGGGCCGGGAGCGCCCGTGATCGCGACGACCACGGCGCCGTTCACCCGCGCGCGGGCCGCCACCTCGAGCACCGGTGCCGTGCGCCCGGTGTGCGAGACCGCGACGACCACGGTGTCCGCCGTGGCCATGGCCGCCGCCATGTACTGCTGGTGGACGTCGGTGGGCGCCGCACACGGCACGCCGAACAGCATCGCCTTGTGCAGCGCGTCCTGCGCGATGAGGCCCGACGCGCCGAGACCCACGAAGAGCAACCGGCCCGCGCGGAGCAGTGCGTCGACGGCCGCCGCGACCGCGGCCGCGTTCAACGCCCGGCGTGCCCGGTCCAGGCTGCTCAGGGTGTGGTCGAAGATCTTCGCCGCCACCGCGTCGACCGGGTCGTCCGGCCCGATCGCCGAGTGCGTGACGGGCAGGCCCACCGCGAGTGCCTGCGCCAGCCCGAGCGTGAACGAGCGGAAGCCCGCGAACCCGAGCCCCGTGCAGAAGCGCATGACCGTCGGCTCGCTGACGCCCGCCGCCGCGGCCAGTCCGGCCATGCTCATGCCGAGCGCGCCCGTCGGGTCCCGCAGGAGCGCGGCGGCGACCTTCCGTTCCGAGGGCCGCATCCGCTCCGCCCGCGCGGCCACCGCCTCCAGCAGGGGCGGGTCGGCGGTCACCGTCAGGCCTGCGGGGCGCCCGGACGCAGCGTGGCGGCCGCGCGGGCGCGCTCGCCGATCGCGTCCCAGTCGCCTGCGACGATGTCGGCGCGCGGCGCGATCCAGGTGCCGCCGACGGCGAACACGTTGGGCAGGGCCAGGTACTCCGCGGCGTTCTCCGGGCGCACCCCACCGGTCGGCATGAACCGCACGCCCGCCCACCCGAACGGCCCGTCCAGGGCCTTGAGCGTGGCCACTCCCCCGTACGCGCCCGCCGGGAAGAACTTGACGAACTGCGCGCCCGCCTCCAGACAGCCGCCGACCTCGCTCGGCGTGACCGCGCCGGGCACGAACGGCAGCTCGCGGCCGGCCGCCGCCGTCACGCAGGCACTGCTGAGCCCGGGCGAGACGCCGAAGCGCGCCCCGGCGTCGGCCGCCGC
>NZ_JAHKRK010000212.1 GCF_019396355.1 Pseudonocardia nigra
GGTGATCGCAAACTTTAAGACCTGGCGCATCATGCACACCGACTACCGGCGGCCGCTGGCGACGTTCGACACGACGATCTCGGCGGTTATCGGACTGCACTTCTACTTGGCGGCTGAATAGGCCTCCATGCATGCAACATGGGCGTCGTCCCGGTCATTGGCAACGGCGACGAGCGGCCCCGTGTCGACCAGGATCACGTGCCCCGGCCGAGCTCATCCCGCAGGATGGCACCTGATCGCGCGGCGAGTTCGGGTTCCGCGGACATCTTGCCCGCGAACCGGAAATGCCGCCGTGGGCGATCGGAGCGGTCCTCGGATCCCCGCTGCACCATCCTGCGCAATACCGCTGCGGCCTCGTCCAGGCCATCCTCGTCGAGCTGGTCGACCAGCTGGTGCACGTCGCTGCGACTGCTCATGGAGGAAGGCTAGCGCTTTCTTGCTCCGGGCCGAACCCTGGCGCAGGCTGTCGGTTCCGCGTTCGTCGCAGACGCTTCGCGTCAGCGGAACCGGGAGAAGTCCGGCGGCCGCTTCTCCGCGAACGCCCGCGCCCCCTCCATGCCCTCCTCCCCGTGCGCGAACTCCTCGAGCCCGTCAAAGGCGAGGTGGGAGATGCCGCTGATGTGGTCGGAGTCGGCGTTGAAGGAGTGCTTGAGGAACTTCAGCGCCGTCGGCGAGTAGGAGCCGATCTTGCGGGCCCAGGCCCGGGCGGTGTCCAGCAGCTCCGCGGCCGGGACGACCTCGTTGACCAGCCCCCAGCGCTCGGCGGTGACGGCGTCGTAGCGGTCGAGCAGGAACCAGATCTGGCGCGCCCGCTTCTCCCCCACCACGCGGGCGAGGTAGGCCGACCCGAAGCCGGCGTCGAACGAGCCGACCCGCGGCCCCGCCTGCGCGAACGTCGCGTGCTCCGCGGCGACCGTCAGGTCGCACAGCACGTGCAGGACGTGCCCGCCGCCGATCGCGATGCCGTTGACGGCGGCGATCACGGGCTTGGGGATGTCGCGGATGATCCGGTGCAGCCGCTCGATCTCGAACGTGCCCCACTCGGTCTCGCCGTAGCCGCCGGTCTCGGCACGCTCCTTCACGTCGCCACCGGTGCAGAAGGCCCGCTCCCCCGTCGCCGTGAGGATCACCGCGGCGACCCGCGGGTCGGCCCAGGCGTGCTTGAACGCCGCGATCAGCTCGTCGACCGTGCGGCCGCGGAAGGAGTTCATCCGCTCCGGGCGGTCGATCGTGATGACGGCGTGGTTGTCGTCCTCGACGGCGTAGCCGATGTCGGTGAACTCGTCGATCCGCATGTCGCGATGTTGACGGTCGTCACCGCCGCTTGACAAGCTCTGCGGTGATGGACGCGCGAACCTGCCTGGTCACCGGGGCCGGACGCGGGATCGGGGCCGCGGTCGCGCGGCGCCTGTCCGCCGACGGTCACCGCGTCGCCCTGACCGCCCGCTCCGGCGACGAGCTCGAGGCGCTCGCGGCGCAGCTGCCGGGGCCGTCGCTGGCCGTGCCGACCGACGTCACCGCGGCCGACGCGGCCGAGCGGGTGTTCGGCGAGGTCGAGCGCGCGTGGGGCCCGGTGGAGGTGCTCGTGCTGAACGCCGGGGCGGGGACGTCCGCGCCGCTGCCCCGGATCACCGACGCCGACTGGCAGCGGATGCTGGAGCTCAACCTCACCGCGCCGTTCCGGATGCTGCGCCGCGCCATCCCGGCGATGGTGGACGCCGGCTGGGGCCGGGTGGTCGCGGTCGCGTCGGTGGCGGCCAAGCGCGGCGAGCCCTACATCGCGGCGTACACGGCGAGCAAGCACGGGTTGCTCGGGCTCGTCCGGTCGGCAGCGCAGGAGCTGGCTGCCACCGGCGTCACGGTGAACGCCGTCTGCCCCGGCTACGTCGACACCCCGATGACCGACGGCACCATCGCGTCGATCGCCGCCACCACCGGCCGCAGCGTCGAACAGGCCCGGGCGGCGCTGGAGCGCAGGCAGCCCACCGGGCGGCTCGTCACCGTCGACGAGGTGGCCGACGCGGTGCTGCTCTGCGTGGCGAGCGCCGCGATCACCGGGCAGGGGATCAACGTCGACGGCGGGGCGGTGCAGTCGTGACCCTCGAGCGGATCGACCCTCCGGAGCTCGCCCGCCCGTCCGGCTTCGCCCACGCCGTCGCCGGCACCGGACGCACGGTGTTCCTTGCCGGCCAGACCGGCACCGACGCCGACGGGCGCGTCGTCCCCGGCGGCGTGGTGGCCCAGTTCGAGCAGGCCCTGGCCAACCTGCTCGTCGCCCTGCGGGCCGCGGGCGGCGGACCCGAACTCCTCGCCCAGCTGACGATCTACATCGTCGACATGGACGACTACCGCGCCCACGCCCGCGACATCGGCGCCGTCTGGCGGCGCCTGGCCGGACGGGAATACCCGGCGACGGCGGGCATCGGCGTCGCCCGGCTCTGGGACGCCGAGGCGCTCGTCGAGCTGCAAGGCGCGGCGCTGATCCCCGCCGCGTAGCGTCCCCGCCCACGCACCCCGTCCCCGCCCATGCCCCCGTCGACGGGGCGCACCGGCCGAAACGGGGCGCACGGACACGCCCAGCCCAAGGCGCACCCCACCCGTGAGCGTCGGTCAGCCCTCGATCAGCTCCCGCGCGTGCGTCTCCGCGGGCGCCGCCAGCCGAGCGGCCAGATCCGCGAACAGCTCCTCGGCGCGGAGGCCGTTCCACCGCGGCGGGAGGAGCTCCAGCGGCAGGCCGGGGTCGGCGTAGGGCAGCTGCCGCCAGTCGGTGACGAGCCGGACATGGTCGGCGAAGGCCCGGGCCGGGTCCGCGGTCCGCCGGCGCGCCCAGCGCGTCCGGACCGGGGTGTACTCGGCGAGGAACGCGGCGTAGCGGACGCGGAGGGCGTCGAGGTCCCACCAGTCCCGCACGCGGGCGGTGACGTCGCCGAACGCCTCGCCGCGGAACAGCTGCACGTAACCGTCGAGTCCGAGCCGCTCCAGCACGTCGACGGCCTCGTCGGCGAGGTGCCCGGGCGCCACCCACACGCCCGGTGCGGCGGTGCCGAAGCCGAGGCGCGCTAGCCGCGTGCGCAGGGTGTGGCGCTTCTCCCGCTCCGACTCGGGCACCGAGAACACCACCAGCACCCAGCCGTCGGCCGCGGTGGCACGGCGCCTGCCGAAGATCCGCGCGTCGCCGTCGGCGAGGATCTGGCGGGCGTCCGGGGTGAGGACGTACCCGGCGGCGCCGTCGCGGCGGTCGGCGGCCAGCAGGCCCCGGCGCTTGAGCCGCGAGATCGACGACCGGACGGCGGGCTCGTCCACGCCCAGCCCGGCCATCAGCCGCACCAGCGCGGCCACCGACAGCCGCCCGTCGCCGGCGCGCCCGTACAGGCCGTACAGGCTCACGATCAGCTGCCGGGGCTGCCGCGGCTCCAGCTCGACGGCGGTGCTCACGCGGGAACGATATCGCGCTGCCTTGACTCACGTCACAGCAGCGGCATACTCGGGGACGGAGGTGCCGCCCATGGCCAGCGCCCACGTCGACCCGTTCTGCCGCGACCACCTGCCGCCCCGCGAGCAGTGGCCGCAGCTGCTGTTCGACCTTCCGGAACTGCAGTACCCCGCGCAGCTGAACGCGGCGCAGGCGCTGCTCACCGGTCCGCCGGACGACCGCCCGTGCGTCCGCGGTTCGGGCGAGGAGTGGTCCTACGGCGACCTGCGCCGGCGCGCCCACCAGGTCGCCGCCGTGCTCGCGGGAGACCTCGGGCTCGTTCCGGGCAACCGCGTGCTGCTGCGCGGGCCGAACGAGCCGTGGCTCGTCGCCTGCTGGCTCGGCGTGCTGCTGGCGGGCGGCGTCGCGGTCGCCACGATGCCGATGCTGCGCCGCGCCGAGCTGGAGGCGATCGCCGAGCTCGCGCGCCCGTCGCTCGCGCTCGCCCACCACGGCTTCACCGGCGAGCTACCCGACCTGCCGGTGGTCGCCTACGCGGGCGACGCCGAGTTGACCGGCCGCTGTGCTGCCACGGACGGGGCCACGAAGGACGGCACCTTCCGCCCGGTCCCGACGGCGAGCGACGACGTGGCCCTGCTCGCGTTCACCTCCGGCACCACCGGCCGCCCCAAGGCCACGATGCACTTCCACCGCGACGTGCTCGCCATCGCCGACACCTTCTCCCGGCACGTCGTGCGCATCGAGCCCTCCGACGTCGTGAGCGGCACGCCGCCGATCGCGTTCACGTTCGGCCTCGGCGGGCTCGTCGTGTTCCCGCTGCGGGCCGGCGCGAGCACCGTACTGCTCGACCGCGTGACGCCGCCGCAGCTCGCCGACGCGGTCGCCGAGCACGGCGTCACCGTGTTGTTCACCGCGCCCACGGCGTACCGCGCGATCGTCGGCGCCGGCAAGGCCGACCGGCTCCGCGGACTGCGCCGGGCGGTGTCGGCGGGCGAGACCCTGCCGGCGAGCGTCTGGCACGCCGTGCACGACGCCACCGGCCTGAAGATCATCGACGGCATCGGCTCCACCGAGATGCTGCACGTTTTCGTCTCCGCGGCCGACGACGACATCCGCCCGGGCGCCACGGGCCGCGCGGTGCCCGGTTACCGGGCCGCGGTGCTCGACGACGACGGCAACCCGGTTCCGGACGGGACGCCCGGCCACCTCGCCGTGCAGGGGCCCACCGGCTGCCGGTACCTGCACGGCGACCGGCAGCAGGTCTACGTGCGGCACGGCTGGAACCACACCGGCGACACCTACGTGCGCGACGGCGACGGCTACTTCACCTACCTCGCCCGCAGCGACGACATGATCGTCTCCTCCGGCTACAACATCTCCGGGCCCGAGGTCGAGCAGGCGCTGCTGGCCCACCCCGACGTGGTGGACTGCGGCGTCGTCGCCACGCCCGACGCCGAGCGCGGCGCGCTCGTCACCGCCTACGTCGTGCTGCGCGACGGCGCCGAGCGCGACGCCGCCGCCCTGCAGGACTTCGTCAAACAGACGATCGCGCCCTACAAGTACCCGCGGATCGTCGAGTTCGTGCCCGATCTGCCGCGCACGAGCACCGGGAAGCTCCAGCGGTTCGTGCTGCGCGACCGCGCGGCGGGGAGGTGAGCATGCGGATCGCGGTGATCGGAGGCGGCCCGGGCGGCCTGTACGCGGCGGCGTTGGTCAAACGGCACGACCCGGGCCACGACGTCACGGTGTGGGAGCGCAACGCGGCCGACGACACGTTCGGCTTCGGGGTGGTGTTCTCCGACGAGACGCTCGGGGGCATCGAGCAGGCCGACCCGGCCGTGTACGCCGAGATGCAGCGCCACGCGGCGCGGTGGGACGACATCGACGTCCACTACGGGGGCGAGGTCATCACCTCGGGCGGGCACGGGTTCTCCGCGATGAGCCGCAAGGAGCTGCTGGCGATCCTGCAGCGCCGCTGCGCCGAGGCCGGTGTGGTCGTGCACTTCCGCACGCCCGCCCCCGAGCTGGCCGCGCTCCGGGCGTCCCACGACCTCGTGATCGCCGCCGACGGGGCCAACTCCCGCACCCGCACCGCCTGCGCCGAGGCGTTCGACCCGACGGTGGAGCACGGCCGCAGCCGCTACATGTGGCTGGGCACCGACCGCGTGCTCGGGGCCTTCACCTTCGACGTGCGCGAGACGCCGCACGGGGTGGTGCAGCTGCACGGCTACCCCTACGGCCCCGGCGCGAGCACGGTGATCGTGGAGATGCACGAGGACGTGTGGCAGCGCGCCTTCGGGCCCGTCGCCGCGCTCGACCTGGCGCCCGGGGAGAACGACGAGGCCTCGATCGCCGCGGTCGCCGAGCTCTACGCCGACCTCCTCGACGGCGCGAAGCTGATCGGCAACAACTCGCGCTGGCTCACCTTCCCGACGGTCACGACGGCGACGTGGCGGCACGGCAACGTGGTGCTGCTCGGCGACGCCGCCCACACCGCGCACTTCTCCATCGGCTCCGGCACGAAGCTCGCGATGGAGGACGCCCTCGCGCTCGCCGCGGCGCTGCGCGACCACGGCGCCGAGCACGCCGACCTGGAGACGGCGCTGGCCGCGTACGAGGACGAGCGCCGCCCGGTGGTGGCGTCCACCCAGCGCGCGGCCCACGCCAGCCGGGAGTGGTTCGAGGACATCGGCCACTACGTGCACCAGCACCCGCAGCAGTTCGCGTTCAACATCATCACGCGCAGCCGCCGGATCACCCACGACAACCTGCGGATGCGCGATCCGGGGTTCGTGGCCGCCACCGAGCGGTGGTTCATCGGCGAGCCGGACGCAGGCCCGCCGATGTTCCAGCCGTTCCGGCTCGGGTCGCTGCCGCTGCGCAACCGCGTGGTCGTCTCCGCGATGGACATGTACAGCGCGCAGGACGGGCTGCCCGGTGACTTCCACCTCGTCCACCTGGGCAGCAAGGCGCTCGGCGGCGCGGGGCTGGTGATGACCGAGATGGTCTGCGTGTCCCCCGAGGGCCGGATCACCCTCGGCTGCACGGGCCTCTACACCCGTGAGCAGGAGGCGGCGTGGACGCGGGTGATCGACTTCGTCCACGCGAACACCGGCGCGAAGATCGGCGTGCAGCTCGGGCACTCGGGCCGCAAGGGCTCCACCAAGCTCATGTGGGAGGGCATGGACGAGCCGCTGCCCGAGGGCGGCTGGGACGTCGTGGGCCCGTCACCGATCCCCTACTCGCCCGCGGGTGCGGTGCCGCGCGAGCTCACCGCGGCCGACCTCGCCGCGATCCGGGACCAGTTCGTCGCGGCCGCCCATGGGGCGGCCCGGGCCGGGTTCGACGTGCTGGAGCTGCACTGCGCGCACGGCTACCTGCTGTCGTCGTTCCTGTCGCCGCTGTCCAACGCCCGCACCGACCGGTACGGCGGTGACCTGACCGGGCGGCTGCGCTACCCGCTGGAGGTGTTCGACGCCGTCCGCGCGGCGTGGCCCGCCGAGCGCCCCGTCACCGTCCGGATCTCGGCCACCGACTGGCACGTGGGAGGCACCAGCTCCGACGAGGCCGTCGCCATCGCGCGCGCCTTCGCCGAGCACGGCGCGGACGGGATCGACGTCTCCACCGGGCAGGTGGTCGCCGCGGAGAAGCCGGCGTTCGGGCGCAGCTACCAGACGCCGTTCGCCGACCGGATCCGCAACGAGATGGGGCGCGAGCTCGGGACGGCGGTCATCGCTGTCGGCGCGATCTCCTCCTGGGACGACGTCAACTCGATCCTGCTCGCCGGCCGAGCCGACCTGTGTGCGCTGGGGAGGCCGCATCTCTACGACCCGCACTGGACGCTGCACGCGGCCGCCGAGCAGGGGTACACGGGCCCGGGCGCGGAATGGCCGAAGCCGTTCGCGGCGGGCAGCCGGAAACCGCCCACCGGACGCGCCTGAGGCCCCGGGGTGCTCCTACCCGGCGAGCTGGCCGTGGTGGTGCCTGCGGGCCATCTCCGCGATGCCGTGGATCGAGCAGGGCCACGGGGTGGACGGCAGACCCGTGCCGCCCTTCGTGCAGGTGCGGCAGCGTCCCGCCCGATCGGGCACGTGCAGCGTGAGGAGGCGCTGCCAGACGCCGACCATCGGGGCCAGCTGAGCGGCGGCGTCCTGCCGCTCCGTGCTCGGGCGCTCGCCGCCCAGGGCGGCCCCGTCACGCCGGTGGTCCGGGATGCCGTGCTCGCCGCCGAGCGTGCGGTGGCCCGCGCGGAAGCCGCCGGTGCCCGCAGGTACGCGGGCCGCCCCCCAGGAGTAACTCATCGCTCCCCCTCGTCGATCAGCTATCGAAGGCCGTCACCCGGTTGGGCGCGGCGCTGCAACACGATCGTGTCCTTTCCGGCTTGCGTGCGCAAGTGCATCTGAACGAGCATCTGCACGTGCATTCCGGTTTCGGCGACCTCCAGTGGCGCAAGAGCACGGCCAGCAACCCCAGCGGCAACTGCGTCGAGCTCGCCGAACTCGCAGATGGGGGCGTTGCGGTCCGCAACTCCCGGTTCCCGGCCGGGCCCACCCTCGTCTACACGCGCTCGGCCATCGCCGCCTTCATCGACGGGGTCCGCGAGGGCGAGTTCGACGACCTCGCGCGGTGACGCACGTGCAGATGCCCGTGCACTCGTTCGTGGCAGTTGCTTGCGGCGCTTCTGCACGGCAGAGTGAACGAGTAACTACCGTGTGAACACGGTCACGTCCGGCGGACGATCGGGAGAGAGCATGAACGCCGTGCCCAGCCATGACGCCGCGGGCGGCGCCGCGCCGGCCCGGCCGACCGCCACCGGGCCCACCGTTCTGCGCATCGGCCTGGGCGGCGAGCTGCGGCGCCGCCGGGAGGCCGCCGGGGTCACGCGGGAGGCGGCGGGCGAGGCCATCAGGGCCTCGCCCGCGAAGATCAGCCGGCTGGAGCTGGGGCGCGTCGGGTTCAAGGAACGCGACATCGCCGACCTGCTCACGCTCTACGGGGTCGTCGACGCCGGCGAGCGCGACGAGTTCCTCACCCTCGCCCGCCAGGCCAACGCGCCCGGCTGGTGGCACCGCTACGCCGACCTGCTCCCGAACTGGTTCGAGACCTACATCGGCCTCGAGCAGGCAGCATCGGTGATCCGCACCTACGAGGTGCAGTTCATCCCCGGGCTGCTGCAGACCCGCGACTACGCCCGCGCCGTCACCCGGCTCGCCTACAACGACGAGGAGGAGATCGAACGGCGCGTCGAGCTGCGGGTGCGGCGCCAGGAGGTGCTCACCACGACGGGCGGCCCCACGCTGTGGGCGGTGATCGACGAGGCCGCGCTGCGCCGGTCGCTGGCCGGCCCCGCGCTCGCCCGGGACCAGCTCACCCACCTGCTCGAGGTCAACGACCTGCCCAACGTGGCGCTGCAGGTGGCACCGCTGGACTTCGGCGGCCACGCCGCCGCCGGGGGTCCGTTCGTCATCCTGCGCTTCGCCGCGCCCGACCTGCCCGACATCGTCTACCTCGAGCAGCTCACCAGCGCGCTCTACCTCGACAAGCGCGCCGACGTGGAGCACTACGCCGCAGTGATGGACCGGCTGTGCGCGCAGGTGCAGCCCCCGGAGCGCACCGCCGACATCCTCGCCGGGATCCGCGCCGCGCTCTGACCGCCCCCGTAGGCTCTCCGGAGTGAGACGCAAGCTCCGGTCCCCGCTGCCGCAGCGGCACGGGCTCGACGCGGTCCGGCTGCGCACGCCCGCGGAGACGTCGTGGGCCACCATGCGCGACCACCTCGTCGAGCGGCTGCCGCGCGTCGAGCCGGCGCGGATCGACGCGATGCTGCGCGAGCAGCGGATCGTCGACTCGGGCGGGCCGCTCTCGCCGGACGCGCCGTTCGTCCCGGAGTCGTTCGTCTGGTTCCACCGGGACCTGCCCGACGAGGTGCCGGTGCCGTTCCCGATCGAGGTGTTGCACCGCGACGACGACCTGCTGGTCGTGGACAAGCCGCACTTCCTCGCGACGATCCCGCGCGGGCAGCACATCGTGGAGACCGCGCTGGTGCGTCTGCGCCGGGAGCTCGGCCTCCCCCTGCTCAGCCCCGCGCACCGGCTGGACCGGGTCACCGCCGGGCTGCTGATGTTCGTGCTCCGCCCGGAACACCGCGGGGCCTACCAGACGCTGTTCCGCGACCGCCGGGTGCGCAAGACCTACGAGGCGATCGCGCCGTACGACCCGGCGCTCGCGCTCCCCCGTACCGTCCGCAGCCGCATCGTCAAGGAGCGCGGGATCATCTGCGCCCGGGAGGAGCCCGGCGAGCCGAACGCGGAGACGCACGTGGAGCTGCTGGAGCACCGCACCGGGTCGGACGGGTCGCGACTGGGCCGGTACCGCCTCACGCCGCTCACCGGCCGCACCCACCAGCTGCGGCTGCACATGAGCGGGCTGGGGGTGCCGATCCTCGGCGACGACTTCTACCCGGTGCTCACCGAGAAGCCGCTCGGCGACTTCACCCGCCCCCTGCAGCTGCTCGCCTCCACCCTCGAGTTCGTCGACCCCGTCAGCGGGCGGGCGCGCCGATTCACGAGCGGGTTGCAGCTGCAGGCGTGGAGCAACCACGCGGGGTGGACGGCCGCGTAGCCACGGCCGCCCACCCCCGCCCTCAGCGCGGCGGGGTGGCCAGCTCGATCTTGGGCTCGAGCACCTCGGGAGCCATCGCCGTCTGGCCGATCCGGCGGTAGACGCCCGGGCGGGTGCGCTGCAGCACCAGCCCCCACACGGCGCCGAGCACGCCGGCGAGCAGCACCAGCCCGGGAAGGACCCAGCGCAGCGGCGAGCCGGGGTCGGTGCCCAGCAGCGCGTCGAAGTTGGCGATCAGCAGTGCGACGAGCGACCCGAGCACCACGGTCGCCGCGGCGGGCGCGACCAGGCGCTGCCAGGTGCTGGCCGACTCGGGGTGGCGGCGGAAGTAGCCGATGACCGCCACCGACGTGGCCGTCATCAGCAGCACCACGCCCAACGCGGCCATGCCGCTGAACCAGGTGAACAGCTCCAGCACCGGGTCGGTGCCCGCCAGGACGAACAGCGCGAGCACGACGACGGCGAGCGCCGACTGCGTCAGCGAGCCCGCGACCGGGCCGCCGGAGCTCGCCCCCACCCGGCTGAAGACGGGCGGCAGCACCTGCTCGCGACCGAGCGCGAACAGGTAGCGGGCGACGCTGTTGTGGAAGCTCAGCAGCGCGGCGAACACGCTCGTGAGGAACAGGACGTTGGCGACGTCGGCCACCGGGGTGCCCCAGTGCTCGGCGAGCGCCGCGAACACCAGGCCGGGGCCGTTCTCGGTGGCGGCTGCCTGGAGCCCGTCGGTGCCGACGGCCACGGTCATCGCCCAGGCCGACAGCGCGTAGAACAGCCCGGTGAACCCGAGCGCGACGAACGTGGCCCGCGCGACGGTGACCCGCGGGTTGCGGCACTCCTCGCTGTAGATCGCGCCCGACTCGAACCCGATGAACCCGGCCACGCTGAACGCGAACACGGCGCCGACGCCGGGCACGAACAGCTGGGCGGGCGACAGGCCGGTGGCCGTGATCGCTCCTCCGGCCGGGTGCGTGAACGCGCCCAGGTCGTAGAGGACCACCACGATGATCTCCAGGACCAGCAGGACCGCGAGCACCCTGGCGTTCAGGTCGACACGCAGCACGCCGAGCGCGCCCACGAGCAGCAGCGCGATTCCGCCCCACACCCACCACGGCAGATCGAGCCCGAAGGTGGCCGACGCGAAATCCGCGACGCCCGCACCGAAGAGCCCGTAGAGCCCGATCTGAATGGTGTTGTAGGCCACCAACGCCACGAACGAACCCGAAACACCCCATTTCGGGCCGAGGCCCTGGGAGAGGTAGGAGTAGAACGCGCCCGCGTTCGCCACATGCCTGCTCATCGCCGCGTATCCGACGGCGAACAGCGCGAGCGCCGCCGCGAGCAAGAGGAACGACAGCGGGACGCCTGCGTTCCCGGTCACGGCGAAGGTGGTGGTCACACCCCCGCCGAGGACCGTGAGCGGCGCGGACGCCGCCACGGTGAAGAAGACCAGGTGGATGACGCCGAGCCGGCGACGGCGCAGCTGCGGGACCGGTTGGTGGACGGAGGACATCAGGCTCCTGAAGAAAGAGAACTGGTTCCGCGCCCGCCGCCGGGGCGCGGCCGGAACCGTACCATCCCTCATCTTTTACAGATGACCACTATTCGTATTCGCTCGCACACACTCCGCGCATTGTTACAGTGCGGGCGACTATCGCCGGACGTACACGCACAACCGGGGGGACGGCCTCGATGGTTCAGGACACGCTGGCCAGGAGGATGTTCCTCATCCTGCACAACCCGTTCACCGGCAAGCCCGAGATCGGACACGACCTGCTCAAGTGCGGCCTGGTCGCCGCGGCGCTCGCCGACCTCATGCTGGAGCGGCGGCTCGGCATGGAGAACGACCGCATCGTCGTGGCCGACCCCCGCGGCACCGGCGTCGACGAGATCGGCGCCTTCGTGGTCGAGAGCATCCAGCGCCAGCCCAGCGCCCACACCGTCCGCAGCTGGGTGGAGGCGCTCACCGACGTCGTGTACGAGCTCGTCGCGCGCGGCCTCGTCACCGACGGCGTCGTGCGGCGCGAGCAGGGCGGCCGACGGTTGCTGCGCCGCACCGCCGACCGCTTCCCGGCGGTCGACCTGCTGCAGGCCGCCCGGCCGCGGGTGCGGCTCGAGCACATGCTCCGCGTGCCGCGGGAGATGGACGTACCGGGCGCGGCGCTCGCGGGGATCATCCGCGCGCTGGAGGTCGAGCGCGTCCTCGACGTCGACCGGGACCGCGCGGAGGTCAGGAGCGCGGTCGCCGCGGCGGCCGAGCAGCTGCCGATCGACCTCAAGAGCCTGGTGGACGGCGTCGAGTCCGCCGTGTCCGCGATCTCCCTGACGATCCGGCGCTGACCGTACGAGCGAACCGACCGTACTACCCGTACGACCGAGCTGATCAGTACGACGAGAGGACCCGCTTCGTGGCCACGACCCACGACCACGCCTGTTCGGCGGCCCCGGCCGCCGTCGTCGACCACCCGCTGTCCCGGCTGACCGCCGAGGAGATCGACGCGGCCCGGGAGGTGCTGGTGGCGGCCGGGCTCGTCACCGACACCACGCGGTTCCCCCTGCTGTCGCTGGAGGAGCCACCCAAGGCGGAGGTGCTGGCGTTCACCCCCGGCGACCCGCTGGACCGACGGGTCCGGGCGATGCTGCTCGACAGCGCCACCGGCCGGTCCCGGATCGCGCTGCTGTCGGTCACGCGCCGCGAGGTCGACGACGTCCGGGACCTCGATCCCGAGACCGACGGGCAGCCGCCGATCCTGCTCGAGGAGTTCGTCGCGGTCGACGAGATCGTCAAGGCCGACCCGGGCTGGGTCGCGGCCATGGCCAAGCGCCGCATCGACGACGTGTCGCTGGTCTGCCCGTGCCCGCTGTCGGCCGGGTCCTTCGACATCCCCGGTGAACGGGGCAAGCGCCTGCTGCGCGTGCTGTCGTTCCTGCAGCACCGCCCGTCGGACCACCCGTGGGCCCACCCGATCGATGGCGTGGTCGCCTACGTCGACCTGGTCGGCCGCAAGGTCGTGGAGCTGATCGACCACGAGGTGCTCCCGGTGCCCGCCGAGGAGGGCAACTTCGACGACCCGGCGTTCACGGGGCCGCCGCGCGAGACGCTGCGGCGCCTCGACATCACCCAGCCCGACGGGCCCAGCTTCAGCGTCGACGGCGACGTCGTCACCTGGGAGGGCTGGACCTTCCGCGTCGGGTTCGACGTACGCGAGGGGCTGGTGCTGCACCAGATCGCGATGCAGGACCGCCCGATCGTCTACCGGGCCTCGATCGCGGAGATGGTCGTGCCCTACGCCGACCCCGGGCCGATCCGGTTCTGGCAGAACTACTTCGACACCGGCGAGTACCTGCTCGGCCAGCAGGCCAACTCGCTCGTGCTGGACTGCGACTGCGCCGGCGAGATCACCTACCTCGACGCCGTGCTCGCCGACGGCGACGGCCGCCCGCGCACCGTGCAGAACGCGATCTGCATGCACGAGGAGGACTTCGGCGTCCTCTGGAAGCACACCGACCTGTTCACCGGGTCCGCCGAGACCCGGCGGCAGCGGCGCATGGTGATCTCGATGTTCGTCACCGTGGGCAACTACGACTACGGCTTCTACTGGTACCTCTACCTCGACGGCACGATCGAGATGGAGGTCAAGTCCACCGGCGTGGTGTTCACCTCGGCCTACACCGACGACGCCGCCGCGTACTCGCGCGAGGTCGCCCCCGGGCTCGGCGCGCCGCTGCACCAGCACCTGTTCAGCGCCCGGCTGGACATGACCGTGGACGGCACCACCAACGCCGTCGACGAGATCGACGTGCGGGCCGACGCCCCGGGCACGGGCAACGCGTACGGCAACGCCTTCGGCACGGTCGTCACGCGGCTCACGAGGGAGTCCGAGGGTGCGCGGGACGCTGCCCCCGGCGTCGGGCGGACCTGGCAGGTGGTGAACCCCGAGGTCACCAACCGATTGGGGCGCCCGGTGGCCTACGCCCTGCACCCGCAGGGCCTGCCCACGCTGCTCGCCGAGCCGAAGTCCTCGATCGGGCGGCGGGCGACGTTCGCCTCGCGGCACCTGTGGGTCACCCGCTACGACCCCGGGGAGCGCTACCCGGCCGGCGACCTGGTCAACCAGCACCCCGGCGACGCGGGGCTGCCCGAGTGGGTGGCATGCCCCGCAGTTCCCGGTACGCGGTGAGGAACAGCAGCCGCGTCGGCGGCACGCGGCCGCGTGCCGCCGACCGCGCACACCGCGGCCCTGGCCCCC
>NZ_JAHKRK010000213.1 GCF_019396355.1 Pseudonocardia nigra
GCGACGGTCCGTTCACGTGGGCTTGTGTTGGCAAACCCATTCTCGCGTGAATCGGACCGTCACTCGTTTGTCGACACGCGCAAGTTGATCTCAGAACCGTAACGAAACGCTTCGCTGAATAACCCTCGTTCCATGGCTCCTCCTCGGATTCGCCTGTCGAGTGGGGACTTCCGGTCCCACCCGAGATGCGTGAGCAAGGCTGTTACGGCGGTAACCGGCACGGTTACGCTCGGCGCGGGATGACCCCCGGCTCGGTCGGCTACGGATACGAGGCGAGCGATGAGCGACGACGCTGATCTCGGCCTCGTCGAGTGCGCACATCTCGCGGTGGCCCGAGGCGACTGGCAGCAGGCATTCGACCTCCTCACGGAGGCGGACGCGGACGGACTGCTGGCGCCCACCAACCTTCCGGTGCTGGGCGAGGTCGCCTATGCGGCGGGGCATCTCGATGTGACCATCGAGGCGTGGGAGCGCGCCCATGCTGCGTCCATGCAGGCCGGTGACGCAGTGGCGGCCGCAGGAGCAGCCGCTCGCGTCGCGATGCACCTGCTCTTCGACACTGCCCTCATGGCGCCGGTGCGCGGCTGGTTGGCGCGGGCGGAGCGACTCCTCGAAGGCCGGGGTGAGACGTCGGCGCACGCATGGTTCGCGGTCGTCCGCACCTACGAGCGGATGCTGATCGGCGACCTGCCCGTCGCTCGGCAGTGGGCCCGACAGGCCATCGAAGTGGGTTCGTCGTGTGCCCCCGCGGCGTCCGCCATCGGACGAGTAGCAGAAGCCCGGCTGCTCATCCTGGACGGCGATGTCCGGCAAGGTCTGGCGCTGCTCGACCAAGCCGGGGTGGCGACCGTCTCCGGGGACCTCGATCCGCTCTCGACGGGGGTCGTCTACTGCGAGCTCGTGTGCGCCCTGCAGGGACTCGCCCAGTACGACGTCGCCGAGCAGTGGACCGAGGCGATGGAGCGGTGGTGCGAGACGAACGCCATCGGGAGCCTGCACGGGCGTTGCCGGGTCCACCGCGCCGAGATCCTCAGGCTCCGCGGGTCGTGCGACGAGGCGGAGACCCAGGCGCTCATGGCCTGCGAGGAACTGCGCCCCTACCTGCGACGCGAGCTCGGGTGGCCGTTGAACGAGCTCGGCCGGATCCGCCTTCACAGGGGCGACATCGCGGGCGCGGAGGACGCACTGCTGGCCGCTCATCGCGCCGGGTGGGACCCACAACCGGGTCTCGCGCTGGTGCGACTCGCGCAGGGAGACGCGGCAACCGCGGCCACCTCCATACGAGACGCCCTCGAGCGCCCGTTGCGAGTTCCCTCGAAGGAGCGGCCGCCGAACACCGACCTGCAGCGCGCGCCGCTGCTCGGTGCGCAGGTCGAGATCGAGATCGCGGCCGGCGAGATCGGCCGGGCTCGGTCAGCCGCCGACGAGCTCGAGCTCGTCGCCGCCCGATTCGAGAACAACGCGATGGTCGCCGTCGCCGCCCTCGCCCGCGGACGGGTGCGGCTCGCCGACGGCGATGCGACGGGCGCGGAGCAGTCCTTGTCGGAAGCAGTGCGACGCTGGAACGAGGTCGGCGCCCCCTTCGAGGCGGCCGTTGCACGCATGGCCCTCGCCGAGGCCTATGCCGCCGGCGGCAGCGAGCACCGGGTCGTCCTGGAACGCCATGCGGCCCGCACGATCCTCGAAGAGATCAAAGCCGCACCACCGGTGGCCCCACCAGCACACGTCCAGCACAAGGAGGCAAGCTCCAGCGTCTTCCGCCGGGAGGGCGAGTACTGGACGGTGATCTTCGACGGGCACACCTCGCACGTACGCGACCTCAAGGGCATGCGATACCTCGCGCGGCTCCTCGGCGATCCGGGCCGGGAGTACCACGTGCTGGATCTCGTTGCCGCGGAGCCCGGTCGCAGCGCCAAGGTGGACAACAGCAAGGCGGCCGAGCTGCCCCGCTCGGGACTTGGCGACGCAGGCGAGGTCCTCGACGCTCGAGCCAAGGACGCCTACCGCCGACGCCTCGCCGAGATCGACGACGACATCGACCAAGCACGTGCGATCGGGGACGCCGAGCGGGCCGCGCAGGCCGACGCCGAACGCGACTTCCTCGTGCGTGAGCTCGCGCGCGCGGTCGGCCTGGGTGGTCGTGATCGACGAGCCGCGTCCGCGTCCGAGCGGGCGCGAGCCGGTGTGACCCGCGCCATCCGTCAGGCGATGGGCCGGATCGGCGAACACGATCCCCGGCTCGGCGAGCACCTCAAGCGCACCATCCGCACAGGTACCTACTGCGCCTACTCTCCCGACCCTCGCGCACCCGCCGGGTGGGAGTCATGACGACGGGACGACGTACCCGCTCTCCCGGAGGGCCGCAGATTCCCGATCCCCGGCGACGGGTGCGCCTGGACCGCCTCGTAGCACCGCGTCGGCAGCCATGCTGTGACGGTGTCGAACAGGCCCCGGACCTGGACGGCATCGACAACGACATCGGCATCGGCCACGCCCGTCAGCGGCGACCCTTGTCCGACGGCTTCGACCCGGCCGTCGGACACGGACGGTCATCCATGATCTCGAGGTGTGCGAGAAGGCGGTCCCGGGCGAGTCGCTCGAGCCCGACGACGCGCGCCGCAGAAGGCGAGCCCTGCAGCTCGCGCAGACAGTTGCGGACCGTCAGGCTGATGGCCGGTTGGTCGAACCGGGAGCTGAACTCGGCCACGAGGTTCTCGGTCACGTCGGTGATGCAGGAGTGCGCTCCTGCACCGCCTCCGGCAAGGCGGGACATCCGGCTCTACGCCCTTTCGCGTTCGGCTGGTTCCCTGGGTGTACCCGGGGAACCGAGGAGAGGCGTCCTCGGACGAGCGAAAGTGCGACTGCGGATTCCCAGAGTGGCGACCACGGCGTCGGCCGGGATACCGACGACCCCGTCGCTCTGGATCGCGCGAAGCGACTCGCCGATCGTCGGCCTACCGGCGTCGGCGACGTGGATCGTGACGCCACGGCGGGCAGCAAGTCCGTACAACAGGCGCAGACAGTCGGCCGTCTGCTCGTCGAGGTGGTCGACCGACGAGAGGTCGATGACGACATGCACTGCCCGGGTCAGCTGCTGAGTGATCCGCAGCATGAAGAACGGCATGGTCGAGGGGATGAGCGGGCCGGCGACCCGGACGATGACCGTGTCAGGCGTCGGGGCGTGCAGCCGCACCTCGAGTTGCTCGTCGCGGTGCTCATGGTCCCTTCCGCTGCAGGATCCGACCTGTCGGGGAGCGATCTGGGTCACGGTGGCGCCACTTCCTGCTCATCGATGAAGACATGCCCGTCGTGCGCGTGGGCGCGGTCCGATCGGGGGACTGCCAGGGCATCCGGCGTCGGTCGTGGCCGGGCCTCGAGCTGACGGCAAGCGCGGCCGGATCGTGTCAGGGACGGCACGATCACGCCGAGCGCTGCCTTCTGCGGCCGGTGCGCTCCGGTGTCGGGGCACGGGGCCAGGTCGGCGGTCACTCGGCGCCCGGACGCACGGGCGGTGCCGGAATGTGGTTCCCGTGGCGCGGCGTCGGGCACCTCGAGTACAGGGTGTTCATGATAAGCGGATCATGCGGTCTGTCACGAAACGCACCACCGGTGAGGGGAATCCGCGTGCATCTTCTTGCTCATCCGCGACTCCAATTACGCGCAGACGTGTTGGCCCGGAGGACTGCTGGCGATGATCAGCGCACCGGACGTGTCGGACAAGGGGAAGTGGGCACAACTCGTTGCAACACCGAGGCCATGTGACATTAGAACGATCGACGGCAGGTCGCAAGCCTGTGTCCCGCCACGGAAGGACCGAACACGGACGATTTTCCACACCGGCTCGCCGGAGAGCGTGAGACATGTCGACAGTCGTATCTCACTCTCCGTGAAACCACCCTGAGGTAAGCAGGTGCTCAAAGATCCGCGTTTGTCGCCGCGGTCGACCCTGCACGACTGACGGCCGGTGGGCGCGCACGGCTGCGGTTGGCCGGCAGGATCCGATGTCGGCCGGGGATCACGCTCGGCGAACCGTGCAGCCGGAGGTGAGTGTTCGAGAACCGTCGCAGCGTCTGGGACTTCAGTGGAGGAAGAACGCCGACCCGAAATGAAGATCGGCACCGCCTCCGTATTCCCCGGCACATCCCGATGGCTCGCCCACGGGAAAAAGCCGTATCGTGGTGCTCATATCCGCGGTTGCGCGGACCATGCTCCGTGAGGATCTTTCGTGGACCCGGCGGAGCACATCGCGCTGAACACCGGAGCTCAGACGCCCTGGAGCCGGATCCGCTCGAACGCGACGGCGTGGTGCACGCCGAGCGCGGTGCCGGCGTGAGCGGTGAACCCGCGCAGGAAAGCTTCGGGATCGAAGTCCCGGCCGAGGCCGTCGAGGTAGACACGATGGGTCCGCAGCGACTCGACGCCCACGGCGAGGGTGCCGGTGACGTCGACGGCGTGGCTGGGCCGATCCGCGCCGAAGACGTAGACGTCGGTGGTGCCACCCCAGGGTTCGAGACCCTCGTCGAGCAGTTCGGGGAAGATCCATCGGTTGGCGGCGTCGCGGGCGGCGTCGAGCACGGCGATCCCGACGGCCCGGTGGTCAGCTTGGTTGAGGATCCGTTGGCCGACACCGAGCCCGTAGGTCAGCGCCGGGGTCGCGGTGAGCAGGATGTCGGGCCGGCTGCGGCGGATCTGCCGAGTGATGTCGCGGCGCAGGTCGGAGCCGTACTGGACGATCCCATCGGGGTGGTGCAGGAAGGTCACGTCCTCGACGCCGACGATCGCCGCGCTCGCCACCTGCTCCTTCTGGCGCAGCACCGCCGCGTCATCAGGGGAGATGCCGTCGATGCCGGCCTCGCCGTCGGTGACGATCACGTATCCGACCGTCTTGCCCGCACGGGTCCAGGCCGCGATCGCGCCGGCGGCGCCGTATTCGAGATCGTCGGGATGGGCGACGACGGCCAGGGCCCGGCTCCAGTCGTCCGGCATCGGTTCGAGTGGCTGGTTCACGATGTCCTCCAAGGGTCGATGGCCTCCTGTCTGACGGTGCGGCCGCCGCGGGGACGCACCTCGGTGACGCTCAGCAGGCGGTGGAAGCCCGCGAGCCACTGCGCACCGAGCGCGACTCGTTCCCGGATCCCGGCCCCACTTCACGCGGTCACGGTCACACCTGGACGGTCCAGCAGTACCTGGTGCCGTCCGCCTTGGTTGCGCAGTGCAACTTCCACCCGATGGCGAGCCGGCTTCCGTCGGGATGGGTGACGGTCGGCGTCGGGCCGGCCGCGGCGGCACCGACGGCGATCCCGAGGGCGAGAAGCGGGGCCAGCAGCACGCGGGCCGACCGACCCCGCTGCCCGGTCGTGGTGGGCATCTTCGGCTCCTGGACGAGCCGGTCGTCCCTCCCCGGCCCGGCCGTCGTCGGCAGATGCCCGGTCGCCGGCACCGCTCCGAGTAGTGCGCGTGCTCGCATGATGGTCTCCTTCTGAGGTCTCGACGTGCCGGCGTGATCGGCCGGCGTAGTGGTCGAGGCGTCGCATCACGTGGTTTCAGGGGCCCGAACCTGCAGTACGGACCGTGCTCGATCCGTCCGCCCGTGACGGGCAGTTCCGCCGGAACGGGGCGGGCCCGGTGCTCGGCGACCGGTTCCGTCGGCGGTTTCGGTCTGGCAGAGCCGGGTCGGGAAGCGGCTGCCGTCAAGGGAGCCTGCGCCGGAGGCCGGCCAGGCCAGGCGCATCGGCCCCAGCAGCCGTGTCCGGGGTCGAGGTTGATGTGGCCCGGGTGCGCGACCGGGTCGTCCTGCTACGTCACCCGCTTGCGGGCCGTCATCAGCAGGTACTCGGCTTCGTAGCCGCTCTCGCCGCCCGAGCCGTGGTTCCAGTTGGTGAGGAACTGGAGGAAGTCCCGGTCGAGGGCGGCGAGCCGGTCGGGATCCGCGGCGTTGAACCGGTAGACCGCGATCGTCGGCCCGTAGTGGCGCTTCCAGTACTCCCGGAACGCGGCCGGGTCGCCGGGGTGGGTCATCTGGATCGACTGCCGGCGCAGGTCGAGCCCGGTGACCCGGTCACCGAAAAGCACGCGGACGTGCTGCTCGTCGCCCCACAGCGGTGGCGGACCGGCCCCGGGTGGGGGCGGCGGCGCATACGGAGCCATGGTCCGGAACAGGTGGCCGATGAAGCCGTCCGGCGTCCAGTTGATCATCCCGATCGTGCCCCCGGGCCGAGCGACCCGCACCAGCTCGTCGGCGACGACCTGGTGCCGCGGCGCGAACATCGCCCCCACCGACGACATCACCACGTCGAAGGCGTCGTCGGCGAACGGCAGCGCCTCCGCGTCCGCCTCCGCCCATTCCAGCTGGACCCCACGCTCGGCCGCGATCCGGCGGCCCGCGGTGAACAGCTCGGGCGTCAGGTCCGACGCGACGACCGCCGCGCCCAGCGCGGCCGCCGGGATGGCGGCATTGCCGGAGCCGGCGCCGACGTCGAGGACGCGCTGGCCCGCGTGCACGGCGCAGGCTCGGACGAGCTCGGGCCCGAACGAGGGGATCAGCTCGGCGGCCACCCGCGGGTAGTCGCCGGCCGCCCACAGCGCCCGGTGCTTGGCCTTCAGCGCACGGTCGGCGTCGCGCGCCACACTGGTGCTGGTCATGACGTTCTCCCTCGGTCGGGTGTCGATGGCCCCCTCTCTGACGGCGCTGCGGCGGCGAGGACGCAGCCGATCCTCCGCGTGCGTCCGACCGGCCGACCGGTCGTCATCACAGCCGACTGCACAACCAGCACCGCGACCAGGGAGCCACCGATCATGTCCAGCACCCGGATCCAGCTCGCGCTCAACGTCGAGGACCTCGCCGAGGCCACCGCGTTCTACACCCGGCTGTTCGGGGTCGAGCCGCACAGGGTCCGCGCCGGCTACGCCAACTTCGCCGTCGCCGACCCGCCCCTGAAGCTCGTTCTCATCGAGAACCCGGGCGCAACGCAGCGGCTCAACCACCTCGGGGTCGAAGCCCCCACCCCGGACGATGTCGCCGCCGCACTGGCCCGCTTCCGGACCGCGGGCCTCGAGACGACGGTCGCCGAGCACGACCTGTGCTGCCACGCCGTGCAGGACAAGGTGTTCGTGGCCGCCCCGGACGTGCCCCACGGATGGTGGGAGTACTACAGCGTCACCGACGACATCCCCGCCAACCCGGACGGCACGACGACCTCGGTGTGCCAGGCGAACTGCGCCGCCCAGGACACCCCGGACAGCACCTGCTGCGGCTGAGCGACCTCCCCGGCGCCCCCGGCAAGGTGCTCGACCGGCGACAGCTGCGTCCTCGCCGGGCTACCGTCGTCAATACCGTCGGGCACCAGCCGGGTGCCGGAGCGGAGGAACCATGACCACCGAGACGACGAGCAGCGGTGTCGGGACCACGCTCGGCGAGCCCACCGCCCAGGTCTGGCGTGACCTGCTGCGCCAGCTGCACACGTTTGTACGCCGGCGAATCGCCGACCCGGACCGGGCCGAGGACGTCGTCGCCGAGATCCTGCTGCGCATCCACCAGAACATCGACTCGCTCGACGACGCCGAGCGGCTGCCCAACTGGGTCTTCCGGATCGCCCGCAACGCCGTCATCGACGAGTACCGGCGGGCCGCCCGGGGGCGCGAGCAACTCGTCCCCACCCTCACCGACGACGCCGGAGCCGCGCCGCCGGACGAGGACGGTGCTGCCGTGCTCGCCGAGCTCGCCAAATGCCTCCGCCCGCTGCTGACCGCGCTGCCCGCCGAGCGGCGGCGGGCAGTGGAGACGATCGACCTCGACGGCGCCGCACAGGCCGACGCCGCGCAGCGCGAGGGCATCTCCCTGTCGGGGATGAAGTCACGGGTGCAGCGAGGCCGCCGCCGCCGCCTCGCCGAGCTGCTCGGCCGATGCTGCACCCTGACCCTCGACGCCCGCGGCGTGCCCATGGACTACACCCCTCCCCCACGCTGCCACTGCGCCGGCCAGGCCTGATCGTCGGGCACGCTCACCGCCGCGACCGCCGGGGTGTCTGAGCGCAGTGATCGCTGGAACCGCGGTGGCGGCGGAGGGTTGGTTTCGGCGGGCCGGGCGAGCGGTTGATCATGCACATGGGCCGGCGGGAGCCCGGATCAGTCCGCGGGCGGCACGCTCCCTGCCATCGGGAAGGTCGCGGAAGTGCCCGGGGTGCGCCGAGGACCGGGGCAGCGTGCTGTTCGCCGACGCCGCCAGCGGCCACTGAATGCGGTGCCGCCATCATCAGTGTGCAGCAGCTCCTCGCGCAGTCGGCCTGAGCAGCCTCACCCACTCATCGGCCGGTGAGCGACGTGGTGAGTTCGGCCCGACCTGCAGCAGGTTGTGCTGCAGGTCAACCACTCCCCCGTGATCAACCGCTCCACGAGCCATGGGGTGCTGTCTGCACCGCACGCTCCCGCTATTGGAGAGCAGCCTCCGGAAGGCGCCGCGGCGGGGCGGGCACCCGGCCTACGCGCCGTGCTCTGAGCCCCCGGTTCGTCAGAAGTATCCGTGCACACGGTTGGTCTCGGCCGACTTGAGCGTGGACCCGCCCGCGGTGACGAACCGGACACCGACGTAGAGCTCGTCGCCGTCGCCCTCGTACCAGCCGTTGTCCTCGTCGAGCTTGTAGCCGGGCAGCCGGATCGTCCGGAAGAAGTGCAGCCCGTCGGATGCCGCCCACAGCTGGCCCGACCCGCCACCGCTGCCGCCGCCGTTGAAGTACGGCCCGTACTGCAGGTCGTCGCTGGAAGGGTCGTCGCCCCACAGCCGCAGCTGCATCGTGTGCCCGCTCGCGATCTTGGCCTGCGCCTCGGCCTGAGGCATGTTCACCACGCCCTCGACCGCGACCCAGTAGAGGTCGTTCGAGTTCTGAGCCGTCACCGTGAGCTTCGCCGACATCCCCGTGATCGCGGCTTGGGCCGGCGCGGCCGCGACGCCGACGGTGATGCCAACGGCTGCGACGGTGACAGCGGCGGCACGGGCGAGCTTCGAAGGAATACGCATTTCTGGCCTCGTTCCTCTGGAGAATCCGGATCTGTTGTCCGGATCGCTAGGAAACGAATCGTGCGGCTTCCTCCGTACAGGGTCGATGGAGCAGCCCCTACACCCCTGCGGGTCCACCCCTCTCCTCACAGGGGGACAACCCCACGCATTAGCTGTCCAGTGCGGTCTCGGCCTCGCCGCGCTGCTCGTGCATAAGGGTCGCGGCGCACGGGCCGCACCCGCGAGGGAACGCCACCGGCGCCACCAGGGCCCTCCGCACTCGGCCCATGTTGCTGCTGCTCGCCGCCGGCGCGCTGACCGGCCTCGTCATGGTGGCGCTGGTCAACGCCCTCCCACTGTGGCTGGTCGCGCAGCACGGGCTGCCGCCGGACGCCGCCGTGATCGGCGTGAGCCTGGCCGCACTGTTCGCCGGCGCCGGACTCGGTCGCCTCGCCGCCGTGGCCGTCGCGAACCGGATCGGGACCAGCAGGGTCGTCGAGCACGCCGACCCAGCTCAGCGTCTGCGGGGCGGCGAGCGTTCATGTGGTTAACCACCCAAACCGCCTCACCGCCGCGCGGCTCGCACCCGTCGTCGAGCTCGCGGCGCGCGGCGAGTACGCCACCGAGATCGCAAGAGCCTTTCCGTTCGCAGAGCTGCCCTCGGCGCTGTCGCTCAGCGAGACGGGGCACGTCCGCGGCAAGATCGTCGTGACGGCCGCGGCGTGACGGATCAGCTTCTACACGGCGTGGATGACGCCGGCCGTCCCCGGTAGATCACCAGCGCACCGTTTACACGAGGTCTTGCAACCTGTGGGTTGCACTCGAGGCCCAGATGTGCAATCGTTTCGTTGCACATCGACCCCAGGGAGGAAGCTGTGAACGACACCACCTACACCGCCACGGAGCTGGCCGAGCTCGACCGGATCGCCCGGCAGATCGACATCGACGCGCCGGCGGAGCGAGTATGGGAGCTGGTCGCGCGGCCCGGTTGGTACATCAACGACGGCGTGGTGGAGGCCGAGCCGGACCTGCACTACGAGGGCGATGTGGCCGTGGTGCGCCATCCTTCGCTGGGCGAGTTCCGGTTCCGGACGGTGAAGCTGGACAAGCCGCGCTACGTCGCGTTCCGCTGGATCGGGACCCCGTTCCGGGACGACTCGACGCCCTCGACCCTCGTCGAGTTCTGGATCGACGAGCGTGCCGGCGGCGGGGTGACCCTGCGCGTTGTGGAGAGCGGGTTCTCCAGTCTCGCCGACGACCCCGCCGCGTGGCTGAAGGAGCGCGAGGGCAATGACAAGGGTTGGCTCGCCGAGCTCGAGGCCGCGAAGGTGTTCGTCGAGAAGAGCGCGCCGGGCCCGACGACGCGGCCGTGACCGCCGCCCTTCCCGCCGTGTGTGCCGCGCTCGGCGACTCGACGCGCTGGGAGATCCTCACCCGGCTCGGCGAGGGCCCGATGTCGGCGTCCGCGCTGGCCAGGGTCCTGCCGGTGACCCGTCAGGCGATCGGAAAGCACCTGGAGGTGCTGCGCGAGGTCGGGCTGGTCGAGTCCGAGCAGCGCGGGCGCGAGGTCGTCTACCTCGCTGTCGGCGCTCGGCTGGGCGCGCTGGCCCGGGAACTCGACCGGATCAGCCGCTCCTGGGAGACCCGCCTGCTGCGGATCAAGGAACTGGCCGAGCGCCCCGACCCCGACGTGCCCCCTCTGTTCTGATCGCCCCGCCGGGCCCGGCTGCGACCACCGGGCAGGGCTCACCGGCGGTGTACCTCGGGGTGCGCGCCGGTGCAGCCCACCGCCGCCGACGTGCTTCTGGCCGGTCGCGCCTTCCGCCGTCGGCCCGCTCGTCTGCTACCTGCGCGACGGCGACCGGGTCGCCGTAGCCCTTCTCGCATCTACTCCACGCACGATCACAGAAGGTGGACACGATGGACACTTCTCGGCTTCGGGACGCCTACCGCGCGCTGCTGGACGCTGCCGCCACCGTGGCCGACTCCGGTGACACGATTCCCGCCCCGCCGCCCGGTGAGTGGAACGTCGACCAGATCCTGGCGCACGTCGCCATCATCAACGCCGCCACCATCGCCGCCGCCTCCTGTGTCACTTCGGGAGCGAACTCGACCTACGACAACCGCACAGCCCTGGACACGTGGACCATCGAACGCGTCATCGCGCGCGCCGGCGGCAATGCAGGACTTCGGGAGCGAATCCGCCTCCAAGGAGAGGCCCTCTGCGCACTCGGCGGACCGGCACTCAGCGAGGCCGAGCTCGACACACCGCTGTCCACCCTGCTCCTCTCCAACGGCAAGGTCCTGGTCGATCAGCCAGTGCGCTTGGGAGACATCATCACGGGTCTCGCAGAAGTGGAGCTACCCGGCCACACGAAGCAGCTCCTGGCCCTACTGCCGGGCACCGCTGGGGCAGCGGTCACGTCGTGATCTCCCGCTCGCGGTCACCCTGACCGCCCGCGGATCGGCGGGACACCTCTCGTTCCGCAGCCCCAATCGGCGGGCGCAGCCGAGAGGTCAGTCGGTTCCCGTCTCGCTCCACAGCACTTCGGTCATGCGGTCGATGATCTTCTGCATGTGTTGGAGGGCGTCGGGGATCTGAGCTCGACCTAAGCGGCTCCTCGGGCCGTTGAGGGTGAGGATGGCCACCAGTGTCCCGCTGGCGTCGCGAATGGGGCGGGACAGCGAGAGCAGTTCCGGTTCGAGCTCGTTGTCGATGATGGCGAAGCCCTGCTCGCGGACTTGTTCGAGTTCGTTGAGCAGGGTCGCGCGGTTGGTGATGGTGTGCGGGGTGTAGGCCTCGAGGTTCTCGGGCAGCGTGGCACGCAGCTTCTCGGCCGACTGTTCCGCGAGCAGTACTTTGCCGGTGGAACTGGCGTGCAGCGGGTAGTGCTGCCCGATCATGTTGCGCCCGAGGACTCCGAGCACGTGTGAACCTGCCGCCTCGGCCACCAGGTCGAGTCCGCCTTCGGCGTTCGGTACGGACAGGGTCACCGACTCGTTGAAATCGTCCGCCAGCTCCTGAAGCAAGGGCTGCGCCCGCGCCACCAGGCCCGCAGAGGGGTCGGCTCGGCGTCCGAGACGGGCCAGTTCCCAACCGAGGACGTAGTTGGTGTCGATCCGGTCGACGAGCCCGTCCTGCTGAAGGCTGTGCAGAAGACGAAAAGCGGTGGGCCTGCTGAGGCCGGCAGCCTTCGCCAGGCTAGTGACCGTGGCGCCCGTGCGGGGCTGAGCGGCCAGCTCACGCAGCAGGCGAACCGCCTTGGTGACCGACTTGTTCGTCAGATCCGCCGGCTCGGCGCCCTCGCTCATCGTCCCCCCTCGACCGCACTGATGTCCTGGGCTGAACAGGCCCGAACAACGTCCAGCATACGGTCTCTTCGTTCACTACGCGAACACCGGGGAGTTCGAACAGCGGCGCCCGAAACTCTGGTCTCGGGCGCCGCGCCGATCCGAACAGGCTACGGACGATGCGGAGCCGACGTCTCGCTCAGGCTCCGACCCATGGTTTCCGGTGCGAGGACCTGCGAGACGATCGCGCCGACCACGCAGACTCCCGCGGCGATGAGCATGCTCGTCCCGGCGCCGAGGTTGTGCATCGACCACGGTAGGAGGAATGTGCCGATGCCGGCGCCGACCCGGCTGAACGCGGTGGCGAAGCCGGTGCCCAGGCCGCGGATCTCGGTGGGGAAGATCTCGCCCGGGTAGACACCGGTCAGGGCTGTGCACATGGCGTTCGCGAAGGCGAAGACGAGGAAGCAGGCCAGCACGACCCAGGGCGGGGCGGCCGACCAGAGTCCGATGACGATGAGGGCGGCGGCGGACACCCATTGCTGCGGGATCGTGAGCCTGCGTCGGCCAATCCGGTCGATCAGCAGGAGTGAGACCACGACACCGAGCAGCGCGAGCCCGTTCACGCTGATGGCCCCCACCAGTCCGTCGCCCAGGCCGTAGTCGGCCAGGACGCTCGCGGCGAAGGTCGCGATGGCGAAGTACGGCGTGACGGCGCAGAACCAGAACACGGAGATGAAGGTCGTCGCCCGCACGTAGTCCCGGGAGAACAGCATCCGGAACGTGCCCTTGCGGGCAGGTCCGTTGCTCGTGTCGAGCGCGTCCTCGGGCTCTTCCAGGCAGCGGTGAGCGATGCGGTGGGCTTCTTCGGTCCGGCCCTGGTTCATCAGCCAGCGCGGCGACTCGGGAAGGCCGAACCGGGCCACGAACAGGATCACGGCGGGCACGGTGCTCGTGCCGAGGATGATCCGCCAGTCCACGGAATAGACGGCGATCATGACGTAGGCGATGGCGGACGCCAGCATGAAGCCGATGTACCAAGCGACTTCCGAGAGGGACATGAGCCGTCCCCGCAGGCGGGCGGGGGCGAACTCGGCGAGCAGCGGCCAGCCCACCGAATAGTCGGCGCCGATCGCGATGCCCATCAGCAGGCGCACGGCGAACAGCTGCCAGGCCGAGTCGACGAAGAACTGCAGGACCGAACCGACGATGAAGAGGGCCAGGTCGATCGTGAACAGCGGCTTGCGTCCGAGTTTGTCGGCGAGCCAGCCGCCGAGCGGCCCGCCGATGAAGATGCCGATCAGCGCGGCCGCGCCCGTCAGGCCTTCGACGAGTAGCGACATCTCGAGTTCGGCATTGACCGCGAAGATGACGTTGCCGATGATGCCGAGAATGTAGCCGTCGATGAACATCCCACCGCCGATCACTGCTGTTATCCGGACGAGAAAGCGTCGCTTGCGAACCCTGGCGCCCTCGTCCTCCCCGACCTGGCCGGGGCTGTCGATGGTGGTCACCGCTTCAGTCCTTCCTGGTGTACGTCGTGGCCCGCGGGGCGGGGATGTGACCGCCGCTCGGCGCACGAGCCGCCGGGGAACGCAGTGGACACACTCCAGCTCAGCGCCTCGGCTGAGCAGGAAGGGCTGAACACGGCCGAATGTCGGGCAGATTGTTCGCACGATCTGTTCATCGTTGAACACCATTCGGATCGTTGGATGGGATCGGGCGGCTTCGTGCTGGACCGTTGGCCTGGCCCTGCCGCTGAAACTTCTTCGGGTCGGACTGTCCCCGGCTGCGCGTCGCGCTATGCGGAATGAACGTCGAACTCGACTGTTCCCAGACCCTCGAACGTGCCGGACCAGTGAGGTGATCTCAGCAAGATCGTAGCGCGACGTGAGCGCGACACGCTCATATCGGACAATCTGCGCGGTGCTGGTGAGAGCGTGGGGTCCCCCGATAGGGAGTTCTCACCACAAGATCGACCCG
>NZ_JAHKRK010000214.1 GCF_019396355.1 Pseudonocardia nigra
TGCGCATCCGCAGCTACATCTCCACCGTCCGCAAACACGGCGCCGATGTCCTCACCGCACTGCGCGACGCCATCACCGGGAACCCCTGGTCACCACCCTGCGCCTCAACCACCTGAATGGTTACCACGCCCACGTGTCGGCCCACGCCCTGACAATTGGACACCACGGATCAGGAGCATGACATGAAGATTGCAGAGCTGGTCAAGGACCTCCCGGTCGCCCCGCTCGCAGGCTATGTGGGCACCAAGGTTATGGAACCGGTGAGCATGAAACTGTACCAGTGGGAATCGGAGGCCGACCGGGCGCGCGAGGACGCAGCGCGGCCCGGTCCGCCCTATCAGATCGCCGCAGACAAGACACTGCGGCTGGTCGGTGTCGAATTGGAAGGCCCAGCCCGGCAGCGCGCCGGGATGGGCTTCCATTACGGGCTGGCGATCGGGTGGGCGCCCGTGTACGCGCTGCTGCGCCGCACCACCCAGCTCAGCCCGGTGACGGCGGGCCTGGCCGCAGGCGCGGCAATGTCCCTGCTGGTGGACGAGGGCATCACCCCGGCACTCCGATTCTCCGCTCCCAACCGCGCCTACCCCCTGGTCACACACCTGCGGGGCTTTGCTGCCCACCTCGTCTACGGGCTGGCCGTGGCCGCGGTGACCGAAACCGCGTGGGCACTGCTTCGGCGGCGCCCCTGAAAGACGAGGTGTTGATCACGGGCGTCTCTCAGGAGATGGAATGGGCCCCAAAATCAACAGGCCAGTGGTGGGGTGGCGGAGTTGGTAGAGCAGCTCCGCGAGGCGCTTAAGCACGCCGACCTTGAGTGTTCGCCTCTCGAACCACCAAGCCAGAGCTGCGAAGTCGAAGACGGCGCGGAGGGTGATCCTCAGCCCTTCGCGGGGCCCTATAGTGGATCAAGTCGACTGGCGGCGCGACTCGCATGATCACGTATTCATCTGCCGTCTGTTCCGGGCGCTCGGGCCGTCGGCCGCCGCGGCGTAGCGGTCCCAGGTTGCGCCGGCGTTGAGGGTCTGGCGGTGGGTCGTGGTGTGGTGGAACCCGAGGGCGTCGGTGACGACGGGGGCTGGGGCTTGGAGGACGAGTTGTCGTAGTGCGCCGGCGCGGGCGTGGCGGAGCGGGACGCCGTGATCGCGGAGGCCCTGGGCCAGGGTGACGTAGTTCAGCGGCTGGCCGGGGTGGCGGCCGGGGAACAGCCAGCGGCTGGTGGTGTCCGGGCGCCGCTGCGCGAGCAGTTGGGTGGTCAGCGCGGCGAACGGGTCGGGAACCGGGGCGGGCGGGTCACCGAGCCGCAGCAGCATCGCGCCGTCGTCGTCGAGGGCGATGTCGTCGACGGTGAGTGTGCGGATGCGCGTGACGGGCTGGGCGTAGTGCAGCGCTCGATGAGGACCGCGTCGCTGTTTGATCTCCTCGGCTTCAGCCTTCGGCCCGGTGAACCCAAGCAGGTGGTCGTCGGCATAGCGCACGTATCTCAGCCGCCGATAGCCGGGATCGTGCGGATCCTGGCTGGGCAGGCTCTGCATCTTCTTGCGGAGCATCCGCCGCGGCGCCGGCGACGGCCGCGGTCCCCCGGCCCGCCGTCCCGGGCACGGGGCGGTTGGTCCGGGAGGCGTATCCGCTGCGACTGAACATGCGAACGCGCTTCAGCGATCTCGATACGAACCGGCATGTCAACAACGTCAAACTCGTCAGCTGGTATCTCGACGGCCTCGCCGAGCTGCACCTCGACGTGCTCGGCTACCCGAAGGGCGGGCCGCTCGACGGCCTGTCGCCGAGCTCGCTGCAGGTCGAATACCTCAGCGAGGTGAACTACCCGGGCATCTACCAGCTGAGAGTCGGAGTGGCGGACCTCGACGACACCTCGGTTCGCTACGCCTGCGGGCTGTTCGACGGGCCGCGCTGCATCGGACTCGCCCAAGCGGTCGGAGTGCACCACGCCCCACGCGAGGAGGGCGACGTGGTGGAACTCGCCGCGAAGCTCGAGCCCTTCCGTATGCGCACGGTCGCCTGGGTCTGATTCGGCATCGCTCCGTGGGCTGCCATGGCGGCGACGCAGACCGGTAGCCTACTTGCGAGATCAGGTGTTCACCTGCCGTCCCGCCGACGATCGGTGTGGCGAACTTGAGTCAAGGCCGCGCGCAGCGGGTGCGGAGCTGCGGGCGCCGTTTCGTCGGTTGGACCCCGGTCGGTGAGCGGTCGCCGTTGTGTAACCCGTGTCACCGACATCAGGTGCGGATCGGGTCATTCTCGCGATCGGTGGCCCACACCCGGTGGGCCCGGATCGGGAGCTGATCATGACGAGTGTGGGTTCGCGCGCAGGACTCGTAACCCGGGGGTGGCACGGAATCGCGGCCGGCCTGGCCGGCGGCATCATCTTCGGGATCATGATGACGATGATGGGGATGATGTCGACGATCGCGATGATGGTCGGGTCGTCCAGCGTCGCGGTCGGCTGGCTGGTGCACCTGGTCATCTCGGCCGGCTACGGCGTGCTGTTCGCGCTGATCGTGCCCGCAGGCCTCGGGGTCGGGGCGACGCTGGGCGCGGGCGCGGTCTACGGCATCGTGCTGTGGGTGATCGGTCCGCTGCTGATCATGCCGGCCATGATGGGCATGCCGCTGTTCATGTTCAACACCACGGCGATGATGAGCCTGCTCGGTCACATCATCTACGGTTTGGTGGTCGCGGGGGTGTTGATCGGGCTGCGCCGTCGCGTCGCCCAGCTGTGACGGCGGTCCCGCTACGGGTGGTGGTATCGGCCGGCTGCGCCACCTGCCGGTTCGCGCTCAAGCTCGTCGAGTCGGTGCACCGCCTGCGCCCGCGACAGCCGGTGGAGGTGATCGACCTCGACGACCGGGGCGTGCCCGTGCCCGCCGGGGTGATCGGCACGCCGACGTACCTGCTCGGGGAGCGGGTGGTGTGGCTGGGCAATCCCACCCTGGACGAGCTGCTCGCCACGTTGGACGCTGGGTGATGGCGGCGGCAGAGCGAGCGGACGGGATTCGCGGCGTGGACGACGACCACTACTGCCTGTCGGAGGTGGCGCTGTTCCGCGACCTGTCGCGGCGGGAGATGGCCGCGATGGCGGCCGCGGCGCCGCGGCGCGCCGTGTCGGCCGGGCAGGTCGTCTACGACCCGAGCCGTCCGGTGGATGTGCTGTTCATCGTGAAATCGGGCAGGTTTCGGCTGTATCGGACGTTGCCCGACGGGCGCAGCGTGACCACGGCGCTGCCGGGACCGGGAGCAGTGTTCGGCGAGATGGACCTGCTCGGCCTGCGGATGGGCGGCAGCTGGGCGGAGGCCGTCGAGGGCGGCGACCTGTGCCTGCTGAGCCGGGCCGACGTGCGCCACATGCTGCTCGGCGATCCGCGCATCGCGACCCGGATCGCCGAGCAGCTGGGCGCCCGCATCGCAGAGCTCGAGCAGCGGTTGACCGATCTGGTGGGCAAGTCGGTCGTGGAGCGCACCGCGCACACCCTGTGCGTGCTGGCCGGGTCGGTCCCCGCGGGGGTGGAACCCGATCCGGTCCGGTTGACCCACGTCCAGCTCGCCGCGCTGGTCGGCGCGACTCGCGAGCGCACGACGACTGCGCTGGGCGAACTCGCCCAGCGCGGCGTGGTCTCGCTGCACCGCGGCCGCATCCGGATCCGCGACCGGGTACGGCTGGCGGCGCTCGCGGACGGAGCCGGACGCCCGGACGGAAGCGGATCGCGGGAAGTGGGGTTCCCTGGGTCATGAACGCTCCTCCTCGATCCGTCCGACGCGGCGGGTTCGCCGTGGTCGTTGCGCTCGGGCTCGCCCTGTCCGCCTGCTCCGGCTCGGCACCAGCCGGCGCGACCGGCTCGGCACAGTCCGCCCCCACCGGCACCGCGCCCGAGACGACCGCCGCGACGAGTGCCCTCGATTTCACCGCCCCGACCATCGACGGCGGCCGGTTCGACGCCTCGACGCTGTCGGGGACGGCGGTGGTGTTGTGGTTCTGGGCGCCCTGGTGCACGATCTGCCGCGCCGAGGCGCCGGGCGTGGCGGCGGCCGCCGCCGAGTACGACGGCAGGGTCATGTTCCTGGGCGTCCCGGGTCGTGGCGCCGTGGGGGAGATGCGGGAGTTCGTCGCCGACACCGGGACCGGCGGGTTGACGCACGTCGTGGACGCCGACGGTGCGCTGTGGCAGCGGTTCGGGGTGGTTGCGCAGCCGGCATTCGCGTTCGTCGACACCGACGGGACGGTGGCGACATTCGGCGGCAGCCTCGACCCGGAGTCGCTGCGGCAGGCCGCCGACGACCTGCTGGCCGGGTGACGGGATGAGCACCGCGACACTGGCCTTCGCGCTCGTCGCCGGGGCGGTGGCCGCGTTCAACCCGTGCGGCTTCGCGCTGCTGCCGGCCTATCTCGGGCTGCTGGTGGCGGAGGCGCCGGGCGGACGGCGGGCTGCCCTGCTGCGGGCCGCCCGCTTCGCGGCCGGGATGACGCTCGGGTTCGTCGCGGTGTTCGGGCTCGCCGGCGCCGCGATCGTGCCGCTTGCACTGTCGATGGAGCGGTACCTGCCGGTGGTCACCGTGGTGATGGGGCTCCTGCTGGTCGGGTTGGGCGGCTGGCTGCTCACCGGGCGGCACCTCGGAGTCCCCGGGCTGGCGGGGCACGGCACGGCGCCGAACGCGGGCTGGTGGTCGCAGTTCGGGTACGGGGTGTCGTTCGCGCTGGCGTCGCTGTCCTGCACGATCGCGCCGTTCCTGGCGGTGACGGCCGGGGCGCTCACCGTGGGCGGGGCGCTCGCGGTCACCTTGGCGTTGCTCGCGTACGCAGCGGGAATGGGCATCGTCGTGCTCGCGTTGGCCGTCGCCGTCGCGGCGGCCCGGACCTCGGCCGTCTCTCGGATGCGCCGGGCCGGCGCGGTGATCGGCCGGATCAGCGGCGTCCTCCTGATGCTCGCCGGTGGCTATGTGGCGTGGTACGGCTGGTTCGAGATCCGCGTTCTCGCCGGCGCGGTCACGTCCGACCCCATCGTCTCCGCCGCGGTGTCGGTGCAGGCCGCGCTCTCCCGCGTGGTGGCCGGGCTCGGCCCGGTCGGGCTGCTCGGGGTCGCGGCGGCGACGGCGCTGCCGGTCGCCGCGCTACTCGTCCGGCGGGCGGCCGCGCACAGGAGGGAGCCGGTCGAATGAGCGCGCGGTGGACGCCTTCGGTGCTGGTGCTGCTCGCGGCGCTCGGCGCGTGTGCGGCGCCGGCGCAGCCACCACCGGCCGCGGCGCCCGTGGTGCTCGAGGAGGTCCACGGCTCCCCACCGGAGGACGTGCCGTCCGCGCTGGACCGCATCGACGATCCCGCGCTGCCGGCCCCGCTGGTGGACCCGGCGCGGGTGATCGCGGGTGGGCCGCCGCCGGACGGCATCCCGCCGATCGACGAGCCGCGCTTCGAGCGGGCGGGCGAGGTCGACTGGCTCAGCGACGACGAGCCGGTGCTGGCGCCGGCGATCGGGCAGGTCGCTCGCGCTTACCCGGTGCGAATCCTGATCTGGCACGAGATCGTCAACGACACCGTCGACGGCCGCCCGGTCGTCATCACCTACTGCCCGCTGTGCAACTCAGCCCTCGGCTTCGAGCGGCGCCTGGGGGAGCGGCTGCTGACGTTCGGAACGTCCGGGAAGCTGTACCTGTCCGATCTGGTGATGTATGACCGCCAGACCGAGTCGCTGTGGTCGCAGATCGAGGGCCGCGCGATCGCCGGCATGCTTGCCGGAGCCGAGCTGAACCGCGTGCCGGTGCAGACGGTGACCTGGGCGCAGTGGCGGGCCGCGAATCCGGACGGCTGGGTACTCAGCCGCGACACCGGCGTCGACCGGGACTACGGGCGCAACCCCTACACCGGCTACGACGCCCCCGGCTCGCAGCCGTTCCTGTTCGACGGCGCGCCCGACCCACGACTGCCGCCGAAGGAGCGCGTGGCGGCGCTGGGTGGAGACGCCGACCCGGTCGCGGTCCCGCTCATTGCCCTCACTGAGGCCGGCGTGGTCGAGGTCGAGGTGGCCGGCCGGACGGTCGTCGTGTGGGCGGTCGGCGGGCTGCGCTCCGCCCTGGACACCGGCCGGATCGCCGACGGCCGCACCGTCGGTGCGACCGGTGCGTTCGACCCCGTCCTCGACGGGCGCCGGCTGCACTTCCTTCGCGACGGCGCGGACCGGTTCGTCGACGCTGAGACCGGTTCGACCTGGACCGTGCTCGGCGAGGCCGTCGCCGGGCCGCTGACCGGCGCCCGGCTCACCCCGGTCGAGCACCTCGACACGTTCTGGTTCGCCTGGGCCGCGTTCCACCCCACCACACGCATCGTCGAGATCCCCTGATCACCCCGAAGAGAGAAGAGCGCCCTGGTGACCCGACCAGATCCCGTCGGCCTGCGCGCGCTGTTCGTCAACTGCACGCTCAAACCCTCGCCCGAAGTCTCGAACACCGCAGGCCTGATGGCCGTCAGCGCCGCGATCATGCAGGCCAACGGAACGCACGTCGACGAGGTCCGCGCCGATCACCACCTCGCCCCGGGCGTGCAACCGCAAATGACCGAGCACGGCGCCGAGCGCGACGACTGGCCCACGCTGTACGAGCAGGTGCAGGCCGCCGACATCCTGGTGATCGGTACGCCGATCTGGTTGGGCGACAAGTCCAGCGTCTGCACCCGCGTCATCGAGCGGCTCTGCTCGAACTCCGGCGAGCTCAACGAGCACGGGCAGTACACCTACCACGGCAAGGTCGGCGGTGTAATCGTCACCGGCAACGAGGACGGCATCAAGCATGTGGCGATGAACGTGCTCTACTCGCTGCAGCACCTGGGCTGCGTCATCCCCCGCAGGCCGACGCCGGCTGGACCGGCGAGGCCCGGCCCGGGCCAAGCTACTTCGACAAGGGATCCGGCGGCCCGCAGAACGACTTCACCCAGCGCAACGTCACCTTCATGAGCTGGAACCTGATGCACCTGGCGGCGCTGCTCCGCGACGCCGGCGGGATCCCGGCATACGGCAACCAACGTTCGGCGTGGGAAGCCGGCACTCGGTTCGACCACCCCAACCCCGAGTACCGCTGACGCTCGCACAGTGGGAATGGCCGCTGCTCGCAGCGCACGCTGGTCGGAGGAAAAAGCGACGAGCCAGCCTGGTCGATCCACGCTGTCGTGCTGGAGCCGCATCTCGTCGTGGTCCGGGTCGGTCCGGCGGGGGGCGCCGACTTCCGGCGCCGGATCGCGACCGGCTCGCCGACGGAGCCGCTTCGTGGTCCTCGATCTCGGCCACATCGACCTGTTCCGGGCTGTCGGCACGGGGAGACCCCGGCGGTCACCCACGGCCGGAGCGCGGGTCAGGACACCCCGCGTTCGGCCTCGAGCAGCCGCAGCCACACTTCGCTGAGGGTGGGGAAGGCGGGCACGGCGTGCCAGAGGGTGTCGAGCGGCACCTCGCCGACGATCGCGATCGTGGCGGCGTGCAGCAGCTCGCCGACGCCGGGCCCGACGAACGTTGCACCGACGATCACCCGCCGGGCCTGGTCGATGACCAGTTGGGAGGTGCCGTGCACGCCCTTGCCCGCCAGCGCGCCGGCTGCGGTCGCGCCGATGTCATAGCGGACGGTGCGGACGTCGACGCCGGCGTCGCGGGCCTGCCGCTCGGTCTTTCCGACGGCGGCGATCTGCGGGTCGGTGAACGTGACCCGGGGGACGGCGCGGTGGTCGGCCCAGGCCTCCACGTCGGCGCCGGCGATGATCGCGCCGACGAGGCGGGCCTGGTACTTGCCCTGGTGGGTGAGCAGCGCCCGCCCGTTGACGTCGCCGGCGGCGTAGAGCCAGTCACCGTCGACGCCGCGGACCCGGAGCCGGTCGTCGGTGTCCAGGTAGCCGCCGGGTTCGAGCCCGATCGTCTCCAGCCCGATGTCGGCGGTGTTCGCACGGCGGCCGACCGCGACCAGCAGCTCGTCGCCGGTGAGCTCGGTACCGTCGTCCAGGGTCAGGGTGACCGGGACGTCGGCCGCGGCGCGAGCCGCGTGGACCGCGGTGGTCCCGGTGCGCACCGTGATTCCGGCGTCGGTGAGGGCGTCGGCCAGCTCCGCGCCGGCGAAGGGCTCCTCGGCGGGCAGCAGTCGCTCGGCCTGCTCGACGAGGGTGACCTGCTCGGCGCCGAGGGAGCGGTAGGCCTGCGCCATCTCCACCCCGACCACGCCGCCGCCGATCACCAGCAGCCGCGCCGGCACCTGCTTGGCCGCGGTGACGTCGCGGTTGTCCCAGCTCTCGATCTCGCGCAGCCCGTCGATGGGCGGCACCGCCGCCGCCGAGCCGGTGGCGACGACGACGGCACGCCGCGCGGACAGGGTGACCGGACCGTCGGCGGACTCGACCCGGACCGTGCGCTCGCCGGCCAGCCGGCCGTGCCCGCGGACCAGGTCGACGCCGACTCCGGCCAGCCAGTTCGCCTGCGGCCCATCGTCCCAACCGCTGGCGAAGGCGTCCCGGCCCGCCAGCGCCTTGGGAACGTCGACCGCGCCGGTGACCGCGCCGGCGGCCGCTGGGACGCGGCGGGCGGCGGCGAGCGCCTCGCCCGGGCGCAGCAGCGCCTTGCTGGGCATGCACGCCCAGTACGAGCATTCGCCGCCCACCAGCTCGCCTTCCACCACCGCGGCGCTCAGCCCGTGGTGGTGCGCGTACCAGGCGGCGTTCTCCCCTGTAGAACCGCCGCCGATGACGACGACGTCGTACTCCCGTTGCTCGGACATCCCGTTTCCTTCCGTCGAGCTCATCGGGGTAACCCGCACCGACCGGCTGGGAGTCCGGCGTGTGTCAGGCGGCTGACACGTCCCGCCTAGGACCGATCAATGCGGGGCGTCGGCGGCCATCAGATCGGGCCCACCCCGATTCTCGGCGCTTGACGGGTGGACGGAACACCACGGTCCTCAGCGCAGGATCGAAGAACCGTGGCGTTCCGCTCGACCGCCCATGGACCCTGTCGGCGCAGGGCGAAACGTTCGACGGGTGGCCGACACCCGGATCACGGCGGTCTGCGACGCGATCGGCTGCGGGCAGAGTACGACCGCATCTCGGTGCGCTGACGTGGCTGCGCGAGCGCGCGGTGCGCTGAGCGGTCACGACCGCTCAGCCCGCACCGCGGCCGAAGCGGCGCAGCCGCAGTGAGTTGGTCACCACGCTGACCGAGGAGAAGCCCATTGCCGCGCCCGCGATGATCGGGTTGAGCAGCCCGAGCGCGGCGAGCGGGATCGCTGCGATGTTGTAGCCGAAGGCCCAGCCCAGGTTCTGGTAGATGGTGCGCAGCGTCCGCCGGGACAGCGCGATGGCGTGCACGACACCACCGAGCCGGTCCGGCATCAGGGTGATGTCGGAGGACTCGATGGCCACGTCGGTGCCGGTGCCGATCGCGATCCCCAGATCGGCCTGCACCAGGGCCGGGGCATCGTTGACCCCGTCACCGACCATGGCCACCACGCGGCCCTCGTCCTGCAGCCGGCGCACCTCGCTCACCTTGTCCGCGGGCAGCACCTCGGCCAGCACGGTGTCTTTCCCGCCCCCCTGCCCTTCGGGCCCACCCCCCGTGTCGATGCCCACCTGCTCGGCGACCGCCGCTGCGGTCCGTGCGTTGTCGCCAGTGATTATGGCGACCTGCAGGCCGAGGGCGTGCAGCTGCCGCACCACGTCGGCGGCGTCGTCCTTGAGGGTGTCGGCCACGCCGAGCACGCCGCGGACCTGGCCGTGCCATCCGACGTAGACCGTGGTGCGGCCCTGTCCCTCCAGCGCGGTGGCCCGGTGGACGAGCTCGTCGGACAGCTGCAGGTCCTGCTCGTCGACGAGCGTGCGACGGCCGACCAGCACCGCCTGCCCGTCGACCTCGGCGCACACCCCCTGCCCGGTGAGGCTGGCAAAGCGCGCCGCGGCCGGAACGCCGAGCGCGCGATCGGCGGCGCCGGCGACGATCGCGGTGCCGATCGGGTGTTCGGAGCCGGACTCGACCGCGGCGGCGATCCGCAGCAGCTCGTCCTGCTCCTGCCCCGGGGCGGGGACGACATCGGTGAGCTGCATGCGCCCGCGGGTGAGGGTGCCGGTCTTGTCGAACACCACCGTGTCGATCTTCTTGGAACCTTCCAGCGCTTCGGCGCCCTTGACCAGGATGCCCAGGTCGGCGCCGCGCCCGGTGCCCACCATGATCGCGGTCGGGGTGGCCAGACCCAGCGCGCACGGGCAGGCGACGATCAGTACGGCCACCGCGGCGGTCATCCCCCGGCCGGATCGCCGGCGACGAGCGCCCATCCGGCGAAGGTCAGCAGGGCGACGCCGATCACGATCGGGACGAAGACCGCGGAGACCCGGTCGGCCAGCCGCTGCACCGGCGCCTTGCCGCCCTGGGCCTGCTCGACCATGCGCACGATCTGCGCCAGGGCGGTGCCCGACCCGACCGCGGTGGCACGCACAGTCAGAACCCCGTCGGCGTTGATCGTCGCGCCGGCCACCCCGTCCCCGGCCACCCTTCTCGACCGGCACCGGCTCACCGGTGAGCATCGACTCGTCCACCGCGGCGCGACCGTCGATGACCTCGCCGTCGACTGGGATCTTCTCCCCGGGCCGGACCCGGACCAGGTCACCGGCGTGGACGCGGTCCACGGGCACCCGCTTTTCCGAACCGTCAACGAGCAGTCGGGCCTCCTTCGCGCCCATCTCCAGCAGCTTGCCGATCGCAGCCGAGGCCTGACCCCGGGCCTTGGCCTCGAAGTACCGGCCCAGCAGCAGGAACGCGATGATCATCGATGCGGTGTCGAAGTACAGATGACCGCCGACGAACAGCTGGTAGGTCGAGTAGATGAACGCGGTGAGCGTGCCCATCGCGATCAACGTGTCCATGTTCGCGCTGAACGCCTGTGCCCGCTGCGCGGCCACCTTCAGAAACGGCCAGCCGGCCACGAACTGCACCGGGACCGTCGCGGCGAACGCGACCCACCGCGCCCACGGCTGATCCCCGACTGCCATGCTCAGTGCGAACACCAGCACGCCGAGTGGCCACGCCAGCCAGACCCGCCACAGCCAGCGCCGCCGCTCGCGCTCAGTCTCCTCGGTCCCGGGCGGGGGTGATCGGCTCGAGGTGATACCCGGCCCGGTCGGCGGCTGCACGCGGGACGTCGACATCGACCTCACCGGGCCGGTAGTCGACGTGCACGCCGGCGGTACCGAAGTTCACCTCCGCCGCGGTCACCCCGGCCTGTTTGTTCAGGGCCTTCTGCACCCGCATCGCGCAGGACGCGCACATCATGCCCTCGACCGTGAAGTCGACGCGCTGGACCTGCCCGGGACCCCCCGTTTCGGTGCTGCGGACGGCCGCCGTTGCGCCTCGTGCCACCGTGGTACCTCCTCACGGGAGGTCACCCGGCGGTAGCCGGCGACGTCGTAGCACTGGTCCTCGATCAACTCGATCTTCTGTCGATCGGTCCGACGACACGCTAAAACCCTTCCCTAGGGGTAAGGTGAAGGGAGAATCCGACGGGAAGGACACGGCTTTGGGTATGACGGTCGGTGCCGCCGCCGAGACCGCTGGGGTGAGCCCGAAGGCGGTCCGGCTCTGGGAGGCCAAGGGGCTGCTGCCCCCGGCCGAGCGCACGGATGCCGGCTACCGCGTCTTCACCGATGAGGACGTGGCGGTGCTGCGGTTCATCCGCCAGGCCAAGGCGCTGGACCTGACCCTGGCCGAGATCAAGGACATCCTCGATCTGCAGCGGGACGGCGCGGCCCCGTGCGGACGGGTCACCGCGCTGCTGGACAGCCACATCGCCGACATCGACCGCACGCTGGCCGACCTGCGCCAGCTCCGCCGCACCCTCGTCGCCGCGCGCCGGGCCGCCCAGGAGAGCCGGCGCCGCGGCCAGGACGCCGTGGTGTGCCGGATCATCGAGCAGGCGGACCGATCGTGATCCGACCCCGGCGAGGGGTCGATGCGTCGCAGTCGAACTTCCGCGCGTGCAGGGCCGACCGCTCGGCGGAAACGAATCTCATGGGAGTGTCGCGCTCGGCCGCAGCAGGGCGCCGTGACGTGATCTTCCCGGCGTCCCGTTTCCGCTGCCCTGCTCGCTCGGACGAGTAGCCTGAGACCGCGGCAGAGCGTCAGGGCGGCCGGTGCCAGGAGGACGGTGACCAGGACGGCCCCTTGGCCCGGTGTCTTGTGCCGCAGGACGGGCGGCGTCGAATGACGAGCGTCGAAAATGACGTCGTCATCAGCGGGCCCAGCCGGTCGTCACCTGGATCGCCGCCTCGATACTGCGCGAAACGGGGCAGGCGTGCTGGTGCGTGTCCAGTGCACGCTCGGCTGCATCCTGGCGGTCCGCCGGTATCTCCACCCCGCTGTACGCGACGTGGATCCGCTTGATGACCAGGACCTGACCCTCGAGTTCGATCTCTCCACGGGCGTGTCCCACCAGACCGGTGGGGTCGATCCGCCGGGCCGCGAGTGCGCCGGCGAATGTGCCGGTCAGTCAACCGGCGGCGGCGCCGACGACGTGGTCCAGCGTGGTTGCGTGCTCGGGGAACTCCCCCGGCGCGGTGCCGTAGTGCTCGGCCACCGGGCCGTGCGTCCCGTAGAGCACCGGCTCCGCCTCCGCCGGGAGGTACGCTCGGCGCACCGGCCCGGCCTCGCGCTCGATCCGGACCTGGGACACGTAGACGACATCTCCCATGAGTGGGCTCCTTCCGTCAGCGGACTCCGGCGGGCAGCGCGCAGCCCCTCGAATTGGCGCACAGGCTCTCGCCGATGGCAAGGGCGAGATCGACGCGCCGGGGAAGCGACACGCCTCCACCGCTGCAGCGTGCCCGATCCTGGACATCTCCAATCTCCGTCATTCCCGTTCGCCGGTCACCCGTCCCCGGATCGTCGAACCTGCACCTGCACCTTCTCGTCGTCGAAGCACCAGTGGCCGGCGACTGCGGCGGCGTCGGAAAGAGGATCGCGGTACCGCCACGCGACGTCGGCGACGCTGCCCGCGTCGGCGTAGTCGGCGGTGCCCTTGTACGGGCAGACGCTGGTGGTCGTGTTCGCGGTGAGCGCACCGGACCGCACGTCGTCGGCGGGCAGGTAGAGTCGGTTCGGTAGGCCGGTCTCGGACAGCATCACCGGCCGGTCGGTTTCGGCGAGCAGCCGGTCATCCAGCACGACGCGCACCCGCAGCGCGCTCGGGCGGGTGTCGACCCGGTGGTAGGGGTCGCGCAAATGGCCGTACACCTGCTCGGCCTCGTCGAACCAGGCGTCCATCCGATCCCAGAAGAACGCGAGGTAGCCGCCCAGCCACTCCGCGCCCGGCATCGGAACCGGATAGCTCCACACCGCGTGCTCGGCGATCCGGTCACCCACCCGCATTGAGTGGTAGGCCGCGTCGCCCTTGAACGGGCAGTGCGTGCGGTGGGCGCTGTCCTCGAGCAGATCGGTGCACACGTCGTCGCGGGGAACGTAGAGCTGGGACAGCAACCCGGTCTCGTGCAGCAGCATCCCGCGGTCGGTGTCGAGCACGGTCCTGTCGGCGAACACCGCCCGGACCCGGCGTGGGAACGGGTCGAGGAACAGTCGGTGCGCGGGCCCGTCGATCCGGTAGTTGACGGTGGTCCGAGCGTGCGCGGACAACGGGCCGTGGGAGATCGTCAGGCTCACGCGAGCGCATACCCCGCCCCCGCCGGGCGCATGCCCGTTCCGCCTGCGAAGAAGGTACTCGACCGGCGCCATGCTCCCTGTGACCGCTCGGCTGGGGCAGCCCGGCCGCGCACATGGCTAGGCGCCGGGGCTGCGCAGCCGCTGGGCGCGGTGCCACTGCTCGATGGCGGCTTGCCCGTTCCGTTCGAGCCGGGCGATGAACGCCTCCCGGGCGACGTCGCGCAGCTCCAGCTGCTCGGTGTAGTACGGACCGATCTGACGGCCGGCCGACCGGTTTCGCCGGACCTCGAGGTAGCGCTGCAGGAACGACTCGAGGTTCGCGGCGTTCGTCCAGCTGGCCTTGTAGACGATCGTCCCGCCGCGGTCGAGCACCCACGTCATGTTGGGTAGCCCGCCGAAGGCGAGGTGCGCGGTGCCGGCGAGGTCGTCGACCAGGATCGGCCGACTGATGCCGACCTCGTCACGCAGCAGACGGGCGTGCGCGAGCTTGGTCTCGAACGAGTCGTGGTGTGGGACGCGGTCGCCGGGATGCGCCTCGTGGGTGTACACGAACACCCAGCCGAGCTCCGGGTAGCGGTCGGCGAGCCGATCGAGCA
>NZ_JAHKRK010000215.1 GCF_019396355.1 Pseudonocardia nigra
ACCGCCACCTCAAGGCACTCCAAGACCTCGGATACGAGGTCACACTCGCCAAGGCCTCATAGGCTGCGGTCGATTCTCCTGACAGCCACTTTCACGCCATGTGGTTGCGTGAAAGTGGCTTTCCTGCAACCGGGGTCGCTCGTCGGTGCCGCGAGCGACGGCCTAGTCGGCGGACCGGACGCCGACCAGCATCATCAGCGTGTCGGTGAGCTGCGCGATCGCCTCGTCGAGTTCCTCGCCGTGCAGATGCCCGCACCAGATCGGCGCCTGCGACATCGACGCGTGCATGCACTGCAGGACCGGGTCGATCCCGGTCACCGTGAACTCCCCGGCGGCGACGCCCTCCTCGATGACCTGCCGGAAGAGCCGGTCGTGGCGCCGCCGCAGCTCCTTGATCCGGGCCTGCTGCTCGGCGGGCCACTCCCGCGGCACGAGGAACAGCCGCAGTGCCGCGGGGTACTCCCGCACCGCGATGGTGATGTGCTCGCGGATGAGCGCGTGCAGCCGCGCCGGTAGTGCCCGCCCCGGCTGGGCCTCCGGCAGCCGTTCCAGGCGCGCGGTCCAGTCGTTGCCCAGGGTCTCGATGGCCGCGGTGACCAGCTCGTCCTTGCTCGCGAAGTAGTAGTACAGCGAGCCCTTGGTGACGTCGAGCCGGTCGGCGACGTCCTCCAGGCTCACCGCGTCGTAGCCGCGTTCGCCGAACAGCTCGGCCGCGGTGGTGAGGATCGCCTGGATCCGGCGGCCGCGCTTGCGTTCCACACGGCTCGACGACGGGCGGGTCGTCCCGCTCGTCACGGCCTCTTCCGTGCTCATCCCCGCTCCCGCGTCGCACTCCCGCTGTCGTGCGCAGCCTAGTTGTCGACCCTGGAATCAGCTATTGACCCTCGAGTCAAAGTTTGTCACCGTGGTCAATGCAGGTCGCGGTAGGACGAGGGAGACGGCAATGGGGCAGGAGTACGAGGACATCCGCTACGAGGTCGACGGCCCGGCGGCCGTGATCACGATCAACCGGCCGGAGCGCTACAACGCCTTCCGCGGCCGGACCGTCGACGAGCTGATCAGGGCGTTCCGGGCGGCGTGGGCGGACCGGCGCGTGCAGGCGGTGATCCTCACGGGGGCGGGGGAGAAGGCGTTCTGCACCGGCGGCGACGTCAAGCAGCGCGCCGAGACCGGCGACTACGGCCCCACCGAGAGCGGCATGTTCGAGATCGGCTACCTGCACAAGCTGATCCGCGACATCCCCAAGCCGGTGATCGCGGCCGTCAACGGGGTCGCGGTCGGCGGTGGGCACGTCCTGCACGTGCTGTGCGACGTGTCGATCGCGAGCGAGACCGCGCGGTTCGGGCAGGCCGGCCCGAAGGTCGGCTCGTTCGACGCCGGGTTCGGCTCGGCCTATCTCGCCCGGGTGGTGGGGGAGAAGAAGGCGCGCGAAATCTGGTTCTGGTGCCGCCAGTACAGCGCGGCCGAGGCCGAGCGGATGGGGCTGGTCAACGCCGTCGTCCCGGCCGATCAACTGCTCGACGAGGCCAAGCGGTGGGCGTACGAGGTCGCGGAGAAGAGCCCGACGGCGATCCGGTTCCTCAAGCAGTCGTTCAACGCCGACACCGACCACCAGGCCGGGCTGTCCAACATGGCCATGTCGGCGCTGGACCTGTTCACCGCGTCGCCGGAGGGACTCGAGGGCGCGGCCGCGTTCGCGGAGAAGCGCAAGCCCGACTTCGTCCAGCACGTCAACTGGCACTGAGCGGGAGCGAGCCGTGCAGTTCGACCTCACCTCGAGCCAGCAGGAGTACCGCGACCGCGCGCGGGCGATCGCGCAGGTGCGGCTCGCGCCCGGGTACCGCGCCCGGGAACGCGACGGCCGGATCGAGCCGGACCTGCGCCGGGAGCTCGGCGGGCTCGGGCTGATCGCCCCGGAGATCCCGTGCGAGCTGGGTGGGCAGGGCCGGGACCGGCTCACCGCCGGGCTGGTGACCGAGGAGATCGGCCGCGGCGACATCAACGTCGCCTATCTGCAGGTCGTCGGGTCGCTGGTCGCGCAGATCCTCGCCGGCAACGCCCCGCCGGAGCTCGCCGCCCACTGGGTGCCGAAGATCTGCTCGGGCGAGGAGATCGTGGGGATCGGGCTCACCGAGCCGCACGGCGGATCCGACGCCGGGATGCCGCGGCTGACCGCGGTGCGCGACGGGGCGGACTGGGTGCTGGACGGTGTGAAGTCGCTGTCGTTCGGGCGGGACGCCGCGGCCGTCGTGGTGTTCGCCCGCACCGGCCCGGCGCAGGAGCGCGGCAAGGACATCAGCGCGTTCCTCGTCCCGCTCGACCTGCCCGGCGTGACGCGCGAGCCCTACTCCGACATGGGTACCGTGGCGGTCGGCCGCGGTGCCGCCCACTTCGCCGGCGTCCGGATCCCCGGTGACCACCTGCTCGGTGCGCAGGGGCGCGGGTTCAGCCAGGTCATGCAGGGCTTCGACTTCAGCCGCGCGCTGATCGGGCTGCAGTGCATCGGCGCGGCGCAGCAGACCGTCGACGAGACGTGGGGCCACGTCAGCACGCGCGAGGCGTTCGACCGCCCGCTCAGCACCAACCAGGGCGTCGCGTTCCCGCTCGCCGAGGCCGAGACGCTGCTCGCAGCCGCGCGGCTGTTGTGCCAGCAAACGCTGTGGCTCAAGGATGCCGGACAGCCGCACACCGCGCAGGCCGCGATGTGCAAGTGGTGGGCGCCGAAGACCGCCTACGACGTCATCACCCAGTGCCTGCTCCTGCACGGCCAGTACGGCTACCGCACCGAGCTGCCGATCGAGCAGCGGCTGCGCGACGTCCTCGGCCTGCAGATCGGCGACGGCACCGCACAGATCATGAAGCTCGTGATCGCCCGGCAACGGCTGGGCCGCGCGCTCGCACCCTGATGAGAGGCAAGCATGGGAAAGCTCGACGACAAGATCGCCATCGTGACGGGGGCCGGGCAGGGCATCGGCCGCGCCATTGCCGAGAAGCTCGCCGCGGAGGGCGCCACGGTCGTCGTCTCCGACATCAACGAGGCGAGCGCGGTTGAGACCGCCGACGCGATCGGGGGCGGCGCGGTCGGGGTGCGGGCCGACGTCACCGACCGCGAGTCGGTGCGCGCGATGGTCGCGCACGCACGAGACCGGTTCGGCCGGATCGACGTGCTCGTCAACAACGCGGGCTGGGACAAGGCGGGCCCGTTCGTCGACTCCGATCCCGCCGACTGGGACCGGGTCATCCAGATCAACCTCTACGGCGTGCTCAACACCTCGAAGGCCGTGCTGCCGGTGATGGCCGAGCAGGGCCACGGCTCGGTGGTGAACATCGCGTCCGACGCGGGCCGGGTCGGGTCCTCCGGTGAGGCGGTGTACTCCGCGGCCAAGGGCGGCGTCATCGCGTTCACCAAGTCGGCGGCCAGGGAGATGGCCCGCGCCCAGGTCAACGTCAACTGTGTCTGCCCCGGCCCGGCCGACACGGCGCTGTTCGCCTCCTTCGCCGGACCGAAGCTGCGCGAGTCGCTGACGAAGGCGATCCCGTTCCGCAGGCTCGCCGAGCCCACCGACGTCGCCAACGCCGTCGCGTTCCTCGCCTCCGACGAGGCCGCCTACATCACCGGCCAGACCGTCAGCGTCAGCGGCGGCCTGACCATGAGCTGACCCCGGACCCCCGCGCGACAAGGACGTTGCCATGGTGCGTGACACGACCCTGACCAGGAGAAGATCGAGCGCTACACCCGGGACGGCCGCTGGCCGAACCGGCTGATCACCGACGACCTCGACGAGGTCGCCGCTCGCTGCCCCGACAAGCTCGCGGCGATCGACGCCCGCGGCGAGATCACCTACGGCGAGCTGAAGCGGCTGTCGGACCGCGCCGCGCTCGGCCTGCTGGAGCTCGGCGTCCGGCCCGGCGAGGTGGTGTCCTACCAGCTGCCGAACTGGATCGAGTTCCTGATCGTGCACTTCGCGGTCACCCGGATCCGTGCGGTGAACAACCCGCTCATCCCGATCTACCGGGAGCGCGAGGTCGGGTTCATGGTCGGCCTGGCCCGGTCCACGGTGATCGTCGTGCCGCGGACGTTCCGCGGCTACGACCACCCCAGGATGGTGGCGCGGCTCCGCGCGGACTGGCCCGCAATGCGGCACGTCCTGGTGGTCGACGGCGACACCGACGCCACGCAGACGTCCTGGCGGGAGTTCCTCGACACGCCGTGGGAGGAGCGACGGGACCCGGCCGAGCTCGCCCGGCTGCGCCCGGACCCGAACGACGTGACCCTGCTGATCTTCACCTCCGGCACCACGGGTGAGCCCAAGGGCGTGATGCACACCCACAACACGCTGATGGCCGCGAACGCTCCACTGCCGGACCGGCTGGGCGTCGGCGCCGACAGCGTCATCCACATGGCCTCGACGTTCGCGCACCTCACCGGATTCCTCTACGGCGTCCGGCTGCCCACGCAGGTCGGCGGCGCCACGGCCGTCTACCAGGACGTCTGGGACCCGAAGCGGTTCGTCGAGCTGGTGGAGCGGCACCGCCTCACCTACACGTCGGCGGCCACCCCGTTCCTGCACGACACCCTCGCCGCGCCGAACCTCGCCGAGCACGACATGTCGTCGCTGGAGCGCTTCTGCTGCATGGGCGCCCCGATCCCACGCGCGATCGTCCGCGAGGCCGGGGCGACGCTGCCCGGGCTGACCGTCCTGGGCGGGTGGGGCCAGAGCGAGAACGCGCTGGTGACGCTCGGCATCCCGGGCGACCCCGAGGAGAAGCTCGTCGAGCGCGACGGGTTCCCGTGGCCGGGGATGCAGATCCGCGTCGTCGACGCCGCGGGTGCGCCGCTGCCGGCCGGGACCGAGGGCGCTGCAGGTCACCGGGCCGTTCCTGTTCGTCGGCTACCTCGAACGGCCCGAGATGACGGCGGCCTCGTTCGACGGCGAGTGGTTCGACACCGGTGACCTGGCCGTCATCGACGCCGACGGCTACCTGAGCATCATCGGCCGCAGCAAGGACGTGATCATCCGCGGCGGCGAGAACATCCCGGTGGCCGACCTGGAGAACGTGCTCTACGAGCACCCCAAGCTCGCCGGTGTCGCGGTGGTCGGGGTGCCCGACCCGCGGCTGCAGGAACGCGCGTGCGCCGTCGTCACCCTCGCGCCGGGCGCCGACGGGTTCACCCTCGAGGAGATGCGGGCGTACCTGGGGGAGAAGGGCATCGCCCGGCCGTACTGGCCCGAGCGGCTGGAGGTGGTCGACGAGCTGCCGCGCACCGCGAGCGGGAAGATCCAGAAGTTCCGGATCCGGGCCGGGTTGGCGCAGCGGTCTTGAACGGCGCCGGATCGGGCATCCGTTCCCTGGACGCACCGAGCACTCGACGAGGGATGCCGATGCCAGAACCCGACATCACCGCGCGGGCGCGGGACTACCTCGACCTCGACGGGCTGCTCACGGCCGAGGAGCGCGCGCTGCGCGACCAGGTGCGCGCGTTCGTCGACGCCCGGATCCGGCCGAACATCGCGCGCTGGTACGAGGACGCCCATTTCCCGCGCGAGATCGTGCCGGAGATGGGGGCGCTCGGACTGCTCGGGATGCACCTGACCGGCTACGGCTGCGCGGGCCGCAGCGCCGTCGAGTACGGCCTCGCGGCGCTGGAGCTCGAGGCGGGCGACTCGGGGCTGCGCACGTTCGTCAGCGTGCAGGGGTCGCTCGCGATGAGCGCGATCCACAAGTTCGGCACCGAGGAGCAGAAGCGGACCTGGCTGCCCGGCATGGCCGCGGGCGACCTCATCGGCTGTTTCGGGCTCACCGAGCCGGACGCGGGCAGCGACCCGGCCGGCATGACCACCACCGGTCGGCGCGACGGCGACGGGTGGGTGCTCGACGGGGCGAAGCGCTGGATCGGCCTCGCCTCGGTCGCCGACGTCGCCGTCATCTGGGCGCGCACGGACGAGGGCGTGCGCGGGTTCGTCGTCCCGACGGACGCAGCGGGCTTCACGGCCACGGCGATCGAGCCGAAGCTGTCGATGCGTGCGTCGATCCAGTGCGACATCGCGCTCGACGGCGTCCGGCTGCCCGCCGACGCGGTGCTGCCGGCCGTCCAGGGCCTCCGCGGCCCGTTCACCTGCCTGAACGAGGCGCGCTACGGGATCATGTGGGGGGCGATGGGCGCCGCCCGCGACGCCTACGAGACCGCGCTCGCGTACGCGCTGCGGCGCCGGCAGTTCGGCGAGCCGATCGCGGCGTTCCAGCTGACCCAGCAGAAGCTCGTCGACATGGTCCTGGAGATCCAGAAGGGTCTGCTCGTCGCGCTGCACACCGGCCGGCTCAAGGACGCGGGCGCGCTCGCCCCCGAGCAGATCTCCTTCGGCAAGCTCAACAACGTCCGCGAGGCCATCGCCATCTGCCGGGAGGCCCGCACGATCCTGGGCGGCAACGGCGTCACCCTGGAGCACTCGCCCGCCCGGCACGCCAACAACCTCGAAGGCGTGCGCACCTACGAGGGCACCGACGAGATCCACACGCTGATCATGGGCCGGGCCGTCACGGGAATCCCCGCCTTCGCCTGACCGCTCCGGGGCTCGACTTCCCCTCCGACGGTGCGGGATCGTCGGTTATGGCCCGGACGAGCGGCAAGGCCGAGCAGTTCACGGAGTCGGTGATCCGGGAGACGTTCCGGCTCGCCACGCGGCACGGTGCGATCAACCTGGGCCAGGGATTCCCCGACTACGCCTGCCCGCCCGAGCTGAAGGACGCGGCGTGCGCGGCGATCGCGGCTGACGACAACCAGTACCCGATGACGTTCGGCACGCCGCAGTTACGGGAGGCGATCGCGGCGAAGACCGCGCGCACCTACCCGGGCTGGTCGATCGACCCGGACACCGAGCTGTGTGTCACCTGCGGGGCGACGGAGGCGCTCATGGCGGTGACGTTCGCGCTGCTCGACCCGGGCGACGAGGTCGTCCTCTTCGAGCCCTGGTACGAGAACTACCGGCCGAACGCGATCCTGGCCGGCGCGGTGCCGCGGCACGTGCGGATGCGCGAGCCCGACTGGAGCGTCGACGAGGCGGAGCTGCGCGCGGCGTTCGGACCGCGGACGAAGGCCGTGTTCCTCTGCCACCCGAACAACCCGACGGGGAGGATCTACCGCGCCGAGGAGCTCGCCCTGCTGGCAGCTGTGCCAACGCTGGGACGCGGTCCTCGTCGTCGACTCGATCTACGAGCACATCCACTACCTCGACCCGGGCGAGTACCTGCCACCCGCGCTCGTGCCCGGCCTGGAGGACCGGACCATCACCGTCAACGCGCTGTCGAAGACCTACGCCGTCACCGGCTGGCGGGTCGGCTGGACCGTCGCCCCGCCGGACCTCACCGCGGCGATCCGCAAGGTCCACGACTTCCTCACGATCGCCGCGCCCGCACCGTTCCAGGCCGCGGGCGTCGCGGCGATGGGGATGCCACCGGAGTACTACACGGCCCTGGCCGCCGGCTACCGCGAGCGGCGCGACCTGTTATGCGACGCGCTGGAGCGGATCGGGTTCGGGCTGCGCCGCCCCGACGGGTCGTACTACGTCATGTGCGACACCCGGCCGCTCGACCCGCGGGCGACGGCGTCGCGTTCGCCCGCAGGCTGATCACCGAGATCGGGGTGGCGGCGGTTCCGGCCGTCTCGTTCTGGCGGCCGGAGAACGCCGAGTTCGGGGAGAGCAAGATCCGCTTCGCGTTCCCCAAGCGGTTGGAGACGCTGCGGGCGGCGGTGGAGCGGCTCGAGAAGCTCCAGCCGTGAGCGGGCGGTGCGCGGACGCGGGATCTGCCCGTCGTACCCAGCGCGAGGCCCGCCGTGGTGGTTTCCTGCTCTCATGAACCACGTGTATCGCGTGACAGAGATCGTCGGCAGCAGCCCGGAGAGCCTGGACGCGGCGATCCGCAACGGCCTGGCCCGCGCCACCCAGACCCTGCGCCACGTCGACTGGTTCGAGGTCACCGAGATCCGGGGGGCGGTGCAAGAGGACCAGGTGACCCACTTCCAGGTGGGAATGAAGGTCGGGTTCCGCCTCGACGAGGAGTGACCCGGTCGCCTCAGAGCTGCTCGAGTTCGTCGAGCGTCGGCGTCGCGGGGCGCGGGCCGCTCGGCCCGTCCAGGTAGAACAGCGCCGTCGACGCGATGTCGTCGTGCCGTTGCAGGTAGCGGTGGCCGCTGCGCCACCCGAGCGCCTGGACCTCGACCCGGATCCGGGACGCGAAGCAGATCGGGTCCGGGACGTGCCAGCGGTACATCCCGAACCGCTGCTGGCTCTCGTACAGCCCGTCCGGCCGGATGATCTGGTGCAGCCCGAGGTACGGGGTCGTGTACGCGGTGTACCCCTGGCCGGGGACGTCGAAGTTCCAGGCGCCGCCGAAGTAGTCCTCGGTGCCGGTGCCGCAGATGGTGGGGAAGCCCTCGTCGTCGTCGAGGTGGTACTTCATCTCGCCCTCACCCCACCAGCCCCGGGAGTTGACGCCCCAGGCCAGGTAGGTGCCGACGTACTGCCCGGCGCCGCGAACGCCGTCGAGGAGGGTGTGCAGCGCGCCGTGCACCGGGTTCGACCGCCGCCAGTGCGCGTGCAGGTACCCGCTGGCGCTCTCGTCCGTGCCCAGCTCGTAGGTGACCTGGTAGTAGAGGACGACGGGCGCGTCGGTCAGGTTCTCCATGCTCAGCCGGGCGCCGGTCCGGAACGGCATCGGCCAGTAGCTGTTGCACCCGCCGTGCGGGTTCACCGCGACCATCGACGAGCTGAGCTGCGCGAACCGCCCCCACCCCTGCCCGAAGAAGTCGCCGACCGGCACCTCGATCGCCGGCTCGACCGCGCCGTCCCAGTGGGCGCGCAGGAGCAGCGAACGCCAGTGGTCGGGGTGGGTCGTCAGCCAGATGTGCGTGATCCGGCCGGCTCCCTCGATCGCGGCGAGGTCGACCCGCTGCCGCGGGCCGATCTCGACGCTGGGCGAGATCTTCCAGCCCCGGCCCAGCTCGCGCCCGGGGCCCGCGCCGGTCCCCGACGTGGCCCGACCGCCCTGCCCCGGCGCGCCCGTCGGGTTCTCCGGGCTGATCGACCGGGTGACGACCCGCCGCAGTCGCGCAACGTCGTGTGCAGACATGACGACGATCATGCCCGCGTCGCACCTGCAGTGCTCAGCTCCGGTGGGGGATGGGCCGCGACCAGGCGCCGCCGGTCGGACCCCGTTCGGCCGGACGAATCAGATCGGCTGCGTGAGGTTGACGGCGTTGCCGTCCGGGTCCTGGATGTGCGCGACGCGCTGGCCCCACGGCATGTCGTTGGGCGGCCCGAGCACTCGGCCGCCGAGCGTCTCGACCTGCTCGAGGCGGGCGACCACGTCGTCGACGTCGACGCTCAGCAGCATGCGCTGCGGGGCATCGGCGGCGCCGGCCGACTCCGACACGAGCCCCAGGTCGGAGTCGCCGACGCGCAGCCCCACGAAGAACGTCGGCCCCTCGGCCGGGAACCGCTCGGTCTCCTTCGCGTCGAGCAGCGCGGTGTAGAAGGTCTGCAGGCGGTCCAGATCTTCCGTCATGATGATCGGCTGGATCGTGCTCGGCACGGTGTCCTCCTCATCCGTGGGCCGCGCGATCGGCGACCCCTGCCCGTTCTACGGGCCGGGTCGGCAGGACTCATCGGTCTCGGGGTTCCTCTCGCGGCAGCGCCCGGGCGAATCCGGTGACGAGGCTCGACCCGTGGTCGCGGCGCCACACCGCCGCGAGCTCGACGGTCTGCGGCGCGCCACGCAGCGGGCGGAGCACGACTCCGATGCGGCGCAGCGTCGCGGCCGAGGAGGGGACGACGGCGAGGCCGATGCCCGCCGCGACCAGCCCGAGCACGGTCTGGACCATCCATACGCCCTGCTGCGCGACGTGCGGGGTGACCCCGGCGTCGGCGAAGAGCTGGGTGATCCGGGAGTGCAGGCCCGGGACGTCGTGCTGTTCGGGCAGGACGAACGGCTCGTCGCGGACGTCCTGGAGGTTCACGGACTCGGCGGCACCGGCGGGGTGGTGAGCGGGCAGGGCGAGGAGCAGCACCTCGGTGGCGACGTGCCGCCACACCAGTTCGGGATCGGTGACGGGCAGGTAGAGCAGCGCGACGTCGAGCTGCCGGTCGTGCAGCGAGCGAACCAGCGCGTCGGGTTCCATCTCGCGCAGTACCAGCTCGACGTCCGGGTGGCCCGTTCGGTAGGCGCGCAAAAGATCGGGGAGATCGCCGTTGGCGGCGGAGGGGACGAACCCGATCGACAACCGGCCCACGCTGCCCTCGCCGATCCGGCGGACCATCCGGGTGGTGCGGTCGAGGTCGGCGAGCAGGCGCCGCGCCTCGGGCAGCAGCGCGCGTCCCGCGGCGGTGAGGCGGATCGCGCGGCGGGACCGGTCGAACAGCTGCGCACCGAGATCCTTCTCGAGCAGGCCGATCTGGTGACTCAGCGGGGGCTGCGCCATCTGGAGGCGCTCGGCGGCCCGGGTGAAGCTCAGCTCCTCGGCCACGGCGACGAAGTACTGGAGCCGCCGGTGGTGCATGCCCGCAATCCTAGACCCGGAATGTATGGGTAGGTACAGAACAGATGTTGGAAGTATCGGTCGGTGTGGCGGACCATCACGAGATGCCCACACCCGTGACCGAGCACCGGTCGCTCCTACAGGCCGCCGAGGAGGCGGTCGCCCGCATCGCCCCCGGCGCCACGCTGATGGTCGGGGGCTTCGGACTCGTCGGTGCGCCGCTGACCCTGATCGAGGCGCTCTGCGCGAGCCCGACGGTCGGCGACCTCACCGTGATCAGCAACAACCTGGGCGAGCCGGGCCGCGGCCTGGGGCGCCTGCTGCTCGACGGGAAGGTCCGCAAGGCGGTCGGCTCGTACTTCACCAGCAACCCAGACGTCGTGCGCGCCTACGCGGAGGGCCGCCTGGAGGTCGACCTGCTGCCGCAGGGCACGCTGTCGGAGGCGATCCGCGCGGGCGGCGCCGGGATCGGTGGCTTCTACACGAAGACCGGGTTGGGCACGGCCCTGGCCGAGGGCCGGGACGAGCGGGTGATCCGCGGCGAGCGCTACGTGTTCCACGAGAGCCTGCACGCCGACGTCGCGCTCGTGCGCGCCCGCTACGCCGACGAGCTGGGCAACCTCGTCTACGCCAAGACCGCCCGCAACTTCAACCCGGACATGGCCACGGCCGCCGACCTCGTCATCGCCGAGGTCGACGAGATCGTGCCGGTCGGCCGGCTGGACCCGGAGGCGATCGTGACCCCCCACCTGTTCGTCGACGCCCTCGTGTTGAAGGGGGACCGGTCATGAACGTCCAGCAGCGCATCGCGGCCCGGGTGGTTCCGCACATCCCGCCGGGCGCGGTCGTGAACCTCGGCATCGGCATCCCCACGCTGGTGGCCGAGCACCTGCCCGGCGACGCCCCGCTCCTGCAGACCGAGAACGGCCTGCTGGGCGTCGGGCCGACCCCGGCGCCCGAGGACGTCGACCCCGACCTCGTGCACGCCGGCAAGCAGCCCGTCACCGCACGGACCGGGGCGTCCTACTTCGCCAGCTCGGCGTCGTTCGGGATGATCCGCGGCGGGCACGTCGAGGTCGCGGTGCTCGGCGCCCTGCAGATCGACGCCCAGGGCCGGATCGCGAACTGGGCCATCCCCGGCAAACCCGTGCTCGGCGTCGGCGGCGCAATGGACCTGCTGGTGGGCGCCCGCAAGGTCGTCGTCGCGACCACGCACACTGCCAAGGACGGCTCCCCGAAGATCGTCGAGGAGTGCACGTTCCCGCTGACGGCGCTGCGGCCCGTCGACGTGGTGGTGACCGAGGCAGCTACCTTCACCGTGGAGGACGGCGCGCTGGTGCTCGTCGACCTCGCCGACGGGTTCACCCTGCACTGGGTGCGGGAGCACACCGCCGCGTCCTTCCGGATCGGCCTGCCCCACGGGGTCGATGTCCCGGAGGCCGTGGCCCGGACCTGAGCGGGCTCACCCTTGAGCGGGTGGGCAGGTAGGACAGAGCCCGCGAGGAGGAGCCATCAGCGAGTACCAGTACTACGAGTTCGTCGCCGTCGACCACCCGCTCGACGAGCGCCGGCTCGCCGATGTGCGGGCCCTCTCGACGCGCGCACACATCACGCCTACCAGCTTCGTCAACACCTACGAGTGGGGGGACTTCCGCGGAAATCCGCGCACCTTGATGAAGCGGTACTACGACGCCTTCCTCTACCTCGCCAACTGGGGAACGCGTCGGCTGATGTTCCGGGTGCCGGCACGGCTGCTCGACCTTCCCACGGCAGCGCGGTACTGCGCCGGTGAGTCGGCCAGCGCCTGGGCCAGTGGCGAGGACGTCGTCATCGAACTGGTGTCGGATGACGAGGAAGGCGGCGACGACCTCGACTGGGGTGGCGAGGGCTGGCTGTCGTTGATCGTTCCTGTCCGGGCGGAGGTCCTCGCCGGGGATCGGCAGTTGCTGTACCTCGCGTGGCTCCTGTGCGTGCAGAACGGGGAGGTCCTGGACGAGGAGGTGGAGCCGCCCGTGCCGTCGGGGCTCGGGAGGCCGAGCGCGTCGCTGAGCAGCGTGGTGGAGTTCCTCCGCATCGATCCCGACCTGCTCGCCGTCGCGGCCGACAGCCCCGGGGCGCCGGAGCCGTCGGAAGCGGACATGGCGTCATGGATCGCGAACCTGCCGGTGGCGGAGAAGGACGCGGTGCTGCTCGCGCTGCTGCGGGGCACCGATCCGAATCTGCGCGCGGAGCTGCTGCACCGGTTCCGCGGCGCGGTGCCGCCCCGCGAGGGGCACCGGACGGCGAGGGAGCTGCTCGCCGCGGCTGACGCGCGCTGGACGGAGCGGGCGCGGGTCGTGGACGAGCGGCGCCGGGAGGCCGCCGCCGAGCAGGAGCGGCTCCGTGTCGCGGCGCGGGAGCGGCGGCTGGCGGGGCTCGCGGCCGACGTCGATCGGGCGTGGACGCGGGTGGCCGCCCTGATCGCGACGAGGAAGCCTGCGGAGTACGACCAGGCAGTGGACCTGCTCAGTGATCTTCGGGACGTGACGGATCCGGAGGAGTTCGGCCGCCGGATACGCGAGCTGCGTGCCGAGCACGGGCGCAAGCCGAGCCTCATGGAGCGGTTCGATTTCGCCGACCTTCCGTAGCGGTCGGCGTCAGCTCGACGGAGACCGCAGCCGGGCGGCGCAGGTCTCGGCCAACTCCCGCGCGCTGTCCACCCGGTCCGCCAGTGCGGCGAGCAGGCCGTCCCCAATCAGCTGCAGGGCGTTGTCGCCGTCGAGCAGGTGCCGCGGCGGATGAGCGCGACGATCTCGGCGCCGTCGGCGCGGTACACGGCCCCGCGCAGTTGGGTCCTCTCTTCGTCAGCCACGGCACAACAGTCTGCACCCTCCACGTAGCCGATCGGCGCGCCACCGGAGGTGTAGTCGACCACGAACATCCGCTGGTGGCCCACGTGAACCCACTGGAACAGGCCGTCCTCCCGGGCCGGTTCGCTCTGCTCGGGGCGCGGCCGCTTCGGCACATTCGGTGGCCGGACCGACCACTGGGCGTCCTTCTCGGTCAGCGGGAAGCCGAGGGCGGTGAGGTCGTCGTGAGCGGTGTAGCGGTCGACGCCGAACCGCTTGGCGTAGGCCTTGACGGTCACCTCAGCGCCCGAGGCGATCCAGCCGTGCGCTGAGTCGCGGCGCTGCTGCTTCCGCATCCGGTGCCGCCGCGGCTGACGAGGGGAGCGCGCCATCGCTGCTTCTCACCTCGCCGAGCTGGTGAGCGTGGAGGGTCGCATGGCAACGCAGCCTCTCACGGATCGGGGCGTGGATTTCGGCGGGGCTTCTGCTCCGGATCGATCCATTTCGGCGGAATGAACTCGGGCCATCCGTTCGCTATCCGGACGATCCAGTCGGAGTAATGGATTAGAGCGTGTCCCGTGGATCATGCGGGTGGGCTGCGGTAGATCTCTTCTGTGCTTGATCGCCACGACTTGACCGACGCGGAGTGGGCACGGCTGGAGCCGTTGCTGCCCGACCGGACACCGCGACGA